>NZ_CAJXPA010000163.1 GCF_913058035.1 uncultured Paraglaciecola sp. | reverse complement strand
AACAATATATGAACAATACTCAGGTAGCAGAACAGGTATTATGCCATGTTAAAAACGCTACAACTGATCAGGGAGACAAGGTCTGGCGTGAACCCGTTGAGAATTATTGTTCAGAAAAACGTTTTCAAAATGAACTGTCTATTTTAAAGCAGTCTCTCATAGCAATATGCCCCTGTGCTTCATTAGCTAAAAGAGGAGATTTTATTACTCAAAATGTAGCAGGTGTTCCTCTAATTGTGGTCCGTGGTCAAGATAATAAAATTCGAGCTTTCATCAATGCCTGCCGACATCGTGGCACGCAGTTGGTCTCCGAATCGGGTTGCAAAAAAGCCTTTGTTTGTCCTTATCACGGCTGGGTTTATCGATTGGATGGCAAATTACAAGCTATACCCCATGAGCAAGGATTTCCGGGTTTTGACAAATCCGAGCATGGTCTTGTTGAAGTTAACGTCTTTGAGCAGTGTGGGCTAATTTTTGTCAAGCAAGATGCAACAGCACAGACTGCGAATCCATTAGAGGAATTACCCACTTTTCTTCAGCCCAGCCAAATTATTATCAATAAGAATGAAGCAACGGTTTCAGCCAACTGGAAAATTTATCTCGAAAGTTTTTTGGAAGGTTATCATATTAAATTTGCACATCCTGATACCTTCTATCCGTTTGGTTACGATAACCTCAACATTATCGAATTCTGTGGTCCACATGCTAGGGTCACGTTTCCGTTTAGAAGAATCGAAAGCCTTATCGACGTTGAACCATCTGAACGAGACGTATCTGGAAGATTAACTTACGTTTATCATATTTTTCCAAATGTTATTGTCACCGTGTTATCACATCATACAAACGTGATCATTCTCGAGCCTGTCGATTTGCGCACCACTAGAACAACGATATATCAACTAACCAACCCAACTAAAGATGGCGATCAACAAGGTGCGTTAGAAGCCGCTAAACGGGATTTGAGCTTTGTTACTGAAACAGGTGCAATGGAAGATATAGCATTGGTCAGGTCAATACAAAAAAGTATCGAATCTGGCGCGAATGATGCTTTTACTTTTGGTCATTTTGAACCGGCGATCGTTCATTTTCATCAACAATTGAGCAAACTCATAGGGTGAACATAACAACAGTCTTTACGATGTTGTCCTTGGTCTAAACCTATTGCTAAACCTAGCGCTAGACCTGAGACCCAAATGCATTTTCACTCAAAATTTTCTGGGTACACTTCACGAGCAGGTTTGTTTTCATATTGTTCTAACAGACGACTGAATAATGCTTCATTTAAAATGCCGTCCAGAGAAGTCACCACATCCGCCAGATTCTTATCATGTGTGCGACAGCAGTCTTGATAGTGAGTAATTAATTCAGTCAAGGTTGTGCTATGTCTTTTTATTAATAATTGATCCGCGATGATAAAAAAATAAGCCCCTCCCCAATAGGCCGCTGGGTATTGCTGATTGTCCATCAATCTTGTGGCAATGGATGCAGCCGTTAAGTCGCTATTGAACCACCGTAAGTGTGGAGAAATTTTGGTGTGGTAATTGTCGACTAACTTCCCTTTTAATAATCCAGCTTGCGCCATAATTTGATATTGCATAAAACTAGCAAAACCTTCAGAAAACCATCTATATTCATCACCTAAATAAGGTAAGGCCATATGTGCGAGTTCATGGTAAATGGTCCAGTCGTCGACAAATTTTGTGAGACCAAAACGAACGTCTACGTGCAAATGTACGCTGCCTTTTCCATCACGCCTTGTATAAGCCCATGGCACAGGTTGATTAGACTCTCTTGGGTAAAGATGTAACGCCAATGGCGTAGGGTAAACGCCTAAGGTGTCGCGTGTTGCATTAACTCCCTGAGTGAGCCAGTCTTTTAGCATCTTTGCCTGTTCGTTCTCAAAGGCAGATAATCCATGTACTTTAAACTGGTCTTGCGTCACAGACATCGCGTGAAAACAATGCATCATTAACACGCAACAAAAAGCCAGTTTAACAAAAGCCAGTTTAACAAAAGTGAGTTTGACAAGTCTGAGCTTGACAAGAATGAGTCTGGCAAGAGTCGGTTTGATGCTGATGGTTAACAATGAGTACTTCATTACGCAGCTATAGGCGCAAAGAGTGATGAAAAAAATCAGTCGCCATTCTATACATTTGTATGGCTAACGCTGCGTCATATCTGTCACCTTCATCACGCATAAAAGCATGTTGCGCGACCACCTCATGATAGCTGAAATTGCATTCATTTTGGCTGAGTGTTTGGTGAATAATTGCCCGACCTTGTGCGGGAACATGCGGGTCTTGTTTGCCAAATACCAACACGACAGGGCAGCTAATATCGCCACTTCTGGTTAAAGAATCATTGCCTTGATCGCAAGGTAAAGTATTTGAGTGTATGTCTGTAGGGTATAAACAAAAGGCGCCAGATATTTGCCCGTTCAAGGCTGCTCTGAAAGCAAGGTGACCACCAATACATACACCCATTACACCTATTTTACCCGTGCAATAAGGTTGCTGCTGCACAAAATCAACCATAGCTTGGGTATCTGAATCGTGATGCTCGAGTGGCTTAGTGAATTTGTCTGCGTTCCCTTTATCTTTTCCAGCGTCGTCATAGGCTAGCACCGTGCCGAGTGGATTGAGTTCATGAAAAATCTCAGGGACCAACACCACAAAACCATGACTGGCTAATATTTGAGCACTACGAGTAATAGGGCTCGTCTGCTGAAATATCTCTGAGTAAAAAATAATAGTAGGAAATGTTCCTTTCTCAGATGGTCTAAAAACTGATGTACGCATCAAACCCGTTGTCGTTTGTATATCCTTAACGTGATGCTGAATAATCATGTTTTTCCTTTTAAGTTTCAAAATTCAGGCAGTTGTTATAAAGGCCTGATTTAGCAAAGTTTACTGGTCAGTGTTCGCTTAAGTGATTTAGGCCAACAAGAACAACTATGCTATAAAATTAGCTATAAAAATATACCTACCGATCATACATATTGCTCATAGATATTGATCACACCTATTGCTCATAGATATTGATCACACCTAATGATCACATCTAATGATCACACTTACCAAGCATCGATTAAATTGCCCACACATACTGCTCATCGATTGACTGAGGATAAAGTGAGTTCTCAGCTTGTTTATTGGCTATTTTTTGATATAGATGATCATGTCTAATCGACTAGGCCCTATTTGCTCAAAACCGTAGACGGATCTTTCACATTCAAGACAGCATCAAAATTTAAAATCACAAAATCAAATAATCACAAAATCACAAAATCACATACGCAAGACTATGATTGATTTGGTATTCGCTTTATCACTTGTCAATACTCTTATCAAAACACCTGTATTGGGCACATCCAAAAATTTAAATAATAGTAGCAACCTGTTGTGTCAAAAAAAATAAGTCGAGATGAACACAAACAGTGTAGGCCCGAGTACTTCAATATTACTTGTTGGTCTTAGTAAACGCATTGATAGAAAGGTGTTATGAATAATTTAATACCTGAATGACCTAGAACCAAACTTAAATCAAAGCTTAAATTAAAACTTAAATCAAAGCTTAAATTTTACCTAAATTAAAACCTAGATTTTACTGCGTTGCATTCTTTCATAATAAAAAAGACGATGGAGCAAAATATCTAGATTGAGGCTATTGCTGTTGACAAATAAGTAACCGTTCTTAGGGTCTGAGGTAGCGTGTAAATACATTTTCAAAAAGAAAAAGTGATTAAAAACAATGGTATAAAAGTGATTAGCCTAAGTATGAAAATAACATTTTGAAGTGCTCTAGTTCTTTTACTTCTACATTAGGTTTTCTTAGTGGCTTTAATCGCGATAAAAACTGGTAGATTGTGCTCAGGATTTATTTATATGATTAATAGGGAACAGTATGTTTGAAGTAAGTGAATATTTTGATGGTAAAGTTAAGTCTATTGGGTTTAAAACGGATACGTTGCCTGCCACAGTAGGTGTTATGGCCGCGGGTGACTACGAGTTTGGTACCAGCGAATTTGAAACTATGACCGTGGTCAGTGGCTCATTAACCGTGCAATTACCCGACAGTGAGCAATGGGAAACCTTTGGTCCAAGTCAACAATTTACTATTGAAGCTAACCAAAAATTTAAAGTTCAAGTCAAAAGCGACACGGTCTACTTGTGTACTTATGGCAAGTAGCTAAAAAGTTATGAATAAAACAGTCAAAAAGTTAGACAATAATGTGGTGAAAGCACTGACGATTGTTTGCGAAACGGCTAAACAAAACATAATTGGCTTTGAGTGGTTAACTCACTCTGCCAATTATGCCAATTTCCCAGGCAGCTTGGTGATCACTTGTGTACTTGACGAGTCAAAGTCGGTAGATGTTATGTTGCTTAATGAACAAGATATTGAACTGCGTAAGCAAATTCAAAAGCAACTTTTAAAAGCAGGTATTTTACTCAAAGATGCTAGACGTCATGTGTTTTTTGATTCGGAACAAGCTTGCTTGTTGGAACATAACGGTGATTGGACACGCAGGTTAGCGGTTAATTAAGTCCTTGTATTCGATTGTATTGTCTTATTTGTCGAACAAACCATCAATCACACGCTAAAAAGCTAAACTGTGGTAAAGCTTTTAGTCGCCAAAATTTAAGTTTCGCGATACATAATGTTCTTCTGTAGACCAAAACCACTGAACGACACATTAATTGATTTAAGCTCATCTAATAAAAAAACGTCATAAAAAACCTCATAAAAAAACATATGCCTAAATATACTCACCCATTTTAAACCGACATGCTTGGTATTTATTTTCCAAGCTCAAAGATCAACGCCTGAACTTTTTTATCACTGGCCGAGCTGATATGTAATGCTGATTGTTTATCTACTTTCGCACCATCACCTGGTTTTAAAAGTTTGCCATCAAGCTCAATTTCACCAGCAATTAAATGCACATAAACGTCATGACCTTCTTCAATCGTAAATAATTGATGTTGATTAGGCTGCATAAAAAGTTGAAACAATGTGGCGTTTTGTTTGATGTGTAAACTGTCGCCATCCCCATTGGGAGAAATCACTTTAGTCAGTCCCCATTGCTGGCCAAAATCTTTTTGCTGGTAACTTGGTTTACCGGAAAGTACGTTAGGTTTTATCCATATTTGTAAAAATTTTAATGATTGGGTATCACTGGCATTGTATTCACTATGGGTAATACCACTGCCTGCTGACATCAATTGAAATTCGCCCGCGGGAAGTATTCGTGAGTTGCCTTGACTATCTTTATGTTCAATATCACCTTCGAGAACGTAACTTATAATTTCCATATCTCGATGACCGTGCGCATCGAAGCCATGGCCCGCTTTCACCGTATCATCGTTAATAACAAGCAAGTGAGAAAACCCCATACGATCTGGGTTGTAATAGTTAGCAAACGAAAAAGTATGATTGCTTTGTAACCAACCATGGTTTGCTTGGCCTCTTGATCCTGATTTAATAATATTGATCATGGTTTTACTCCTGTTGATGAAAGAATAACGATTGCTTCAGTTGATATTAATTAACCTGGGTTAAATTACCTGAATAGCTGATGTTATTGATCCGTATTACTTCAAAATAATTAAATATTAATTTAATGATTAATGACGTCTAATTGACTGAATTAACAACGATTAGCCACTTTTTTTATTATAATGCTATCGTTGAAAGGAAAAAATAGAAATTATTTAAAATGTTAATTCAAATAATTCGATGTAATATTTAAAACAGCCACACCCAACGTAAAAAGAAAGTCAGCTTAATGAAAAATGCCATCACTTTAGACGCGTTACGCGCAATAGAAGCCATACATCAACAAGGCAGTTTTGCTGGCGCGGCCAAAGTCTTATTCAAAGTGCCATCTGCATTAACATATACCATCGCTAAGCTTGAAAGCGATTTAAACGTTGCCTTATTTGATAGATCAAAAAAACGTGCGGTTTTGACGTCTGCTGGCCAATTAATAGTAGAGCAAGGCCAACAACTATTGGTTGCCACTTCAGCTCTAGAAAACGCAGTTCAGCAGTTAGAAACGGGCTGGGAAACACAATTAAGTATCACGCTTGATACACTGGTACCGTTGCCAATAATTTTTTCACTTATCAGTGAATTTGATCAACTCAACAAAATGACAGAAATTTCGATAAATGAAGAAGTGTTGAGTGGCTCTTGGGAGTCTCTACTGTCTAATCACGCACAAATCGTCGTTGGGGCAACAGGTGAATTACCCAAAGGAAATATTAACGTAGTTGAAATAGCAAAAGTTGAATTTTGCTTTGCGGTAGCAGCAAACCACCCGTTGGCTGAAAAAACACAGATTATCACTGGCGACGATATAAAAAAGTTTGCATCTATCGTTGTTACTGATTCAGCCACATCATATATCAGACGAACGACCGGATTATTAGACACCCGACGAGTGATACGGGTAAGTAATATGTCTGCAAAAATTAATGCTCAAAGCATGGGGTTAGGGATTGGTTTTTTGCCAAAACATATGATTATTGATGAATTAAGACAGGGCACCTTAGTGATAAAAGAAATTGAGGTACCACGCCAGCCTGAGTTTATTTATATGGCTTGGCATAAGGATATGTCTGGTCAGGCACTAAATTGGTTTATCAAAAAATTACAGGCTGTCAATTGGTCAGAGGTATTTGCGACCCGATAAAACCAGTAAAAATAAAACCAGTAAAAAATAAAACAAATAAAACAAATAAAACAAATAAAAATAAAAGCCATAAATCTTACGACTGTCTATTTTTACGCGTCGCCCAATGACGCTGCGTGTAAACGCTGGCAGATATAGCCCTTCATCCTTGAAGCTATCTGTATGTTGGTTGCATATAATTTGCTTTAATCGCCTTGTTCAACTTAATCACCTTAATCAATAACCGACGTCGCACCCAGTGAACAAAGCTTATGCCGCCCCATGCAATTGCTGACGCCATGCAACGCCTATGATCTTGGTTAGTGTTAGAGATAATGTTAGAGATAGTGTCAAAGATGATGTCAAAGATAGTGTCAAAGGTAGTTTTAAAAATAGCGTTAAAGGTAACGTTAAAATTTGTCACGCAAATGAGCAATGCTCCAGTCTTACTGATGACCTGCAGGCACAATGCCATAAGTGTTAATCGTTAAGTGACGCGCATAATAATGACGTTTGATATGTGACATATTAACGGTGTCGCTAATACTCGGTAACTGATACAGCTCTAGCATCTAATGGTAAATATTAGAAAACTCTTTAAGGGTCATCAAAAATACAATTGACTGGGTCCCAAAAGCGTACATGGCTGTGCGGCATTAACGTGTCAAAACCCATACTTGATACAGTGCGTTTTTAATATGGACTTTGGACCTAAAGTGGTTGTAAGCGATTTGAATAGGTCAGGAATATCGTTTATTGTGCTCACATACTACATTTGTAAAATTTTGGGATGACAATTTGGAAAAGAACCAAGCGTTGCCGCGAACGGTAGGCTTTTGGGGAACGGCGCTGATCCCTGTGAACGGTATGATCGGATCAGGTATATTTGCATTGCCCGCAATCATGGTAGCGTCAGTGGGCAATTTTGCCCCTTGGATGATGTTGTGTGGCGCGCTGCTGATTTTGCCGTTGACGCTGGTTTTCGCGATCCTTTCCACCCGATTTGATCGACATGGCGGCCCAGTTTTATATGCCAGTGCAGCTTTTGGTCGGTTCTTCGGGTTCCAAGCGGGTTGGGCGCGTTATGCTTCTGGCGTGGTGGCTGTGGCGGCAAACACGCAAGTGATGATCGCTTACCTTTCGGTATTATTTCCAGTTCTTGAAGACCCCACGTTAAAAGCGGGTGCGGTGATCGCCTTTATTGTGTTTTCGACGTTGATAAGTCTTGTTGGGATGCGCGCCTCTGTTGGAACGCTTGGCTTTATGACGGTGGTGAAAATCACTCCGCTGATCTTACTCGTCATTGTCGGCCTTGCAACGCGCGACCCCGCCGTAGGTTTAAGTTTGCCACAATTTAGTGGCTTGGAAAGTGTGGTATTACTGACATTTTATGCCTATATGGCGTTCGAGAACACAACCTTTGCTGCAGGCGAATTGCGCAATCCCAAACGCAACGTGCCACTGGCACTGATCACCACGTTGGCCGCGGTTACTTTGCTGTATATGCTGGTGATCTGGGCCTACCTTGCCATCGCGCCACAAGTCGTCGGAAACGAAAGTGCACTCGCCGCCGCCGCGGGCAATGTAATGGGACATGCAGGTGTGATTGCAATCTCGCTGGCCGCCGCATTTTCAATTAGCGCTAACACGCTGTCTGGCGGTATCGTTATCCCGCGCATGACCTATGCAATGGCTGAACAAGGCACATTGCCAGACATGTTTTCCCATGTATCTAAACGCTTTCAGACACCCGATGTCTCCATCTTATTTTATGGAGCGGCGGCCATTTTGTTCAGCTTATGGGCGGGCTTTGCTGCGTTAGCTGTGGCAAGCACGCTGTCGCGTTTGGTGATGTATCTGTTGTCTTCTTTGGCGCTGCCCGTTTTGGATCATAGGAACAGTGCAAAGGCACCATGGTGGCATTTGCTCATTGCTGCGATCGCAACAATATCCACGCTATGGGTAGCAAGCCAAGCGAGTACCGCGGCATATCAGATGCTGGGTTTGATCTCGGTAGTGGGCACAGGGCTTTATTTCATTGCCGCCAAAGGTACTGCAAATAAGCCCGATTGAAGCGACACAAAACTGATCAAAGAGCGCTACGGCTAGTAAGCCATGCCGTGGTAAAACTGAGTGTTAATGGTGGCAATGCTGTCAATGCTGTCAATGCTTTAAATGGTGACAATGCTGTGAAATATGACAATGCTGTGAAGTATGACAATACTGTAAAGAGTGTAAAGTGAGTAAAATGCTGTGAAGTGCGTGAAATGCGTGAAGTGTGGTTATGTGAGCATAGTGATGGTGTGAGCAGGTCCCAGCCGCTTTCACTCATGACTAGCAATTAATCACCCACTGCACCGCAAATATAAAACAATCCATCCATCCTCTTTATTTAACCCTTTCTCAACATAATTCAGATCAATGAACCGCATGCCATTGATTTTTTGCCGCTGCGCATTAGGGTGTTGGTTTGCTTTAATTAGGTACTGCACCATTTTATTTGACTCATTTTAATATGGGCAAGCTGCTCATTTCAGATTAGCCATCACGTTGGTCTTTTCAATACACCCCAGATTAAGCTAAGCCGGACTTTATTGTTTGCATTTTGTTTGTTTTAGGGTAAATTAATTCCATATTGAGTAAATGTTTACACGCCAAATATACAGTTAAGGAAACGCAAGATGTTAGCTAATGGCCTATAAGCCACGTAACCAACCTCATCGCGGCGAACCAAAAAAAACTCCTTATCATATATCTCTGCGGATACACCGAGCGCTAAGCTGGTTGCACCGCGCCAAGACGTGTGAAAGTGACCTTGACGGTCGATTTATCTTTTTGTGATTCCCCTTTAACGCCCCCCACTTGCGAGAAAAAGGGCAAGGAAATGGGCAAGAAAGATGGCAAGAAAGAGTGCAAGAAAGAGGGTATGGAAG
>NZ_CAJXPA010000162.1 GCF_913058035.1 uncultured Paraglaciecola sp. | reverse complement strand
TCTCAAATGACAGACCGTTAACGGCTTGGAAACCATTAAATGATTTAAATAAATTTTTGACTGAGATCATAATAATTCTCCAATGACCATTCCGTGGAGGGCCTAATATGGTGTTAAATCGATGGTTTTCAATACTTTTTCCAAGCAGTTTATAAAAGTCGTCATCAAATGAGTATTTTATTACTGTGCACTAAGCTATTTTAGCAACCTAGTTGCGATTAGCTTGGCATCACAACCAATTTACCTTATTGTCTTTGCATGGAAAAAATTAAATCATCAGTTTTTATTGCTCCCTTTCAAAGGCCTAGCCGTTATTCAATATTTAAACGAATAGCGAATCTGATTTTGGCCGTTGTGGGTTCTATTGCATGTATCAACCTTTGGCTTATCAGTTCTGAGCAATCGCTAAACTGGCATTCTAAACAAGCCGATCAGTTGGGTGTTAGCTTATCTTCTTTGTCTGGCAACATACTAATAAGTTCGCTTTTAAAAAATGATTTGGATGAGTTAAGCCAACAACTTAATTTTATCGCTGCAGATCCTCATGTTGCCGGTGTGACGTTATTCGACAACAAAGGAAGAGTATTATCAGATAACAACGCCACGTTATCAGTCGTTGATGCCTATAAAGCAAACATTATATCTCCTCTAGTTTTTGTGCAAAACATATTGCACGATCAGCAAGTGATCGGTTACTTGAGCATTATACTGAAGGAAAAAAAAGTGATGGCATACCATAGCGAGTATCAAAAACAGCTCAATCAACAGGTACAAATGTTAATGATATTGGCTGCTATTGCTGGAATATTAATTACTCGCGCATTTTATAAAGTCAGGTATAGACAACTTATTCGCTCATCTAAACAATAGTCTCTTATAAATTTACCAGACCGGTGCTTACGTTTTGCAAACATGCTTGAAGAATTTCTTGCTTAGATTCCTTGCGAAGCGCCATCAAACTATCAAGTACCTCAGGTAAAAATTCAGGGCTATTTCTTTTTCCTTGTCTTCCCATCAACGGCATATCTGGGGCATCCGTTTCTAAGACTAAACAACTAAGGGGCAATTTAGCAATCGTTTTACGTGTCTTATTAGCCCGAGAATAAGTGATGCTTCCGCCGACCCCAATTTTAAACCCTAAGTCGATATAGGTATGTGCTTCTTGTAAACTCCCCGAAAAAGCATGCACAATCCCCCCCTGAATGAACTTATTTGTTTTAAGTATGCGTATCAGTTCATTATGTGTGTTTCTATGATGTAAAATAATTGGTAATGCAAGGTTTTTGGCTATCATCAACTGTTGTTCAAAAACGTATAATTGTAGTTTCCAATCAACATCAATATGACTATCAAGACCGATCTCACCTAAACCGAGTACTTTATTGTGATATTTGTTTAAAAGATTAGTTAGAAGAACTAAATGAATTGGTTCAAAACTATCTAAAAAGTAAGGGTGCAGACCTAAAGCGAACCTGAGTTGAGGATACAATTGGCACATCTCAATTTGTTTTTGCCATTGGCTAGCTTGAGTGCCTGGTATAACAATATTATCTATTGCCAAATTTTTGCAGCTGTTCAGAACCTCGACACGGTCGTGATCAAAACAACTAAAATCAAGATGGCAATGACTATCTATCAACACAATTCACCCAAATAATTAAGGCATTAAACGTTCTGTTTGCCACTTACCTTCGAAATTTTTTGTATAAACAAAACGATCGTGAAGCCTGTGTTCTCCCCCTTGCCAAAACTCGATCTGATTGGCAGCAACTCGGTATCCACCCCAAAATGAAGGTAATGGAACTTCCTCTTTAGCAAACTTAGCAGTGGCATCTGAAAATTTCTGCATAAGTAATTGTTTACTGCCAATAGGGCGGCTTTGCTCTGATGCCCAAGCAGCCACTTGACTAGGTTTAGGGCGAGTCATAAAATATTTAGCCACTTCCACTGAGGTTAGTTGCTGAGCAACACCTAATATTGTGATCTGACGATCAAGCATGGTCCATGGAAAATGCAGCGAAATTTTACTGTTATGACTTAAATCTTGTGCTTTTTTACTCCCGGTATTGGTATAAAAAACGAAGCCTGTTTCATCAAAATCTTTTAGTAACACTATCCGTTGGGAAGGTTGACCTTCTTTATCAACTGTTGCAACAGTCATAGCAGTTGGATCGGCTAAGTTTGCATCGACTGCATTTTGTAACCACTGCTCAAAAAGAGCAAAAGGTTCAGCCGTCAAATCATCAATGTCTAACCCTGCTAAAGTGTAATCTCGGCGAATATCGCTGATTGAACGCATGTTTACCTCTTGTCAAATAATGATAGATATTAATTGTCTAGGCCATAACCTAAGCTACGCAATGCTCTTTCGTCATCAGCCCAGCCTGATTTCACTTTTACCCAAAGTTCTAAATATACTTTTGCATCAAACAACACCTCCATATCTTTTCGTGCTTCCATACCGATGGTTTTAAGGCGCTGTCCACCTTTACCAATGACCATACTTTTCTGAGTATCACGTTCAACTAATATCAAACCATTTATACGATAAATACCATTTTCGGCAAGTAAAAATTGTTCGATTTCCACAGTAATAGAATAAGGTAACTCGTCACCGGTAAAACGCATCAGCTTTTCTCGAACAATCTCAGATGCCATAAAACGACTTGAACGATCTGTGATATAGTCTTCTGGAAAATAAAACTCACTTTCAGGCAAAGTAGATAAAACTAAGGCACGCAACTCCTCTACATTTTTACCTGTTTTAGCTGAGATAGGCATAATTTGCTGGAAGTTATGCTGTTCACCCAACCACTTCAGATGAGGCAACATGGTTTCTTTATCTTTTACATTGTCTGATTTATTAACAATCAACCAACATGGTGAGCCAGATTGTTGAATTTTAGTCAACACCATTTGATCATCATCGGTCCACTTAGTGCCTTCTACTAAAAACAGTACTAATCCAACATCTGCAATTGAACTGGATGCGGCTCTGTTCATAAAACGGTTTATTGCGCGCTTTTCTTCAATATGTAATCCGGGTGTATCGACATACACTGCCTGACGGTCATCTACAGTATCAATACCCATTATTCTATGGCGTGTAGTTTGTGGTTTTCGCGAAGTAATACTGACTTTTTGACCTAGCAATTTATTTAGCAGGGTCGATTTACCCACATTTGGCCGACCAACAATGGCGATCATTCCACAGTGAGTGTTAACTAGTTTCTCTTTATCAGACTGGTTATCTATCATTAATTAATTTCTCAAATGCTTGTTTTGCTGCTTTCTGTTCAGCCCTACGTCGACTATTACCTTTGCCTACTACTGCTTTTTTTAAACCCTCCACGTTACACTCAACATAAAAAGTCTGATCATGTGATTTACCTTTAATCTCAGTGACTTCGTAAAGAGGTAACGGGTGTTTGTTTGATTGAAGATATTCTTGTAATCGAGTTTTATCGTCTTTGGATACAGCTCCTGGATCCAGTGCCTTAAGTCTTGGTCCAAACCAATCTAAAACTAAAGCTTCACATTTATCCATGCCAGCTTCTAAATATATAGCACCAATAATGGCTTCTACTGCATCGGCTAGTATGGAATCTCGACGGAAGCCTCCACTTTTCAATTCACCTGGACCAAGCAGTAATAATTCACCTAACTCAAATTCTCTGGCCACTTCAGCAAGGGTATCCCCTTTAACCAAACTTGAGCGCATTCGAGTTAGCTTACCTTCAGGCTGTTTTGGAAAGCGTTGATACAAAACTTTTGCAATGACCATTCCTAGTATGGCGTCGCCTAAAAACTCCAGACGCTCGTTATGCTGTTTATGGGCACTTCTGTGAGTTAACGCTTCAATTATGTTAGCCTCAAGATCAAAGGTATAACCCAGGCGTTTGTACAAAGGAAGGTATGGGTTAACAAGTAACATTTACTTTATGCTACCCACACGTTCAAATCTTACACCTGTAGGGATCCACCCTGGTACCCAACTACTAGGAACACGATCAAATTCAAAACTAATCCAAATTGCTACCGCTTTGCCTACTAGATTTGCTTCTGGTACAAATCCCCAATATCTCCCATCTTCACTATTATCTCGATTATCCCCCATTACAAAATACTGCCCCTCAGGCACAATCCATTCATCTGACTGCGTTCCTGGTTGAGAATAATAGCGACTTGAGTTAGCTCTGCCTTGAGTGCGATATATTTGGTGGCTGACAACACCCAAATATTCAGTATATTTTTCTAAGGGAGCAAACTGTTGGTAGGCTTCTCCTCTGCTTTTAAACTTCAAATCTATAGTTTGAAAAGGAGCACAGTTTTCGGCAGTATCACATACAGATTTTATTTGGAGTTGCTTATTTCGATATATAACCGTGTCACCCGGTAAGCCAACTACACGTTTAATATAATCTAAGTTTGGTGCAGGTGGAAACTTAAACACTACAACATCTCCGCGCTCGGGTTTACCGACATCAAAAAACTTATTACGCATGACTGGATCTTTAAGACCGTAAGTAAACTTTTCAACAAGAATAAAATCACCTACTAATAAAGTAGGCATCATTGAGCCAGATGGAATTTGAAAGGGTTCATACAAAAATGAACGCAACACCATAACAAAAGCAATTACAGGGAAAATTTGTTGAGCCGTATCGACTAACCAAGGTAATTGAGCGTCCTGTTCTAAAGCAGTTGTTGCAACACCAGGAACATTAGCAATTGCCATTCGTTCGCGACGTTTCGAAGCGAACATTAAACTATCGACTAACCAAATTAAACCTGAGGTAACGGTCAGGGCAACCAAAAAAATTGAAAAATAATTTGCCATTTATTTACCCACCTTTAGAAGAGCTAAAAATGCTTCTTGGGGTAATTCTACGTTTCCTACTGACTTCATTCGTTTCTTACCATCCTTTTGTTTCTGCAAGAGCTTTTTCTTTCGGCTGATGTCACCGCCATAACACTTAGCAATAACGTTTTTTCGCAATTGTTTGATCGTACTTCGAGCAACAATTTGATTGCCAATTGCTGCTTGAATAGCAATGTCGAACATCTGTCTGGGTATAAGTTCACGCAGCTTTTCGACCAGCTGTCGACCACGAGTCACAGCGTGATCTTTATGGGTAATCATAGCGAGTGCGTCAACACGCTCACCATTAATCAAAATATCTAAACGCGACATTTCTGCGGTTTGAAAACGTTTGAAATTGTAATCTAAGGAAGCAAAACCTCGACTTGTCGATTTTAATTTATCGAAAAAGTCCATTACCACTTCAGCCATAGGCAAATCATAACTCACAGCGACTTGTTTACCGTGATAGGTCATACTGGTTTGCATTCCACGCTTTTCTACACATAACGTCATGACGTTTCCAAGATATTGCTGAGGTACCAAAATATGCGCTTCAACTATAGGCTCATGAATTTCTTCGATGTCATTTACAGCTGGTAGTTTAGAAGGATTGTCAACATAGATAGTTTCACCATCTTTGGTGACAACTTCGTATACAACTGTTGGTGCAGTAGTGATCAAGTCCAAATCGTATTCACGTTCCAAGCGTTCTTGAATGATTTCCATATGTAACATGCCTAGAAAACCGATACGAAAACCAAACCCAAGCGCAGATGAACTCTCTGGCTCAAAGAATAAAGAAGCATCATTGAGACTTAATTTAGCTAAAGCATCTCGGAAATCTTCATAGTCATCAGAACTTATAGGAAATAGACCAGCATACACTTGAGGTTTAACCTTTTTAAAGCCAGGAAGAGCCTCAGCTGCAGGTCGTTTCGCCAAAGTTATTGTATCGCCCACTGGGGCACCGTTAATTTCTTTTATCCCAGCAATAACGAAACCCACTTCACCGGCTCTTAACACCCCAGTATCTTTTGGTTTAGGTGTGAAAATACCTACTTTGTCTGCTTGATGAATTCCGCCAGTTGTCATAATTTTGATTTTGTCATGCTTGTGTAACTCACCTTGCATGATTCGTACAAGCGATACAACACCTTGATAATTATCAAACCAAGAATCAACAATCAAAGCCTTTAACGGTGCATCAATTTCACCTTCAGGCGGAGGTATTTGGCGTACAATAACTTCTAGTACATCTTCTATACCTATACCTGTTTTAGCAGAGCATCGTACTGCATCGATTGCATCGATACCCACTATATCTTCTATTTCTTCTGCAACACGGTCAGGTTCGGCTTGAGGCAAATCAATTTTATTGATGATGGGAACGACTTCCATATTCAAATCGATAGCTGTGTAACAATTAGCTAATGTTTGTGCTTCGACACCTTGCCCAGCATCAACGACTAACAGGGCCCCTTCACAAGCAGCAAGAGATCGTGATACTTCATAGGTAAAATCAACATGTCCAGGCGTATCGATGAAATTTAATTGATAGGTCTCACCATCTTTTGCGGTGTAGTTCAAAGTCACACTTTGTGCCTTGATGGTAATACCTCGCTCTTTTTCTATATCCATTGAATCAAGAACTTGCTCAGACATTTCTCTGCTGCTCAGTCCTCCACAATGCTGAATGAGACGATCTGAAAGAGTCGATTTACCGTGGTCTATATGAGCAATAATTGAGAAGTTACGTATGTGCTTGTGTTGCATAGAATTTTTGAAAATTACCAAGTGGATTTGTTTCCAAGCAACTAGTTAAACAAAAAAAGCCGCTAGAGTATGAGACAAAAAATTAGATATACTTAATTTTACAGTTTTATCAATCACTTTGCGACACAACTGAAGCATTGTTTATTGGTTTTATTGGTTTTATTGGAGAAAATGATGCTTATAGTTGTTTGACTTGGATATTGTCTATTTCTAAGGGGAAAACTTTAAGAATACGCGGATGAAAATCTCCTTGATCGGAGTTGCTCAAGAAACGACGCACAAATCTAAATGTAATATAAGTGTTTAAGGCCGAAAACAATATCAACCAACCCTCCGCCATTAATCCTGCTAAAGGCAATATGGATTGTCCGATAACTGCAGACAAAACAAGAGTAAATAATGGTAAGCAATAAACTATTGCGGATGCTTTAAGTAAATTTTCTTCGGGGATACCTAGACTTACCTTTTGACCTACTTCAACGAGTTCGTTTAGTCGAAATCTTAAGGTTTCTCTCTTACTTGCAAAAACTTTTGCTATTGCACCAGTACCACAATTAGATTGAGCCTCACAACTGCCGCAAGTCGACTTGATCTGTGTTTCAACCAATACAAATTGTTGAGAGTTGTGTTGGTCTACAGCACATATCACTCCAATTTCTTCAATCATTTAGTTGTTTTTTCAATTGATTTAGCGATAGCATTAGCCGTAACAGCTGGAAGTTTTCCAATAATCGTTATATTTAAATCTCCATGCTCTATGGTTAATAAAGTATCAGATTGTACCGTACCTACTAGATTATCTTGCGGCTTGTCGTTGTCTTTTTCTTGAAGATACACAGATACATCTATCAGACCATCACTTAACATAATGTACTCTACCACCACACTTGAGCCTGGCAAGCGAAGGAAGTCTCTTTTTTCTATTGTCATACCTTTAGGGATATAGCCAATTGTCCACTCTGAATTAAATTCAGATTTGGGACTAAAACTGACCACATCGGGTAACATTTCGGGTTCGATTTTTGCGAAAAATGGATCAGGCTCTTCAGTTACCTGTAAACTTGTCACCTGAATTTGTTCTAAAAATTTAGCGTTTTGGTCAAACATGTTCATTTTCAACAACAAACCTGTCTCCTGGTCAAGCCAAACATTTATTCCAAAACGGCTCTTATCTTTACTAATTATTTTAATTTGTTGAGCTGCAAGACCTGCAATTCGGCTCCTACCAACCATAATAAACTCATAACCCAACATTAATTTTTCAGGACGTTGTAAAAACTCGCTAGGAAGGGGACCGTTTATAATCGAGGAGTACAGACTATAAGGTGGAACACTAGGCTCAAAGTAACTAACTTTATTTCCAATACGAACCACTTCGCGGCCAGGACCGTTCAAAAGGTTCAGCTGTTCCATTTCAAGGCCAAGCTCATTAACACCATGTCGCCAGAGGTAAGGCTGAGAATCCATACCAGGTTTTAATAAAACAAATGAAACTGTATAATTTAATGTCCTAACAGCATTAGACATCTTGACTAACCATGCTTGCGCGCTATCAAGCGGATAGGAGCTTGTAGATGTAGTGTTGATCTGTTCGTCCAGTGCAAATGTTTGCAAAGGTATAAAAATACTGAACAGAAGGGTTAGTATTATCCCACTGTTCATTTTACTGGGGGATGTTTTCAACAATGTCTGGTTGCGCCTTTTTGTTTTTGTTAGCATTTTTGACATTTGACTCCAGCATTGTAGATTCATCACTACTTATTTGCATCGTCTTAAAACGTAATTGCTGTTTATGGTCGGTCATGTAAGCATTGATCCTACGTCTTTGTTCTACTCCATCGGAGTCTGGGACGTTGCGGACTTGGTCAAAACTTACTGGTGATAGTCCACCTTGAATACCTGGGATAGGCGGAGCAGCATTAAAGGGCTGGTTTACGTTGGCCTGATTAAGCTGTTGAACACCAATTATCATTACCACAGCGACGGAGGCAGCAATAGCCATCTGCCCACCTTGTTTTGCAAAAGGAACAATTTTGATGGCTAATGGTATATCGCGCCAAGTTTTCTTTGGAGCTAATATTGCGGGTTCAGCTTCTAAAGCTTGTGCAACTTTGTCAGCAATATCGAAATGAATATTTACTGGTAGCTCTTTGCGTAAGCCATCACGAATAAGATGATAGCTTTTCCATTTTAGTTGTAAATCAACATCATTTCTAACCGCATCCAATATATGACTATTCGATGAACTAGAAGTGATATGTTCGCCATCAACTAGGGCTGATAAATTTTCAAATTTTTGCGACATATAATATGGTTCCCGCCAATTTAATTTCTACTTTGATTAAAATCAATCATTCATCAACAATGGTTGAACAACTTTATCTAATGCTTCTCTAGCTCTGAATATTCTAGACCTCACGGTACCTACTGGGCAGTCCATGATATTAGCAATATCTTCGTAGCTTAGACCTTCAAGTTCACGCAAACTTATAGCCATGCGTAAATCTTCAGGTAACTTTTCCATGGCCTCAAACAATAATTTTTCCATTTGTTCAGACATTAAGCTTTTTTCGGGTGAATTATTTTCTTTTAATGCATCACTACCATCATAATAATCTGCTTCATCAGCATCAACATCACTTGCTGGAGGTTTTCTTCCCTGTGATACCAGATAGTTTTTGGCACTGTTAACAGCTATTCTATACAGCCATGTGTAAAAAGCGCTATCACCTCTAAAATTTGGTAAGGCTCTGTAAGCTTTAATAAACGCTTCTTGCGTCACATCTGCCACATCCCCTGAATTTTTAACATATCTGGAAACTAAATAAGATACTTTATGCTGGTACTTTGTTACCAACAACCCGTAAGCGTTTTTGTCTCCGCGTTGTACTCTTTCAACGATTTGTTGATCTGCTATCTGCTCGCTCATTTCGAGCCCTTACTCCTTTGCGAAAATATACTTCGGCTCATGCTAGCAATACTATTG
>NZ_CAJXPA010000161.1 GCF_913058035.1 uncultured Paraglaciecola sp. | reverse complement strand
AGATATGTATAAGATACAGGAAGATATGTTGTCAGAGTTAGCTAGAAAATTTATTCAAATTATAGCTCAATAGTCAGCGTTATATAACAAGCCAATCAATTGAACACATAATGGTTGTCATTGTTTTTGTAAAAGCAAAACATAACAGAATAACATCGACCTGAGCACAGGTTGTCACGGCATTGAGCTTTAGAATTACTCGATTTCTCAAATTTCAGGTTGAAATAAGGGATAAAAAACATTTTGTTTCCATCGGTTTACTTATTGGAATGCAATCTGCTTTATCAAATAGAAAAAATCATTTAGCTGGATTTTCTGTCGGTCAGTTATTTTGGACTTTCATTGTTGATACTGAATATGGATTTATAACGTATAACTATTATATTAGCGATATTTCAGACGATAGCTGAGTATTAGGTATTGGAAAAGGCTATTACAATCGAGATGAAAACAGAATGTTTTGGGTGATGGGCAGGTTAGTGCACCAGAGAATGAGATCGCTACAACATTCGATATCGGTTATAAATTTTAAAATATAACAAGTTACTGAATAAGACTCATATCAGTTTTGTATTTGCCTCTTCGTCGCCTATTTTAGTCAACAATTATTTACCCCTTGAATGGGTGTTAAAATTAAAGGAAATAGATGTTTAAATATTTGGTTATGGTGATGAGAACGCCAGAATTTCAGCCATCTCTTGTTGAAGCACATCAAGCGTTCTTACAAGATTTGAGAAAAAATAATTGCTTAGAATTGTCTGGACCGTTTGCTGATAAAGCTGGTGGCGCATATCTCATAAAAGCAGTCAATCTAGAAGAAGCAAAAAGATTGGCTTTTTCTGATCCTTTGCATACTTCAGGTTCATCATCAGTTACGGTTTATGAGTGGAATGTAAAGTAAGTAACTAATTTACCAAACAACGCTATCCATTAAACGTTTTAGACTTTATTCCTTTTTATGCACGGCATAAGGCTATTTTGCACAAAAATCTAACATAACTCAGACACATTTGAAAAAGCGTCATAACCCTCTAAAAAATTGGAGTTAATAAGTGGATATAGGATACTGGATAGACTTTTTTATTGTATTTAGTTTAGGTGTCATCCTCGTTCAAGTATCTCATGGTAAATTTCTCGACACTATGAAGTTAAATCTTAACTTCAGTCCTAGTTTCTTGAAAATAATTAGATATATAGGGTTATTCGTAATTATTTATAGCTGTTATGGTTTAGGTATTGATTATGCTGTTACGCCTTGAAATAGCGTGTTGGGCATACATCAAACAATTCAAACGGAAAAATAATAGCTAGCTGGTTGTCCTTCGCCTTCCATCTTAGCCAACAATCATTCGCTCCTCATGAAAGCGTTGTATTTTAAATTAAATCTGTATACGGAGTGATACATTGAAGCCTTATAAACATATTGAAACTCGCCACCTTGGATTATTATTATTTGTAGCTAGATTGTTTGCTGTCTTTAGTTTTTTGTTTTTTGGGCTACTGCTCGTTGTCTTAGTTGGAATTATATGGGGTGGGCCATTACATCTTCTTTCATATTTAAATATATCTATTACAGCATCACTTTTTCTTACTTTAGGTGTGTTGAGTTTCTCAGGTATCTTAGCTGCGATTGTCGCTTTTGAAGAAGGTTTTAGAAAACGAACAGAAGCCATATTAAGCAATAATGAAATATAATTAACAAGATAGGGTAGGAACACGCAGACAACAAACGTCTGATATTTGAACCTTTTCATTTTCAATCAAAGTTACCAAGAATGTCAGGGTGACGTCTAAAAATAAACATGCACTCTATTTTATTCTGCTGACGTTGATCACTTTTACCACATGTGCCATTTTCTGGATTATAGCTTAGGATGAAATATTCTGTCTTTATGGTAATTTTTGCTGGTGTAAAGAATCGAGTTTAATAGAACAATTAAAAACAGTAAATTTATCATCTTATAGCAGAGTATTACCTAAGATGGTTTTTAGTAGCAAATTAAACATTGTCAGTTATCAATGCATTATCAAGTTGAATAAAGATGATGCTGTTATAAGTGCTTTGTACACATAAACCTAGCAAAAAAAGAAGCCAAGGACGCGTAATATTTGGCTACACTTCATAGCACAATTTTAACCGACCTTTTTTTACCGTTTCACAAGGCGTTATGCTCTTTTATGAGTTTTCATATAAAGATATGTGTGAAATTAATTTTTTTAGCGACGAGCTTCATTACACTGACTAGCTGTTTCGTCATAGCACTCCTGTAGCTTTCCAAACAGCTTATTGAACTTGCAATTAGAACATACGATAGCAGCCATACTATATGGCACGATATACTATCAACTTGGCAAACTAATCTTTGTAACCCCAAGGTGCAGCAGGTGCTGCTATCGGCTTAGTTAAATCAAAATCAACTCTAAACTCTCTTCCTTCTCGCACTAAACGATATGAAAACATTTCTGGGTAAATATAAATTTGCCAAGTGTTAGTTATAGACTGTGGCAAACCTTGCTGAGCAAATAATTCTTTTGAATATTGGTCAACAGGGAAGGATTGTATTTGATTGTAACCAGCGTCTTGTGTGTGCCCACCGTACATAGTTACCGGATCATTAGTACCGTCTTTGAGGCGATGATCATGTTTTAGACTTAAGCCACTGCCTGTTTTTTTAATGATCCAAGTGCGTGATGCATTATCCCCCACATAGAATGGAATTTGTAGTTCAGCTTGGTCACACTTACGAATAAACATAACTAATTTGGCGTCAAATGCAGCACTAGGCTGATTATCTACTGTCACTTTTCCCTCAAAAGTTTTGCCACAATGTTGTTTAATAGCAGAGAAAAAAGCATCATGCGTAGGTATTGATACTAGGGGAGCTTGCGTAGCAAAAACTACACCACTGACAAAAGTAAAAGTGATTACGAACCATTTTTGTATATTCATTTTGTTATTCTTCTTATTCGATTTTTGATTATTAATAAAGTAATTGTAAATTGGAACAAGCTAAGACCTCACAATGAAACAATTAATAAATGGTTTCATTGGTTAACTTCCATCATTTGCCTTGTTGTACTGATAATGTCTTTCTTTTTGAGTAGTAACAATGTGCAGTTAATTATTATACTTACCCCTAATGTCAGTTCGATCCATTCTGGTAATGTATACATTACAAGAGTCATTAAAATTAAGGCGTACTTTATCCATTCTAAATATACAGCCAGAGGATTATTTTCCAACACTAGGCCGGCAGAAATACTGCCGTAAAGAACAAACAATACGACCAATATTTGCTCTGTTAAGGTAAAACCTGCCACGTTCATGATTAATAATAAACCCACAAACACAATCAAACAATACTGTAACAGGCTGTAGAATTTATTGAGCAACGACAGCGGAATATCAAACTTTCTAAACTGTGTGAGATCAACCTTACTCAGGGGGTAATTTCGCTCAACATCAGCAGGTCGCCAACCCGTGCGTTTAAACCAGATACACAACTTGTCTTGCCAACGTTCTGCATGCCAACAATCTTTCAACAATTGAGCATAAACATGCACGTTGGCCCATAAAGGATTCCAGCTTTTAAGCGCTTTTCGAATACCATAAATAGGTTTTTCAGTGTCTAATTCTTCTTGAAAGGAGCCAAAAATCCGGTCCCAAAGAATAAAAACTCCACCATAATTGCGATCAATATAAACTTGGTTTTGCGCATGGTGCACGCGATGATTAGAAGGTGTTACAAACACCCATTCATACCAGCCCATTTTGGGGATATGCCGTGTATGCACCCAAAATTGATAAATCAAATTCAATGAACCCACCGTGATTAATGTCAAAGCATCAAAGCCTAATATCGCCATAGGAAGGTAAAAAATCCAGCTGAAGAAGCTGCTACCACTTTGCCGCAAGGCAGTGGTTAAATTATATTCTTCACTTGAATGATGTACTACGTGAGCCGCCCATAAAATATTCATTTCATGTCCAAAACGGTGTTTCCAATAGTAACAAAAATCATAAAGTACAAATGCAGCCACCCACATCCACCCACTCGCTGTTATTTGAAACAAAGCCAGTTGCTCAAACGCCACTACGTAAATAGTAAGCGGAAATAACTGCTTAACAATACCAATCATTCTACTCAGCACGCCTGCGGTTAAGCTATTGATACTGTCGTTAACACGATAATAATCGGTACCCTTATTTCTTTCTAATAATAATTCGATAAAAATTAATATGAAAAAAAACGGTACTGCATATAAAATAATATTCACATTATTCCCACACTTCTTAAAGTAGGTAAGTTACATACTTAGTCTAATTGTCTCTTAATGGTCAGTCCAGATAAGATTACAGTTACAATTACGGTATTTTATAATCTACGCATATCATTTAGACTACACTTTAAGTAGGCTAAACGCAGACTTTAACTACAGATTTTGGATTTACGGAGAAATCATGAGTGAAGAATCAAAAAAATCCTTAGCACCATATTTTATTATAGGTGCAATAGTGGTGGTGGTTATCTTGGCTGTTGTACTTTGGCCCGGTGAACCTGAGCCTAAACCAGTTATCGTAGTACCTGATACACCTGTCATTGAGCCAATTATTGAAGAACAGCCTGAGAGCACTTACCTTGAGGTCGTGGAAGAACTAGCTGATTCGGATATAACAGAAGCTGAACCTGAGTTTATCCCACCGCCTGAGCCATTAGACACCAGCGATGGCACCGTAAAAACAAAATTATTGAGCTTAACTGATTACGATGCTTTTGCTCGTTTATTGATTAACGAAGCGTTACTAGAGCGCTTTGTAATAATGACAAATACCTTAGCTGAAGAACAAATACCTGATAATAATAGAATTTTAATTCAGCCAGAAAAGCCATTTCGTACCTACAGGCAGGCTGATAAAATATGGATAGACCCAGCAAGTTATAAACGATATGCACCTTATGTAGAAGTGTTCGAATCTTTAGAAACAGGATCTTTACTGCAGCTGTATCAGGAATATAAACCAGCTATTAACAATATTTTTGCCGAGATTGGTCGCCCATTGGGTAGTTTTGATGAGAAGCTTAAAGATGCTATTGATGTGTTATTGGATACTCCTGAAGTACCCGTGCCCGTTGAAGTGTTTACTGATAGCGTGATGTACAAGTTTGCAGATAGTCAGCTTGAGTCTTTAACCGCTCCTCAAAAACAATTATTACGTACAGGGCCAGAGAACATGCGCCGGATTAAAGCTAAGCTTCGTGAGATTAAAGAAACGCTTTAATGATAGATTTTGACTTAGCTGCTTTTCAACAGCAAATCAGTTCACAAAATGCTGCACTACCTCCTGTTGATAAATGGAACCCTGACTTTTGCGGTGACATAGACATACAAATAAAACATGACGGCACTTGGTTTTATATGGGCACACCAATCGGTCGCAAAGCCTTAGTAAAACTTTTTGCCAGTGTTTTAAAACGGGAGGACGATGATTACTTTTTAGTGACTCCAGCCGAGAAAGTAGGTATTCAAGTCGAGGACTCACCTTTTATCATTACTCAATGGCAGAAAGAAAGTGGTAAGTTAGCACTTACAACTAACACGGGCTTCGATTTAGTTGTTAGTTCAGAAAATCCTATACATATATTTATAGACAAAAAAACTGGTGCATATCTACCTTATGCGTTAGTTCGCAAAAATTTATGGGGGCGTTTGCATCAAAATGTATTTTATCAGCTCGCTGAATTGGGAGAAGAACAAGAGATAGATGGTAAATGCCATCTAATGCTTAATAGTGGTGATTATCGCTTTACTCTTGGCGAGTTATAACAGGAAATTTTATTATGAAAAACAGTATCTTAAAATCAACTCTGGTTTTGGCTATGTTTACTCTACCTTTTATAGCTAGTGCAGTTGTAGCCGCAACAGTGATTCATGCAGGTAGCCTAATCGATAGCACCTCGAACAAAGTCATACAAAAAGCGACGGTAATAATTACGGATAACAAGATCACGGCTATAAACCAAGGTTTCACTGAGGGAGCGAGCGAGGATACCGTTATTGATTTATCAGATTATACTCTGATGCCGGGTTTTATGGATATGCATACCCATATATCGAGCCAAAATAATGGCCCCGCAAGCTATATGGAAGGTTTTACCTTGAACGAGGCAGACTTTACCATTAAAGGGGTGATGTACGCCGAAAAAACCTTAATGGCTGGTTTTACAACAATACGAAATTTAGGCGATCGCTACAACGAATCGGTTGCTCTTAGAAACGCGATTAATAAAGGCATGGTAAAAGGTCCTCGCATCTACACCGCTGCGAAATCGATAGCTACCACCGGTGGGCACGCTGATCCAACAAATGGCCACAGTCATTCAATCATGGGAGATCCTGGCCCTATCGATGGTGTTATAAATGGTGTCGCCGAAGCGCGTAAAGCCGTTCGCCAACGCTATAAACATGGCGCAGATTTGATTAAAATCACCGCTACGGGTGGTGTTTTAAGTGTGGCCAAAAGTGGTCAAAATCCACAATTCATGGATGATGAATTAAGCGCTGTCGTTGAAACAGCAAAAGATTATGGTATGACAGTTGCAGTGCATGCTCACGGTAAAGAGGGCATGTTGCGCGCAATAAAAGCAGGCGTAACTTCAATTGAACATGGTACCTACATGGACGAAGAGGTGTTTAAACAGATGAAAAAATATGACACTTATTATGTGCCAACCATTATGGCTGGTGCTTGGGTAGCTGAAAAGGCCAAAATTGATGGTTTCTTTCCTGAGCTTGTTAGACCCAAGGCCGCCACCATCGGGCCACTAATTCAAAAAACCTTTGCTAAAGCGTATCAATCAGGGATCAAAATTGCTTTTGGTACCGACTCTGGTGTTTCAGCTCATGGTGATAACGGCTTAGAATTTGCACTGATGGTAGAAGCGGGTATGAAGCCAATTGAAGCGATAAGAAGTGCCACACAAAATGCAGCAGATTTGCTCAATGTTAGTGACAGCCTTGGCACAATTGAAGTTGGCAAGTTGGCTGACTTAGTGGCGGTGAAAGGAAATCCTTTAAAGCAGATTTCACTATTACAAAATGTCAATTTTGTAATGAAAGATGGCTTGGTTTATAAGCATCAATAGGACTTTTATCAATATGCTAATAGATACTTTACTAAAATAACTAACAGTGTAAAAAATACCAATGGAGATACATCAGTGAAAAAATTTTTACCCATGTTGCTACTTGCTACCAGCATTAACTCAATAGCAGCAGATAACTTTGATGCTACAGCTGAAAAAATTAAATCAGCACTGAATGCTGAAATAAGAACTGAATCAGAAACAGACAGAGATAAAAATCGTAAAGCTTTACAGACCTTAGAATTTTTTGGCTTACGTGAAGACATGAAAATTATTGAACTTATTCCTGGTAGTGGTTGGTATACCAAAATTTTGGCACCCGTAGTTAGTGATAACGGCGAGTATTACGCCGCCATAGGTACTGGGCGTATTAACAGCATGACTGAGCAGCCTGGTTTTGAAAAAATAAAAATCGTCGCTGAAGACGCTAAACTTTACCGTAAAGATGGTGAGCGCTTTTATTCTTTAGAAGCAGACTCTCTTGGTGTAAAAGACCTTGATATGGTGCTTACGTTTCGTAACTACCATAACTTTGGTGAACAAGGCCGTCGCAATATGAATAAGTTGGCTTTTGAAGCGCTCAAGCCAGGTGGAGTTTATGCCGTAGTCGATCATACCGCTCGGCATATGGAAGCACAAACTCCCGCTAACCGCCGACGTATTGATCCTGTATTAGCAATTAAAGAAATCCAGGAAGCAGGTTTTGAGTTTGTTGACTATACCGACCTTCACTACCGTGCTGATGACGAACTACGCTACGAAGTAGGGGTTAAGTCTGTTTCTGGTAATACTGATCGTTGGACTATCAAGTTCCGTAAACCCAACTAAACTATTCTGTATACGTGAGAAGAAAAGGTCGCTAAGTTAGCGGCCTTTTTTGATCATGTATTGATAGGGGGATTTACTGCTCTGGGAATCCACTAATTCATGGCCCATAAATCGGCAAAAACTGGGGATATCGCGGGTGGTAGAGTGATCGTCAGCAGTTACAACTAACGTTTCGCTGATCTGCATCTCACGAATTTTTAGCCTTACCATCATCACAGGCTCTGGGCAGCGCAAACCAATTGTATCTAATTGGTAATTGGCTGACTCAAAAGAACGAATGTTATTCACCTGTTACCAAAATCCCATAGTCCAAGCGATATTGTTTAATGTTAGCTAAGTGCCCAACCATCTCTGGCTTGTCACTAAGATAATCAACCAAGTCAGACAAACTGACGATAGAGACAACTTTAGTTTCAAAATCACGCTCTACTTCTTGAATGGCAGACAACTCACCTTGACCTTTTTCTTGCCTATCCAAAGCAATCAAAACACCTGCAAGTTGCGCATTATTTGCAGTAATCAACTGCATCGACTCGCGAATGGCGGTACCTGCGGTGATTACGTCATCCACCAACATAACTTTACCTGCTAGAGGGCTTCCTACTAGATTTCCACCTTCACCATGGGTTTTTGCTTCTTTGCGATTAAAACAATAAGGCTTATCTACATTATGTTTATCTGCCAACGCCACTGCCGTAGTGGTGGCGATAGGAATACCTTTATACGCAGGCCCAAATAACACATCGTAATCAATACCTGATGTTTGCAGAGCTTGTGCGTAAAACTGTCCAAGCTTAGCTAAATCGCCACCAGTATTAAATAACCCCGCATTAAAAAAATAGGGGCTAATTCGACCTGATTTAAGGGTAAACTGACCAAATTTTAATACATTGCGAGTAAGGGCGAATTCAATAAAACTGCGCTGATAATTTTGCATATTGGACCCTAATTCAAAGCCAATTTTTGCTCGTCGAACAACTCACGAATTCCATTTTTTGCTAATTCCAACATTTCATTTAGTTCGTCAAAATCAAAAGGTTCGCCTTCAGCCGTGCCCTGCACTTCGATAAATTTTCCCGTATCGGTCATGACTACGTTCATATCGGTTTCAGCATCAGAATCTTCAAGATATTCTAAATCAGCAATAGCGTTGCCTTTGTAAATACCCACAGATAATGCTGCAATCATATGTTTAATTGGATTAGTTTTTAAGATGCCTTTAGCTCGCATCCAACTAAGTGCATCGGCCAAAGCTACGCAAGCACCTGTAATTGAAGCGGTACGTGTTCCACCGTCAGCTTGTATAACATCACAATCAACAATAATGGTGTTTTCGCCTAATAATTTTAAATCTACCGCTGCGCGTAATGAACGTGCAATTAAACGCTGAATTTCAAGCGTCCGCCCGCCTTGTTTACCGCGAGCCGCTTCACGATCAGAACGTGTATGCGTTGCTCTTGGTAACATACTATATTCTGCAGTCACCCAGCCTTTACCTTGGCCTTTCATAAAGCGAGGCACACCCTCAGTAACTGAGGCATTACATAACACTTTAGTATTTCCAAACTCAATGAGTACCGAGCCTTCTGCATGGCAGGTAAAATTGCGGGTAATAGTAACGGGGCGGATTTGACTGGCTGTTCTTCCACTTGGGCGCATGTTGAGCTCCTAGATAAATTTAGCTGAGGATTATAGCCTAGTCACATGCAAACGTGGAGGTGCAAAAGAGATTAATAATCTACTCTGAAGCTAGAAAGGTGCCATAACACTGTTGCAAAATGACGTTTTGGAACTTATTTAGTCTTTATTTGAGCTCTTTTACTGAGAATTCAACAAGTTTTCTAAAATACTCGTTACGATTTTGTTTATCAAAAGAAGCCATGTCCTATTAGCATTTTTAACACACCCATCGTATTTTTACGTTGCAGATATAATGACTCTTTCAGTATAAGAACCTGTTCAATAAACTCTTTTTCATATGTTTCATCTTAATTACAAACTTTATCCTGTTGAATACCACATTGCTTTGTAACCCATCGCGAGGCTTCAATAAAACATTGCCGTACGCAAGTTCTCCTTAGTACATATATTGATCGCGCTAAGACTGATCTAGTAATATTATGTTAACCAAACGTTTATCAGTTAATCTAGACACTGACCAAAATCAGCACCTTCAAAAGAGCAGTAAAGACCTTGTTGTTAGGCAATATTGACACAAAGACTGACTCACATATACTACGTGATACCCACTGTAATATTCATAACAAAACTAAAAAATCAACTAAAGCGGACAGACGAA
>NZ_CAJXPA010000160.1 GCF_913058035.1 uncultured Paraglaciecola sp. | reverse complement strand
CGTTGGCAGCGTAAGATGTGTATAAAATACAGATCTAAAAGACAATGACATTTTATACATTCCCGCACGGAGTCATTCAATTTAAAATTATATGATTAGCCAAAAAAATTATAACAACAGCTTTCTTCTGTATCTTACCCTACCAAATAAAAACACATAAAAAAGCCCAACTTTAGTACATGAAAGTTGGGCTTGGTATAACTGGCATGGTGCTTACATTAACTTTATTAGTAGAAAGAGCGTCCTTCCTCGAGCATCTTTTTCAAGCTATCTGCTGGCGTAAACTTATCTCCAAGTAACCCTTGGTAATGCTCTAACCTAGCGACTACATGCGCAATGCCTAGGGTATGCATATAACGGAAAGGCCCGCCCAAGAAAGGTGGAAAACCGATACCAAATATAGCACCTATATCGCCATCACGAGCATTGCGCACCACACCTTCATCTAAACACATAGCGGCTTCATTCAACATCAACAATACACAACGTTCAGCTATTTTTTCATGACTCATTTTGCTTACTGGCGTAATACCTAATAATGTATATATCGACGTGTCTACTTCTTTGCCAGGTTTCTTACCGGAGTAATCATAAAATCCACGTTGGTTTTTCTTACCTTTTCGATCATCCGCCAAAATTTTGTCGAATCCAGGATTAGATGCAAAACGGTCGCCAAACTGAGCCTGTAAGATAGGACCAATCTTAGTACCTACATCAATGCCTACCTCATCTAACAATTTAACCGGCCCTACTGGAAAACCAAACTTCACCAAAGATTTATCGATGTGCTCAATAGGCTCTCCACTGAGGAGCACTTCTGCAGCCTCGTTCATATAAGGCGCTAAAATGCGGTTTACATAAAAACCGGCACCGTCTTTCACAACGATCGGGGTTTTACCTTGCTTCTTGGCCAATTCAACAGTCGTTGAAATAGTTTGGTCAGACGTTTTGTCGTGAGCAATCACCTCAGCTAGAGGCATTTTATCCACTGGAGAGAAATAGTGCAGACCTATCACTTGTTCGGGTCTTTTGGCTTTCGCTGCAATTTGTGTAATTGGGATTGAAGATGTGTTTGAGGCGAAAATAGTATGCTCGGCACAGTTTGCTTCAATCTCTGCCACCATATTTTGTTTCAACGTTAAGTCTTCAAATACCGCTTCAATCACTACATCAGCATCACTAAAACCAGCGTAGTCAACAGAGCCTGTTAATAACGCCATTTGTTTTTGCATATCTGATTTATGCATAAAGCCGCGTTTTACTTTTTTATTCAGAATATCAAAGCTGTACTTAATGGCGTTGGCAATACCTTCAGAACGAATATCCTTAATACGTGCTGGTAATCCCGCTTTGGTCGCGGTGACGAACGCAATACCGCCGCCCATCAGTCCACCACCTAATACCCCCACTTTTTTTAAGGATGCTGGTTTTACACCTTCAACACCGGTTTCTTTTTTCATGTCGGTAGTAGCAAAAAACAAGCTTCTAAGGGCAGCAGATTCAGGACTCATGACCAAGTTGCCAAAATGTTTGGCTTCAACGTCTAAGCCCTTTTTAAAACCTTTACTCAATCCCGTTTCGATACAATCGATGATGAGCTCAGGTGAAGGGTAATTTCCTTGTGTTTTGCTAGCGGTTTGTTTGCGCGCTTGCTTAAACATCAGATTTCGACCCACTGAGGTATTCTCTAAAAATTTACCCATTAGATCTAGTTTAGGACCATTACGTTTAGGTTTAGGCTTTTTCGCCATTGCAATAGCCACGTCTAGCAGGATAGATTGGGGAACCATATCATCAACAATGCCGTATTTTTTAGCTTGTTTGGCTCGCACTGAAGCACCCGTCAGCATCATTTTCATGGCTTGTTGCACACTGATCAGCTTGGGTAAACGCTGAGTGCCACCACTGCCAGGCAAGAGCCCAAGCTGTACTTCAGGCAAACCCAATTGCGTTTTTGCATCGTCGCTACAGACCCGATAATGACAGGCCAATGCTAGTTCTAAACCGCCACCTAGAGCAGGGCCATGAATAGCAGCAACAAATGTCACAGGCATATCTTCGATACGTTGAAACATATTTTGACCGCCTTTAGCGATGGTCGTTGCGTCTTCTGCAGTTTCACAGGCAGCTAACATACTGATATCGGCACCCGCAACAAAGGAGTTGTCTTTACCGCTGATGACCACTACACCCTTGATGCTACTGTTTGCATTAATTTGCTGCAGCACAGACTCTATTTGTTCGGCGAACTCCACTTTTAGGGTATTCATACTTTCGCCGGGCACATCCATCGTTAAAATGGCGACGCCGTCTTCACGCACATCGAGAGTAAAGGCACTTTTTATTTCACTTTTCATTGCACTTTTCATTGCACTTTTTAAATCTGTTGCTTGATTATCTGTTGTCATATTTTCCACAGTTTCCAAACTTTCCTCACTTTCCAAACTTTTCACATTCTTCTCCTTAATCCGTTTCAACTATCATAGCTGCAGCTAAACCACCTGCGGCACAAGCCGTAAGCAAACCAGCACCACCGCCTCGGCGATTCAATTCATTTAACATCTGCGTAATCATACGCGTGCCAGTGGCGGCAAATGGATGTCCGTAGGCTAGAGAGCTGCCCATGACATTAAATTTATTCATATCAATTTCACCCGTCGCTTTACTTCGGCCTAGCTTTTCTTGAGCAAACTTATCACTAGCGAACATTTTTATGTTGGCTAAGGTTTGTGCTGCGAATGCCTCATGCATTTCAATCAATGTAAGGTCATTAAGTGTCATGCCAGCTCTATCTAGTGCCATAGGTGTGGCATAAGAAGGTCCCATTAACATGTCTTGACGCACATCGATGGCTGCCCAAGCGTAACTTTTAATATATCCCAGCGGGGTATAGCCTAATTCTTTGGCACGACTTTCAGTCATCATCAGTATCGCAGAGCCACCATCGGTAAGAGGTGTCGCATTGGCCGCGGTTACTGTGCCGTACTTTTTATCAAACACGGGGCGGAGTTTGGCATAACCTTCAATCTTGGAATCAAAACGAATATTATTATCTTTTTCTAATGCACCTTTAAAAGGTTCTGCATAAGCGGTCATGACTTCATTGGCTAACTTACCCTCATTCCAGCTTTTTGCAGCCAGAGTATGCGAGCGATGAGCCAAGGCATCTTGATCTTGACGACTAATATTATGGGACTTAGCCATCTGTTCGGCTGTTTGCCCCATAGATAAACCTGTGGAGTATTCGGCTACTGCAGGCGGTACAGGCATTAAGTCTTTAAGGCCTAATTTCTTGAGCACTTGCCATTTTTGCCCAACAGTTTTAGTTTTTGTTAAATCTGTTAAGGCTCTGGCTAATTTTTTGGAAACACCTATCGGCGAGACAGATGTTGAATCAGCCCCCCCTGCCACACCAACACTAATATTACCGGCCATCATTGACTCAGCGATATTCACGGTAGATTGAAAACTGGTAGCGCAGGCTCTGGATACACTATAGGCATCGGTGTGAACATTCATGCCAGTACCTAATACTATCTCACGGGCAATATTGGGTGCTTCAGGCATTTGCACAACTTGGCCGAAGACCAATTGTTCAATAATCATAGGGTCGACGTTATTACGTACTAACATTTCGTTAACCACCATTTTGCCTAAATCAACAGCTGGCACGCCATGAAAGTAAGTGGCCATTTTGGCAAACGGCGTTCTAAGGCCGGCAACAATAGCGATCCTATCGCCTTCTCTCGTTTTGACTATTTGCTTAGCTGTCATTTTATGCCCTTGTGAATATTCAAACCCAGTGGTCTGACCTGTAAAGTGGTGTAGATTGTACCTAGTTACGATTATGAGTTCAAGGTACCCCTAAATTCTTGATTTTATTCATATGAAGATTTCATGTTTTTAATCTTAAAATCACGCACATCCAAGTGTAGATAGTATTTTTAAATCCCCCAAATGAAGGTCATATATTTTAAGAGATTAGTCTCTCATAATTGTCAACAACATTAATTTATTCAAAATTAAGGTTTTAAAGCCTTGTAACATTGTTTTTCTTAAGGGGAACCTTATATCGGTTAATATAGTATGAATGTTGGCTTTAAATTTATATTTCTCAGTCAACCCGTCCAAACATTGATTCGACTTAATTTGAAAAGTTCTGAATATTAGTAAATTAGAAGGAAGTAGTTAACACTATGGCAGCCGCACAATTCAAACAGTTACAAACATATTTAGACAGCCAAGTCGTGGGTCAACAAACTCTTACACAAAATATTTTAGTCGCATTACTAGCAGATGGGCACTTGTTAGTAGAAGGTCCTCCGGGTTTAGCAAAAACCCGTGCCGTCAATGCACTTGCAAATGGCTTGGAAGGCGATTTCCATCGTGTGCAGTTTACACCTGATTTACTTCCAGCCGATCTGACCGGGACAGATATCTATCGTCCAGAGAATGGAAGTTTTGTATTTCAAAAAGGCCCCCTTTTTCACAATTTAGTATTGGCAGATGAAATCAATCGAGCTCCTGCCAAGGTACAATCTGCATTGCTTGAAGCTATGGCAGAACGACAAATCACTGTGGGTAACACTACTTATCCACTTCCTGAACTATTTTTAGTGATGGCTACACAAAACCCTATTGAACAAGAAGGTACGTATCCGTTACCTGAAGCCCAGCTCGACCGTTTTTTGATGCATTTAGAAATAGATTACCCAGGAGCTGAAACTGAATTAGAAATATTGCGCTTAACTCGCAATGAAGCGATGCATGCAGAGGTCGTTAGCCCTCCTAGCTTGAGCCAATCAGATATATTACATGCTCGACAAGACGTATTGAAAATTCACTTAGATGAGGCCTTAGAACAATACATCGTTCAGTTGATTATTGCCACACGCCAACCAGAGCGCTATGACGCTAACCTAGCGAATTGGATAGAATTTGGAGCTAGTCCTCGCGCCACTATCGCATTAGACAAATGTGCTCGTGCACATGCATGGCTAATGGGCAGAGATTTTGTTGGGCCTGACAATATTCAAGCTGTATTTCATAACGTGTTACGCCATAGGTTGTTACTCAGTTATGAAGCAGAAGCGGAAGGGGTCAACAGTAATCAAGTGTTGGACAAAATTATGCAGCTAGTACCTGTTCCTTAGACTAAGAAGGTAAAAGGAAGCTGAATGCAAGACATCATAAGGTGGTTATCTAAATACCAAAGCGACGGTGTGAACCTTGGGATAAAAGAACTTATCTACTACCAAGGCAAAACAGCATTATTAAATTTGTCTCCACGCAAAACGGTTCAAGCCAAACTTGCAGGGGCGTATTTGGCCAAAACCAAAGGCCGTGGTATGGAGTTTGACGAAGCCCGCCATTATCAAGCAGGTGACGATATTCGAGCCATAGATTGGCGCGTCACCGCTCGTACCGGTAAAACACATACCAAGCTTTACCGTGAAGAAAAAGAGCGGCCTGTCTTCGTACTCACTGACTTATCTTCAAGTATGCAGTTTGGTACACAGTTCTTATTCAAGTCAGTGCAAGCTGCACACCTAAGTGCCCTTATCGCATGGTCTGCTAGAAAGCGCGGTGACCGTATTGGTGGATTAGTATTTAATCAGCATCAACATCTCGAATGTAAACCTTTTACTCGCCAAAAAGCGGTGTTGTCACTAGTAAATAGTATGATAAAAATGCAACAGGGTTCACAAATTTCAAGGCAAGGCCAAGAACAAATCTCACTTGCTAATGCATGCGCAAGAATACGTAGGCTTGCTCACCCGGGAAGTTTGGTGTTTATATTGAGCGACTTTAGTCAGTTAGACGAACTGGCGGTACAACATATTGCGCAGCTAAGTAAACATTGCGAAGTGATCGCACACCCTATCAGCGATCCTTTTGAACATCAGTTGCCAAAAGTTAATTTTAGTCAAAGAGTGACGTTGAGTGATGGACTCAACAGACAGCAGATAGTGTTAGGTCAAAAAGACACCGAGGTGCAATACAACAACCAGCATCAGGCCCATTTTGATAAAATAGAAAACACGCTTAAACAATGTAAGGCACAGGTTTTTCCTATTGATGCTGGCCAACCCCTAGAATTGCAGTTAGCACGTTTCTCGGGGAGTAAAAACAAATGAATCCACTACAAAACTTAAAAGATATTCGTATACCTGCAGTTATAGAAAACTGGCCACTAGCTTATGGGTGGTGGTTACTTTTAAGCTTCATTATTTTAGGCATCTGCCTACTTGCTTTATGGCTAGTTAAATTTCGAAAGGTAAGGACAGCTAAACGCCTAGCTTTAAGAGCGCTGCAACAAATAGATGCTTCAAGTTTAAATAGTGTGTCACAACTGAATCAATTATTAAAACGTGTGACCATGACGTATTTTCCTAATCATAACGTGCAAGAAATGTACGGAGAAAAGTGGACAGAGTTTTTAGCAAATGCACTTCCCAGCAGTAAATCTAAAAACTTTTCTGAATCGTTTGAGTTAATGCAAAATGAACTCTACCAAGTACACGCTGCAGAAAATATTTTATATGCAAGGTACTCAAAGTCTGTTGAAACGTGGATTAGGTCTGCCCTGCCCCCTAACAAAAATGTTGTTATCCAATTGGAGCAAAATAATGCTTGAATTTATGTGGATGTGGGCATTCTTTCTATTACCTTTGCCTCTATTGGCGTTATTGCTACCTAGCAAAAAACAAGGTCAAGAAGCAGCATTACGGGTGCCTAGTTTAACAGCTGGCATCGAAGCAAAAAGTCAGCGTAAAGGTGCAAAAAAACTGAGTGTGTTATTGGCATCATTAGCATGGATTGCCCTTGTATTGGCCACAGCTAGGCCACAGTGGTTAGGTGAATCTGTTAGTATTCCAGCCGAAGGACGAGACTTAATGATAGCAGTCGATTTATCTGGCAGTATGAAAATCGATGATATGCAGGTTAATGGTCGTCAGGTAGACAGGCTCAAAATGATTAAGTTTGTACTGAGTGATTTTATTAAACGCCGAGTGGGCGACAGATTAGGTTTGATTTTGTTTGCTGATACCGCGTATTTGCAAGCTCCCCTAACCTACGATAGGAAAACAGTAGAACAGCTATTAAATGAATCGTTAATAGGTTTGGTTGGTGAGCAAACTGCTATTGGTGATGCAATTGGACTGGCAATTAAACGCTTTGAAACCCGTAAAGAGTCGAATAAAGTATTAGTTTTACTGACAGATGGTCAAAATACAGCAGGAAATATTACCCCAGAACAAGCGAATGAATTAGCTATCAACAATGGTGTGACTGTTTACACGATAGGTGTGGGTGCTGACAAAATGTTGGTTCAAAGTTTCTTTGGTAATAGGCAAGTAAATCCTTCACAGGACTTAGACGAAGGTATGTTAACCGACATCGCAACGTCAACTGGAGGTCGATATTTTAGAGCCAGGGATGCAGAATCTCTCAAACAAATTTATGCCACACTCGACAAACTTGAACCTATTGCCCGAGAAAGTAAACAAATGCGGCCTTTACAAGCCTTATACTTTTATCCTTTGAGCTTCGCTTTGTTAATTACCATTTTGATGGGGTTATTTCCTCTGTTTAAACAGTTTTTTTTAAAGGAGGCAACAAAATGATCGAGTCTTTTTCTGCCTTAAATGAATTTCATTTTATTCGAGCACATTGGTTATGGGCGATAATTCCACTGTTGATAATTGTTGTACTGATCCGCTATGTACACAAACAACAGTCAGGATGGCAATCAGTACTTGCAAGTCACTTATATCAACATTTGATCACAACAGCAGGCATCAAAAAAGTTCGCCCTCCTCTAGTTTTACTAGGGTTTTGCTGGATCCTGGCCACTATTGCGCTAGCAGGACCAACCTGGGAAAGATTACCGCAACCGGTTTATCAGTTAAATACCGGTAAAGTGGTGCTAATTGACATGTCGTTATCTATGCGATCTACTGATGTTAAGCCTGACAGGCTAACTCGTGCCAAATACAAAGCCATTGATTTAGTTAATGCGATTACCGAAGGAGAGACTGGGCTAGTAGCATATGCTGGCGACGCATTCACTATTAGCCCATTGAGTTCGGATGCACAAAATCTTACTACGCTGATCCCCAGCCTGACGCCTGAAATAATGCCGATAGCCGGCAGTGATCCTGCGTTAGGTTTGCAAGCCGCTATCGAGTTACTCAGTAATGCTGGGTATCAACAAGGTGAAATTTTTTGGATCACTGACGGTGTTAGTAATCAACAAATGAAGGAGATAAGTGAAATATTCAATGATTCAATGTTTCGCTTATCTGTACTCGGTGTAGGTACCGAAGCAGGTGCTCCCATTCAGTTGGTTAATGGAGAATTGTTAAAAGACAGCCGTGGGGCAATTGTTGTTCCAAAACTCACGGTTAATAACTTAAAGTCTCTGAGTCGCAATGGTGGCGGACGATATGCTTCTATGCAATCTGACGATAGCGATATTAATTACTTAATTGAACAAACGCTGATTGAACAAAATCCAAATGAGAATGTTGAGTCTGAGCCAGAAAGCTTTGGAGATAAGTGGCAAGAAATGGGACCTTACTTATTGCTACTTATCCTACCCTTTGCAGCATATAGCTTTAGACGCGGTCTTGTAACCCTAGTATTCATTGGCATATTACTGCCAGCCTATTCCCCAGAGGTCCATGCAGATTGGTGGCAGGGTATGTGGAAAACGCCTGATCAACAGGCCATGCAAGCTTATGATAAAAACGAGTATGAGCAAGCAGCCAACACTTTTGATGATGATTTATGGCAAGGTACGGCTCACTATAAAAATGAAGATTATCAAGCGGCTTTAGAGTCTTTTGCTCAAGTTGAGCCTACCGATAAAAGTTATATCGACGCCACTTACAATGCAGGCAATGCTTTGGCACATCTGGGTGAGACAGACCAAGCGATTGCCGCTTATAACAAAGTATTAGCGCAACTACCGGAACATGAAGAAGCCTTGGCCAACAAAACCTTGCTTGAAAAGCTCAAAGAACAACAAGAACAACAGCAACAAGACCAGTCTGGCGAACAATCTGAAGAAAAAGAAAATGATGAACAAGATGGTCAAAAAAGTGATCAAGAACAAGAGGGCGAACAATCTCAAGATCCCAAACAAGGAGATAACTCAGAACAAAGTGAGTCAGAATCACAAGACTCTGAACAGCAAACCCAAGCAGAACAAGAGCAGCAAGAGGCAGAGCAACAAAAAGCCGACCAAGCTGAGGCCGAAAAACAAAAATCAAAACAAGAACAACAGTCTCAAGCTTTGCAACAAGTTGAAGAAGAGTTGACCGATGAACAACGAGAGCAAATGCAACGTATGCAGAATTTGCTCAATCGAATTCCAGACGATCCTGCATTTTTATTAAAACGTAAAATGCTCATTGAGTCTCAACGTCGAAAAACAGAAAGATTACCAACAAATATACAGGGGAATTGGTAGCAGTGAGTATGTCTAAAATGACCAAATCAATAGTTTACTTAGGTTTTTTAATCCTAACAAGTATGGCTCACGCTCAGTCAATTGAAGTCACCGCATCTGTCGATAAAAATCCGGTGAGGGTGGATGAGTCATTTATTCTGTCGGTAGTAGCCAATGGTGAGGTAGATAGAGGCGCATTTGATTCCTCATTTTTGATGAAAGAATTTGTTGTCGGTCGAACATCAATAAGCTCTCAAACAAAAATGATTAACTTTGACACCACCAGAACCACCACATGGTCGACAATCCTGATCCCCAGAATAAAAGGTCGTTTCACTATTCCCGCCTTCAATATTGACGGTTCCATTACAAAGCCAATAGAAGTATTAGTCATACCTGCCACAACGAGCTCTGCATCCAACAGCCGCGATATTTTCATCACTACCAATGTTGATGTGGAAGAGGCATATCTCCAACAACAAGTTCATTACACAGTTAAATTGCATTTAGGTAAAGACTTGCAAAGAGGCAGCCTTTCTAGTCCTACATTAGAAAATGCAGACATCAGGCAGGTAGGCAAAGATAAAGAATATGATGAGATTATTGAGGGTCGACGGTACCGTATTATTGAGCGGTCATTCGCTATTATTCCTCAGCAAAGTGGTGCATTCACCATCGCAGGCCCTTTGTTTGAAGGTGAAGTAATTGATAATTCAAAGCAAAGTTTTGGTTTTTTTAACCGCAGTAAAACAGTAAATAGAGTTGGACCGAGTCAAAGCATTACTATTCTACCAATCCAAAGTAATTACGAATACAATTTGCCTGTAT
>NZ_CAJXPA010000159.1 GCF_913058035.1 uncultured Paraglaciecola sp. | reverse complement strand
AAAGAATAAAAATAAAATAGAGGCAGTACAATGAAAAAAATACTACTTAGTACAGGGATAATCACACTATTTGGATTGTCAGCTTGTGGAGGTGACTTACCGGGAGATGTCACAGTAACTGATGAAACTCAAGTAGTTGTGCTTGAAGAGCCGTTTGTTCGGGTTGTGTTTAATCCTGCAACGGCTGATTTAAATATTCCTAACGATTTTTTGATGATCCCAAATGGAAATTTTTTTGATTTCACCCTTAATACTGAAGGTAGTGATGAATTCGATCCTGCCAATCCATTGCATACACTGAGTGCATTAGATGGATGGTCTGCGCATATGCCGTTTGCAATTAGAGTTTCTTTGACAGACGACATAGATATCGATGCATCTTCAGTCTCTGGCTCATCTATTAGAATTTTTGAAGCAACACAAGCATTAGAAGGTACCTCTGAAACTTGTCAGGCACTCGTAGCGGCTATTGGTGCACCCGGTGTACCTTGTGAACTAGGCGAAGAATTAACCTACGGTGTCGATTTTGTTGCCTCTTATACTACAGGCTCAGGCGCTATTAGTGTTGTTCCACTCAAACCAATGAAGTCCTCTCAGGGCCATATATTGGTTGTCACTGAAGAGTTAAAATCCACAGATGGCCGTGCAGTTAAAGGCTCTATAACTTGGGAACTTGCTCGTCAGGATATCACTACTAATGCGTTAGGTTCGGCTGACTTGTTGCAATTACAAGGGTTAGTTAATTCTTTAGTGAACGTATTAGAGCCTGCTGGTTTAGACACTGCGGATGTATCCTATGCCGCTTATTTTTCCACTCAATCTGTGGAAGATTCGCTCAACACAGTGAAGCAGTTAAACATTGCACCCTTTGCACAAGCGTTCCAAGCTACCTTAGCAACGGGCGCTGACCTAGCTACTGCCAACGCTTTTGCGTCTCAATATTTGCCAACTATTACCACTGAATTAACAGCTGGACCTGATACTGTATTTGAAAACTTTTCATCTTTATTATTAACGGCTGAGCAGTTAGCAGGATTGGCAGCTGTTGGTTTAGACACGTGTGATGGGCTCATTGCTGCTGTATCAAACCCTGTATCACCATTAAACGCTACAGCCACAGCAACATTTGCATCTGTTGGTTCCTTTTGCACTTCAACAATAGTAGAGGGTGAGGTAAAACTACCATATTACTCTAGCACTACTAACCCTTCCGGTGACTGGTGGAGAGCAGCATGTACTAGTGGTGCAACCCTCCAATCTCTTGGCTCTGAGATAATCACTGGTTTAATTCAAGCTGGTCAAGTTGGCGATAATAATGGAAGGTGTCAGGATGCATCAGGCGGCACTTTATTTGACTTAGATCTAACTAGTTTAGGTATGACAGATCCAAGAAATATCACTAAATTTAATCCAATTCCTGTTTTGCAAGGTCGTGAAGTTGATGATGAAAGTACCCTTTATAATGAAGCCGGTACCGAAGCTGTTCATATAAAATTTACAATACCTGACGAATCAGTTATTGCCATGATATCTGCAGCAACTGGTGGTGCTGTTCCAGCTCAAGCTAAACCGGTAGAAGGGTGGCCAGTGCTTATTTTTCAACATGGTTTAGGCCAATCAAATGATAACGCATTGTTAATTGCATCAGCATTGGCTATGGCTGGTTACGCTACTGCGGCAATTGACCATCCGCTTCACGGTGCACGAACCATTACGGTTGCTGAAGTAACTTATGACAGTGGTGATTTTTTCCCAGCTACAAGCCAATTAACTTCTAGAGATCATGGACGTCAGAGTATTGCTGATATTATGGCTTTCAGATTGGCGCTTAACGGTATTAATGATTCGACTGGTTTAGTCGATTTAAATACTTCAGATGTACATTTTATGGGCCAGAGTTTAGGTGCCATTTTTGGAACAGGTGCAGTTGCATTAGCAAACAAAAGTTTAGTAGGCGATTTAGCCGCGTTTGATAGTATGTATGCTTTTAAAACGGCTAATATTAATGTGCCTGCAGGTGGGACCACAGTAGGAGCATTCGATTCACCTGTATTTGGTCCAGGTATTAAAGGCTCATTATTGTTTGCATCCTCACCTGAGTTTGTTGAGTTCCTAACGACTTATGCACTCCAAAATGAATTAGAACCTGCAACTGCAATAGGTCCTGCCTATTTAGCGTTTGAGCAAGTAATAAGTGCCGAGCAAGCTGCGGTAATTAATGCTACTTTCAGCGCCGTTGGATTTGCTGCGCAAACAGTTACCGACGCTTCTGATCCTATAAGTTATGCCGCCGAGTTAACAAGTACAACTCCAGTATTATTGCAATTGGTTGTAGGTGGAGGAAACAATGATGACGGCAGCACAGGTCTTACTGATCAAGTTAATCCAATAACTACCTCTTTGCCATTAGTAGGTGGTCAACCATTAGCAGATATTATGGGTTTACTTAAAGTATCAACAAGCACAGAAGGTAGTGGTGTTGTTAGATTTATTGCAGGAAGCCACTCTTCGCTTTTAAGTCCGACACCTAGTGCTGCAACCACAGCTGAAATGCAAAGCCAGGCAGTGTCATTTATTGTTTCTGGTGGCGCAAACATAGTTGTTACTGACACGTCAGTAGTTGAAAACTAAAAAATCAAATAAGACTTAATATTTAAAAAAAGCCAAGTTAATTACTTGGCTTTTTTTTTAGTAGTTTATCCCCATATATTTGAAAACAATTTTAAGGAGTTAAATAGGTTGGAATTTTTATATGAGTACGGATTATTTATTGCTAAAGCTATAACAATAGTAATAGCTATTCTATTAGCACTTGGCGGTATTATTGGCTTAGTTAGTAAACAAAAACAGGGCAAAGGTAATCTTGAAATAAGTTCTTTGTCAGACAAGCTAGAGTCAATTACTGATTTTGCAAGAGCTGAATTATTAAGTAAAGACGAACTGAAAAATTTTAACAAAGAACAAAAGAAGACTTCTAAGGCTAAGAAGAAAGAACAAAAAAACAAAGTAGCCGATGAGCCTGCTAAGGGGCAACTATTTGTTCTAGACTTTTCTGGTTCGATGGATGCTCACGAGGTAGATTATCTTCGCGAAGAAGTGACAGCTATTTTATGTGTAGCGAAGCCAGAGGACGAAGTGTTGATCAGACTTGAAAGTGGTGGTGGGGTAGTGCACGGATATGGTTTGGCTGCCTCTCAATTACAACGAATTAAAGATAAAAATATTAAACTCACTATTTCGGTAGATAAAGTTGCAGCAAGTGGAGGCTATATGATGGCTTGTGTTGCGGATCATGTATTAGCAGCAAATTTTGCCATAATCGGTTCCATCGGTGTAATTGCACAACTACCTAATTTTAATAAATTGTTGAAGAAAAGTAATATTGAGTTTGAGCAGCACACAGCAGGAGAGTTTAAACGTACTTTGACTATGTTTGGTGAAAATAACGAGCAAGGTCGAGAAAAGTTCAAAGAAGAGCTTGAAGATGTTCATCATATGTTCAAAGATTTTGTGCAATCACAAAGACCCGCTTTAGATATCTCAAAAGTGGCAACAGGTGAATATTGGTATGGTATTAAGGCAAAGGAGCTTGGCTTAGTCGATGAAATTAAGACCTCAGATGATTACATATTAACAGCGAATGAAACCAAGAAAATTTACACAGTTAAATATAGTATGAAAAAAAGCTTGCCTGAAAGGCTTGGCTTAGCAGCTAGCGTGACAGTCGAATCAATTTTTATGAAATTGTGGAGCAAAAGCGAAAGCAATTTTAGATAATATATTAATAGCAAAGTATTATTTATTAAAAGCAAACAGTTTCACTGTTTGCTTTTAATAAAATCTCAAATGGTTTTAGTTAAAGCCAATTTCCACAATCTTATTTGTAATTATTAATAAAACATAATCTAACGTTTTAATAATTAATTTAGAAAAACTAGAAATCATCTTCTTTACTATCCACTTAATTATCACTTGTAGTTGTATAAAAAAGTACAAATATCTAACATATTTACAACTCGTCATTCACGCTAAAATTACACCAACTTTACTCGACTACAACATAGCAAAAAATACTGAGCCATTTGGCTCATTTTTATTGTTTTTTTTGTTTTTACAGTATATAAAAATAGACGGTTGTTGAACTATCTAAGTTTTTGATAGTAATTTTTAAAGGGACGTATTAACCACATTTTTTTATAACTTAAAATAAAGTATCGGGAACACATAAATGAAAACTAAAATATCTAGATTGACCAAGAATATACGATTTATTATCGCATCATCTGTAGCTGTAGGTGCTATATCGACCTCTCCTGTATTTGCACAAGAAACTGAAAATACAGAGAGTATAATTGTTACAGGGACTAGGATGACGGACCGCTCAGCCGCGGATTCACCCGTCCCTGTAGATATAATAAGCGGCGAAGACTTTCGTCAGAACTCTTCTGCTGATGTACAAGATTTACTTCGTACCGCGGTGCCTTCATTCAACATCAATAGTCAACCAATCAGTGATGCTGCCACTATCGTGAGACCAGCAAACTTACGTGGACTTTCTCCAGATCATGTTTTGGTGCTAGTAAATGGCAAACGACGTCATAGAGGTTCGATAATTTCATTTTTGGGCGGTGGTATTTCTGATGGCGCACAAGGAGTTGATATCTCTGCCATTCCATCAATGGCATTAAAACAGGTTGAAGTATTACGAGATGGTGCATCTTCACAATATGGTTCAGATGCTATCGCAGGTGTACTTAACTTTATCCTTAAAGACGACTCAGAAGGTTTTGAAGTTGTCACTCGTTATGGATCAACTTACGAGGGTGACGGTAATAACTATACAATAGCAGCTAACGCAGGTTTACCCCTCGGTGATTCTGGGTTTGTAAACTTGACCGCTGAGATTCGAGACGTTGAAGGCACTTTAAGGTCGGTCGTTAGAGGTGACAGTCAAGGTATGATTGATGCAGGTTATTTGCCAGCCGCTGATTTTCAGACAATAAATAGCTACACCAGTGAATACTCACAGTATTGGGGGCAGCCTGATGTAGAAGACGACGTTAAGCTGTTCATTAATTCGGCTTTCGAAATTAATGAACATGCAGAAGTTTATCTATTTGGTAATTATGGTGAAAGAGCCGTTACCGGAGGATTTTTCTATCGTAACCCCCTTACTGAGGGTGCTCAAAGAGGAGGCGTCTATAGAGGCCCAACTGTTGACCCTTTAACTGGTCTTGCATCTGATGAGGGTGTTCACTCTGTACTAGTTGGCGACCTTGATGGTCTAGGAAATGGTGGTTCATGTATCGCAGGTATACCCATTGGTGGTGTAGGCAATGTGACGCCTGATCCAACTTTTCTTGCACAAGTGACTGCAGACAATAACTGCTTCTCATTTATTGAAACTATTCCGGGCGGATTTGTGCCAAGATTTGGTGGCAACAATGAGGATCAATCAATTGCCGTGGGTGTTCGTGGTGAAGTCAATGTAGGTTCAGGCCTACGTTATGATTTGAGTGCACAGCAAGGCTCGAACAAAACAGATTTCTATATTCGCAATACCATTAATGCATCTATGGGTCCTGACACACCTAGAGATTTTGTACCAGGAGGTCAGGAACAAACAGAAACTCAGTTTAATCTAGACTTGGTTTATGATTTAGATGTGGGTTTTGATTCTGACCTAAGTATTGCATTCGGGGCAGAATATAGAGAAGAAGAGTTTGACCTTTTTGCCGGTGACGCCGCTTCTTACGAGCTAGGTGTTCTTGCTAGTCAAGGTTTCTCATCAAGCTCTAATGGTTTTGGTGGTTTCCCTGCGTCATTTACCTCATCACAAGACAGTACCGCGTTTTATGTTGATGTTGAGGCCGATATTACAGAACAATTGACGCTTCAAGCAGCAGTTAGAGCTGAAGATTTTAGTGAATTTGGAAATACTACCGATTTCAAAGTAGCAGGTATTTTTCATGTAACTGATGACATTCGAATTCGTGGAGCAATTTCTACTGGATTCCATGCTCCAACTGCAGGTCAAGCCAACATTACCAACGTTACGACGCAAAACGTTCAAGGTGTACTAGTTGACCAAGGTACCTTACCGCTGTCTTCTGCAGCAGGGCAATTAGGCGCTAACTTTATAGACAGTCTAGGAAATGGTCGTCCTGAATTGGGTCCAGAAGATGCTAAAAACTTCTCAATTGGGGTTGGTTTTAATCTTGCAGATACAACTTGGACAATTGATTACTACAATATCGAACTAACAAACCGTGTTGCCCTTGGTGCTAATGTAGACTTTCTTGATGCTCTTAATTTTGCTGACTCGACCGGAGCTAATTATGGATCAGTATCCGCAGCTCTGACAGGTCTGGATTCACAAGGTGTTATTGATCGCAATAACTTTATTGGGCTAGATGATTTAGCTGAATTTAGATTTTTCTCTAACAGCTTTGATACAACTACTACGGGTATTGATGTTGTTGGTAACATCAACTTCGAATTTATGGGTGGTGACTCTGGAATAACAATTGCTGCTAACTACAACAAAACCGAAGTAGATAGCCTCGGTACGGTAAACCCTATTGGTTCAGGTCGAGTTGCAGCACTTGAAGATTTACTTCCTAATATTCGAGGCAACGTATCGTGGAATCACACTCAAGGTGAATACAGAACACTGTTACGTGCAAGTTATTACGGAGGATGGGACGATACTGGAAATGGTGTAAATGGAATTGGTGCAGAAGTATTAATTGATGTACAAGTTGCTTATCAATTTAGTGACCAACTCGAGTTTGTTGCCGGTGTTGACAACCTTCTTGATACCTATCCTCAAGAAAACCCTGGTGCATTAGGCTCCGGTCAATTGTATTCAGAGTCAAGTCCATTTGGCTTTAATGGTGGGACTTGGTACCTGCAAGCTAGATTCACTTATTAAATCATTTAGTTAATTGCTTAAAACCATTCACATATTTGTGAATGGTTTTTTTGTTTCCACAGCAAATTCTGTAACTCTGTCAATTTAAAAAATCAAAGTAATTTGATTTGGGCTGACATAATTTTTTAAAAAACAGTTCGATTTTTCCTTCTCTATATATTGTTGGGTGTATTACAGTTTTCTTAGGGTCTAATTTTCTGTTATTAGCTTACTAGAGAAAATTATAAACAATAATGTAACTGGTTTAAGACAGGCAAAGATGCTTATCACTTCCCCTAAGATAAACATGTTACTAATTGTGAATATTTAGAACTTAATGAAGAGATGGCATTAATCACATAGATTGGAGCTGCTCTACGTTTTTTTGATAATCAACAGGTTTTGTTACTGATATTAGGTGGCAACTACCCAAATCTCGAGACCAGAAAACCGGCTTAAGTCTGCGATAAAATGCTTCGTTAAGCAGGCGCATCAGTTTCTACTCAATACCCATGAGTAAACGCGGTAAATACAATGCTAGGTCAGGGACAAAAGTGACTAATAACACCATTGGTAAATGTCCAAAGAAAAGTAACTTAACGGTCGGAACAATATATTTATCGAGAGGCAACTTGGCTACACCTCCGGCCATATAAAGCATAGGAGCACAAGGTGGTGATACATTACCCAAACCCAGGTTTACACCAACAATTGCAGCAAAATGAATCGGGTGAATACCCAGTTCTGTTACTACAGGCAAGAAGATAATGGCAGCAAGTACGCCACCAGAAATATCATCCACTATCATACCAATGAGTAACAGAAGCAAATTAATCACTAACAAAATGACTAACTTGTGTTCAGAGATGTCTAACAAAGCTTCAGCAAGTTGCTTAGGTACTTGCTCGAGGATCATAGCTCGACTCATGATAAACAAAAAGAATAATACTGCCATGATTGAACCAGTCATAACAACGGCTCGAACAGTTGCACTTCCCAACGTTCTAAAGGTGAGGCCTTTGTAAACCATTAAGCTAACAGGTATCGCATAAATTACCGCAATGGCAGCTGCTTCTGTAGGTGTCGCTATGCCGCTGTAAATAGCACCTAATATAATGATAGGCATTAACAAAGCAAAAAATGCTTTATTGCCAGAGTGAACGACTCCACGAACTGCTTGTTTGAAAGGAAGTGCGGGTTCAACTTTTATTTCTGTGTTATTGCGTAAAAACCAAAAATTTAACCCACAATAAATAATCGTCAACATAATACCTGGAATAATAGTTGATAAAAATGCTGCACCCACCGACAACCCGCCCGTGATTGAAAAGATAATCATCGGAATACTCGGAGGAATTAACAGTGCTAAAACAGATGAACAAGCAACTAAGGCTGTAGCATGTCCTTCAGGATATCCTTCTTTCTTCATACGGGGGATCATGATCTGACCAATTGCAGCAATCGATGCAGATGAACTTCCAGATATAGCGCCAAAAAGTGCACAGGTCACGACTGTGACTGCACCTAGACCTCCTTTAAGACGTCCAACTATTGAATTTACAAAATCAAGTAATCGATCTGATATGCCACCTTCAGCCATTAATATTCCAGCAAGAATAAACAATGGGAGCGCTAAAAGTGCAAACCCACTGGCTAAATTAAAGCCGTGAGTAGCTAAATATGAAATATCATTACCGGTTGTAAAAGCAAATAATAAGGCACCAAATCCAAAAGCAAAAGCAACGGGTGTTTCCAACAACAAAAGAATGACTACGGCCAACATACATAATAGGAAAATAATCATAGTGTGTTAAACCTTATTGCTATTATTTGATTGGGCTTTAATTTCTAATATTTGACGGAAATCCTTAATAGTTTGAAATAGAAAAAAGATTGCCATTAACAAGAATCCAAATATCATGCTTGCAGTCCACAAACCTTTAGGCCATTGCAGGTATAAACTCATCCGCTCTTTTTCGAATACAAACATTCCATATTTGGCCGCAAAATATCCAAAAACACAGACGGTAAATAAACAAATAATTGAAACAGTAAAACGTATCATTTCAATCTTAACAGGATCGTGAACAAGTAAACTCACAATGCCACCATGAATATGCGATCGCTGTTTTGTCGCATAACCCATACCGAGAAATGAAACCCAAACAGCTAGCAATATGGCAGCCTCTTCAATTCCTGCAAATGGGGACTCCAGAACATATCGCATAATAACTTGAGTAAACATCAAAATTGCTAGTCCCAAACCAGTAAAAACCATTGCTCCACGGATGCAGTAATCAAGTATAAACTCCAGTTTTTTTAATGCTTTGTGTCTTGGAACAATAGTTTTTGTTTCACAGTGTGACGGTCTATTTGGTTCTAATTCTTTAATATTCATAAAAACTTCTTCTTTAATACTGGAAAGCTAAGCCAAGGTATCTGTTGATAGTTACTTAATAAAGCCAAACAATAGCTATCTTATGTCAGCAATCTCACGGACTAATTTCATAATATCGCTACCGATTTTTTCTTCCATGTAAGGCCATTCATTATCATATAAGATACTTTTGGCTTGAGCCATATCTTCATCTGACAACTCAATAATTTTAATACCTGCATCCCGCACTTTATTCAAAAATCCGTTATCAATAGATTCTGCTTCTTGCCATACCCATTGAAGGGTTTCATCAACTGCATCTTGCATTTTTATTCTTTCAGATACTGGAAGTTCTTCCCACCACTGTTTATTTACAAGCCAGAAGGCATGTTCAAAATAATCTCGAGTAAGAATGTAAGCTTCCAACACATCACGCATCTGATATATTTCGACAGCTGGACCAAATGCCCTTCCATCGACCGTGCCTAACTGTAATGCGGTGTATAGTTCAGAATATGGCATAGGAACGGCAGAAAACCCCCAATTTTGGAAACGTCTAATTGCTAATGGTGATGGTATCACGCGCATTTTGATGCCCTTGGCATCTTCAGGAAAACGAGTTGGGACTTTGCCTACACCTTTACTTATCGTGATAGAACCAAAGCCAGTAGGAATGGTGCCCAAAGCGACCAATCCCAAATCAGCAAAAATTTCGTTATATACATCAATCATGGGGCCGCCTGGACCATACACTTTATGTGCACTCGTCCAGTTATCAACCACATATCCCAGCCATGTTAAATCCAGTCGACCGTCAAATTCTGAGGCTCCGTAGGTTATAGTCATGGGTATGACACCCAGCATTGATTGCTCAAACTGTGAAGTCCAGTCACCCAAGTCTCCACCGGGATGATAATCAGGTTTATATGCAGAATCTTTAATCTTTAGTTTTTCTATGAATTTTTGGGACGTATGATGGAAAATATGTTCAGTATTATAAGATTGGGTAAAGATAAATTTACTCTTTGACTTTGCAATACTTATCGATGAAATAGACATCAATGAAACAAAAATTAAAAAACTCATCCATTTTTTTAGGGTATGTATAATTTTTTTTGACACTATATAAAGCCTCTTTAATTGATTTTATAAGCTAAGTTTGAACTATAAAAATAGTTCAAACTTAGTGAGGTTAGCATGAGTATGCTCTTGTCTTAAAGTTAAGGTAAATAAACAAATATTAACCACTATTATTAACCACTATTATCAACCACTATTA
>NZ_CAJXPA010000158.1 GCF_913058035.1 uncultured Paraglaciecola sp. | reverse complement strand
TCAGCAACTCAACAATCAGTGTACACGCAATGGTGTAATGCAAGTTTTCGGTTTCAAAAACAATTTTTCCTGAACTCTTAGACTCGCTCACACTCACCTTCGCCGTACCTAACTTGTTAGCTCTTTGCGAACGTTCAGTCCTTAATGCTTTAAGGGCACGCACACGACCTTCATTTCTGGTCCTGCGGGCTTTTACGCCTTGTCTGATCCATGTTTCTTCAATACTCAGTTTTTTGTCAAACAACGCATTCTGAGTTTCTTCAACTTCCAAATCATGGGCTTTTTGATCAAGGTATGTCTGATAATTACCCGGATAGCTAACCAAATTGCCGCGGTCTAAGTCAATGATACGACTGGCAACTTTTCGGATGAATGCCCTATCATGGCTAACAAAGACCACAGAGCCAGCATAACCAATGATGGCATCTTCTAGCCACTTGATCATGTCAATATCAAGGTGGTTGGTAGGCTCATCTAATAAAAGAATATCTGGCTCACTTGCCATAGCTTTGGCTAATGCGGCTTTTCTCCTCCAACCACCAGATAAATTACTCAGTTGTTGATTAGGGTCAAGCTGAAGTTTAGTCAACACTTGTTGAATACGTTGTTCAAGCTGCCAGCCGTTGTGATGATCAAGTTGAGTTTGAAAGAACTCTAATTTTGCCATATTCGCATCAGAAGGGTCTTCAGCAATAAGGTCGGCTTGATGAAAATATCCTTTTAGGTATTCCCCTACTTCTGCCAATCCCTCTGCTACGTAGTCAAACAAACTACATTGAACACTTGCGGGTGGATCCTGTGGTAAACGAGAAATTTTCACCTCTTTGTTTACCAAACGTTGACCGTCATCTAGTTTGATATCTGCTTCAATCACTTTTAACAAAGTAGACTTACCGCAACCATTGCGGCCAACTAAACACAATCTTTCACCAGGGTGAATGACTAGTTCGATACCATTTAATAAAGGGGGATGGCCAAGAATGATACTGGCATTTTTTAACTGCAATAAACTCAACGTAAAAACTCACCTAATTGAAAAAAATCGAATGGCCAAGGCAATTCATTATGTATATCTTCACGGTATAACACCGGAATTCGAGCACCATATAAATGGTACAAATCTGAGTTCGCTCGCACATCTACTTTTTTAAGAGAAGAAGCGGCATTTTCACTTACTTTTTCGAGTAGGGCTTCAGCTTCATCGCACAAACCACAACCCTGTCCTGTATATAAGATCAATTCATACAATTTAACACACTCTACTGTTTAACCAGAGACCAACAATGATGAATTTTAGGATTACGCTGAAAATCATCTGGCAAAGTTTGCTGGGAAATATTTTCTATGCTTAATCCCAAACCAATTAATGCAATCTCGTCTAACTTAAACTGGCGTAAATTGTTTGAAAACAATATTTCACCACCAGGGTTGAGACAAGTTAATGCATCGGTAATTAAGGCAATATGATCTCTTTGCACATCCCATGTTCCTTCCATACGTTTTGAATTAGAAAAAGATGGAGGATCAATAAACATTAAATCATATTTACCATTATGTCGGTTTAACCAAGTCAAGCAGTCGGCTTGAATAAATTCATAAGCCCCTGTTAACTTATTTATCTTAAAATTTTCTTTTGCCCAATCAATATAAGTATTCGACATATCCACTGTGGTCACAGATTTGGCACCACCTAAAGCTGCATGCACAGAAAAGCTTCCGGTGTAGGCAAATAAGTTCAGCACGTCTTTGGCTTCAGATTTTTTTTGAAATAATTGGCGAGTCATTCTGTGGTCTAAAAATAAACCTGTATCTAGGTAGTCATATAAATTGACCTGAAATTTTGCACCGTTTTCAAATACTTCAATAGTTTCTTTGCGTTGCGATACTTTCTGATACTGGTTTTTACCTTTTTGTTGCTCTCTGACCTTTAGAATGATTTTACTTGCATCGATACCTGTGACCTGAGGCAACGACATCATCACTTCTTGTAACCTTCTTTTAGCTTTTTGTTCAGGCACATCTTTAGGAGCCGAATATTCTTGCACAACTAAGTAATCAGCGTATTTGTCCACTGCCACGTTATATTCAGGTAAATCTGCGTCATAAATACGGTAACAGTTGGTGTTTTGACTTTTTAGCCATTTAGTAGTTTTGACTAAGTTTTTACCTAAACGATTGGCGAAATCGTCATTGATTGTTTTATTTTCTCTAACCTGACAGTTTTTTTCGTCTAATTCATAGTTAACTAACAAACATTCCAACTTACCGTTCATCAGCTTGTATTCTTTTTTAGCCGATAATTTCATCTGTCGTAATAAATTACGGTCAGATGTTAATAAGGACAGGTGCCATGTTTTAAATTCTTGCTTTAACCAGCTTCCCCATTTCTGAAATGTAGGAATAAGTTGAGTTGTTTCACTTAATCTCTCGCCATAAGGCGGGTTGCTCACCATATAACCAGTGGGTAAATCTGACGAAGTTAATTGACAAGCATCTTGGTGAGTAAATTTAATAAAATCTGCAACACCAGCTGATTCGGCGTTTTCTCTGGCAACAGATAATATCGAGGCATCAATATCATTCGCCCAAATAGAACCATTGTGAGGCTTTATTGCTAATTCAGCTTCTTTAACCAAATTGTCCCAACTAGAACGATCATGCTCTTTCCATGCGTCAAATCCCCATGACTGTCGTTTTAAACCTGGTGCTATGTTTGCAGCCATCATTGCCGCTTCAATAGCAATGGTACCAGCTCCACACATGGGATCTATTAATGGCGTTAGCATATTTTTTGGCCAACCGCTTCTGATTAGCATAGCACTGGCTAAATGTTCTTTTACGGGAGCGATACCTGTTTTAGTGCGGTAGTGTCTTTGATGTAAACTTTGACCTGATAAATCAATATAAACGCCTAAAATGCTCCGCCACATCCGAGCTTGAATTCTAATGTTAGGTAATATTTTACTAACAGAAGGACGTTCATCGAAAAAAGTTGAAAACTGATCAACGATAGCATCTTTTACCCTTAACCCGCCGAACTGAGTATTGTTGATGCTTTGATTAGTTCCAGTAAAGTCCACCATAAAGGTATCACCTACACCAAAATGTGTTGGCCAATTTGCTTGGTCAGTGACTTTATAAACATCGTCAGCCGTATTAACTTCACCTTCAGCAAGCTTGACAAGTACTCGATTTGCCAGACGCGACCAGATACAGACTTTATAAGCGTCAGCAAGCTCGCCACTGAACAATACTTGTCCTGGTTTAGATTTTAGTACCACACCTGGACATATCTGTGCTATTTCATCTAACAGCATTCCGTCTAAGCCCTTAGACGTAGTGATCAAAAATTCGAAATTACTTTCGGACGACATACATAGACTCATAGCGCGGCTCAAGATACTCATAGTTTAAAACGGGCGCGATTATACGGTAAATACCAAGTAAGCGCATGTTTAATCGGTATTTAAAAGGAGTTAACTTTTGATATTGTGGAGATCTAACCTCCAAGATTTATCTATAGGGTCAATTTAAACTATGCAGTGAGTTGGGAGCTTGTTTCTAACAGTAGAGGTTCAAGGCGATTTTTTGCTACCTTTATTAAATCAAACTGATTTAATAATTTGGTTTCGTTTAATTGTAAATTAACTGAAATCAGCATACATGTGGCTAAAGCGTTCTCGTCAATCAAAACCAACACAACACCTGAATTAAATTTATTGGTCACTCTTGCCAACCTATGATGAAAACCAAAAGACTCAATCTCATCTAAAAACCAACTCTTAGGCGTAACTGGCTTATGAAACATTATTGCTGCAGTTGCGTTAATCAATATGTGCGTTAACTGTGCATCTGAAAAATGCTGGCCACTAGAATTAAGATGCTCGGCCAAAAACATATAACATTCAGTAGCAGATAAGTGAAACAGTTGGTGTGTCTGCGGTAAGTCTATAATTTCTTTTATTCCATAAGCTGTGGTGCACTGCCACTCGTTACCCATAGACAACATAAGCTGGCCATTTTCAGAAAACCAATACCAATCTGACATGGGTTGGAGCATAAAGGGAAACAAACTCTATAAGGTGATATTACTAAAAAATAACATATGTCTTTCACTTAAGGGTGATTTATTTCCAATTTATTTAGTATAAAAGACTTGGATCTTTAATTGATCATTATATGCCATTGATGATCTTTTTGATCACTCCTGGACCTTGAAAGATCAGTGAAGAATATATCTGGATCAGACTTGATCCCGCTTTGATCCTTTCTTTTGCTGTCTCAGCGGAGTGAATACCACCTACGCCTATGACGGGTATTCTACCTGAGATCTCCTTGACAAGTTTCTCTGTAAACACCTGACTCTTAGATGTAAGTACTGCTCCACTTAAACCTCCGTTTTCATCCGCATGTTGCTGACCTAACACTTCTTTTCTGTCCAATGTTGTATTGGTAGCAATAACACCATCGATCCCCACTTTGATCAATGATTTGGACATGTCGACAATCTCTTGGTCAGAAAGATCAGGAGAGATCTTAACTAAAATCGGTACATACTTTGCGTACTGAGTTTCTAATATTTTCTGCTCGTTTTTAAGACCCGTCAACAAATCATCTAATGCTTGACCATGCTGTAAATCCCTTAAACCTGGTGTATTAGGTGAAGAAATATTAACAGTGATATAACTCGCATAGTTGTACACTTTACGCAGGCAAATCAGATAATCATTCAGAGCCTCAGCCTCTGGAGTATGTTTATTTTTACCAATATTAATGCCTAAAATACCGGTATATTTTGCCTGCTTGACATTATCAATTAAATTATCTACGCCTTTATTATTAAATCCCATCCGATTGATAATCGCCTGCCCTGCTGGTAAGCGAAACATTCTTGGTTTGTCATTACCTAGTTGTGGTTCAGGCGTTACCGTTCCAATCTCAATAAATCCGAAACCCATAGCTGCAAACGCATCAATACATTCACCATTTTTATCTAAACCTGCAGCTAGTCCCACTGGATTTTTAAACGTTAGTCCAAAGACTTCAATTGGTTTTTCTACTAAATTTTGTTTATACAAACGATTTAATAAATTATTCTGAGTACGCCTAAGCCAATTAATTGTGAAGTCATGACTCCACTCAGCATCTTGGGTGAATAAAAATTTTTGGATAAGGGAATACATAATTTCTCTTTAAACATAAAAAAGCCTTGGCACGTATCAGCGAAAACCAAGGCGTTATTAAACATAAAGGGCTCAGATAAACAGGCCCTAATGTCAGCTACTGGCGTTCATACTCAGAAGCATTAACTCCCTAAAAGCAACTGAAAACTTAGCAAACTCGTGTGTGCTGCTGGTTTTAAATTCAGACATCATATGATACCAGCGATCGAGTAAAACTTGGTTATTGTCCATCCAATTATTTAAAATGGATTCTGCATCTTCGTTATTAAGATCGGAGGACAATAAAACTGTAGTGATCGAACGTTGTTGCCAATCTAACTCTTCGCGATAAGAAGCTCGTGCCAGTGCTTGCCAATGGTTACTTACCCTTTGATTATCTATTTGAGATAAGAACCAATGTAATTCAAGTTTTGATCCTAATTTAAAATACAAGTTTGAGACTAATTTGATGTCACGCTTTTCATTTTTAGCAATTTGAGCTAAATCCATACAAGGAAACATATTACTAAGTGACGAAACTTTGTATGCAATTGAATCTGGTACACCTGCCTTTGTTAATTCAATACACGCACTTTCAAGTTGATCATATTCACTTTCAACTAAATAATCTTGAATATTGGCAAATAAGCCATCAAAGGGAGAGCGAAAACTGTCAATTGAATCTTGAATACTTAGGGTTTTGCTTCCGTGACGTAAATACCAACGAGACGCGCGGCGCAAAGTTCTTCGCATGCTATCAAGCATTTGTAACTGTACACCAGAAGATACTTTATTATCTAAACCTTCAATTTCTGACCATAGACTTTGCATCCCAAAAATACCATTTACCACAGAATAAGCAGTCGCTATTTCATCAACCCCCGCCCCTGTTTCTTCTTGGATCCTAAAGACATAGTTCATGCCCATATCATTAATAATATTATTAGTTAACTTAGTGGCAATAATTTCGCTTCTAAGAGGGTGTTGTTGCATTTGAGCTGAGAAATTGTCCTGCAGCTTTTTTGGAAATGCTTCGATCAACAATCTACCGTGATAAGGGTTGTCAGTGATAGATGCAACATTAAACTTCTGCTTCATGACCATTTTTCCATAGGCTATCAATACTGATAGCTCAGGCCTGGTCAAGCCAGAGGACTTAGCTAGCCGTTCAGATATTTCGTCATCCGCGGGGATAAATTCTAGTTCTCTATTTAAATAACCCTCGCGCTCTAAACCATGAATAAAGCGCAACTGCTCTCTAAGCTGTCCTACTCCACCTAATTCAGAAATAGATATTGATTCTGTTTGACGATAACAATCTTGAATAACCAAATCACCGACTTCTTCAGTCATTTCATATAAGATATTGTTACGCTGTTTAGTCGTTAAATCACCTGCGTTTACTAATGAGTTAAGTAAAATTTTAATGTTAACTTCATTATCTGAACAGTCTACTCCGCCAACATTATCAATAAAGTCGGTGTTGACCTTGCCACCTTTTAAAGCGAATTCTATTCGACCAAGCTGAGTGGCTCCAAGATTTCCGCCCTCACCAATTATTTTTGCTTGTAATTGGTTACCATTAACTCTCACATCATCATTGGCTCTATCACCAACCTGAGCGTGGGTCTCCTTAGTACTTTTAACATAAGTACCGATACCCCCATTCCAAAGTAGATCAACTGGCATCTTTAAAACATTGTGAATCAGTTCATTGGGCGTCATGTTTTGTTGCTTGGTACCCAACCATTTTTTCATTTCAGCGGTCAGCTTAATCGACTTAGATGAACGGCTAAATATACCACCACCTTTAGAAATAAGTTTTCTGTCATAATCGTCCCAACTCAATGAAGGGTTTTCAAACAAACGTTGTCTTTCTTTATAGGTTGACTCAATGTTTGGACTTGGATCAAAAAAGATATGCAAGTGATTAAAAGCACAGATCAACTTGGTATGAGTAGACAACAACATGCCGTTCCCAAATACATCACCTGCCATATCGCCAATCGCAACACAGGTAAAGTCAGTGGTCTGACAATTTCTATCCATTTCTCTGAAATGACGTTTAACAGATTCCCAAGCGCCTTTTGCGGTAATTCCCATTTTTTTGTGGTCGTAACCGATACTTCCGCCTGAAGCAAACGCATCGCCTAACCAAAAATTGAACTCGTCCGATATTCCATTTGCTATATCGGAGAAAGTCGCTGTCCCCTTATCTGCAGCAACAACTAAATAGGCGTCATCTTCATCAAGCCTGACAACATCTTTGGGATGAACGACTTTACCTTCAACTATGTTATCAGTGATGTCTAATAAACTACGAATAAATATTTTGTAGCACTCTTGGCCTTCTTTTTGGAAAGCTTCACGTCCTAAATCCATGGGTAAATTTTTACAAACAAAGCCGCCTTTAGCACCTACTGGAACAATTACGGTATTTTTTACTTGTTGGGCTTTAACTAATCCCAAAATTTCTGTCCTGAAATCTTCTTGTCTATCTGACCAACGTAAACCACCTCGTGCTACTTTTCCACCTCTTAGATGTACACCTTCTATTCGAGGTGAGTAGACAAAAATTTCAAACTTAGGCCTAGGTAATGGCATATCAGAAATAAGTTCAGGTAACATTTTGTATGAAACATAAGGTTTTTGGTTACCCGACTCATCCTTTTGATAAAAATTAGTACGTAATGTTGCTAAAATTAAATCCAAATAACGACAAATAATTCTGTCATCATCTAAATTAGATACATTTTCTAGCTGTTCTTTTATTGTGACAAGAATTGTATCTTCAGCTTTAGTACTACGCTTAGTTCTAGGATCAAACTTTTGATAAAATAATTGAACGAGTAAAGTAGCAATCTTTGGATAGTTCGCTAAGGTATTGGCGATGTAATCTCGGCTAAAAGAAGTGCCTATTTGACGCATATATTTTGCATAAGAACGCAGAATAGTAACATTTCGGCCTGTTAACCCGGCACCAAGTACTAACCGATTAAACGGGTCATCTTCTAAAGCGTTGTACCACACCTCTGAAAAAGCTGTTTGAAATAATGTTTGAGCTTGGCCCATATCCATATCGTTGCTAGTGTTGTGCAACATAGAAAAATCCATGATCCAATTAACTTGTTGTTCGTTGGGGCTGATCTTAAAAGGACTCTCATCTATCACTCGTAAACCAAAATTTTCGAGCATCGGCAACACAGCTGATAAATGAATAGGTTCATTTCCATGAAACAGTTTTAGTCTAACAGCTTTACTTTCAGGTCCTTCTTCTTGCGGTCGATAAAACAACATATCCAGCGTATGTTCAGTATTCAGTAATTCAAGCTTCTCAATATCTACTAATGCAGCACTGGGTAAATTGTATTCTTTGTAACTGCTAGGAAACGCATTGACATACTTTTGTTCAAGTCTTTTACCTTTAGCTTCGCCATGATTTGAGCGAATAGTATTAGCAAGTCTGTCATCCCAACTTTTATTTAATTCGATGATGTTTTTCTCGATATCCTTCACGTTATATTCCGCATTATTGTTTTTCACTCTGACAATATAATGCGTTCTCGCATACACAGACTCTGAAAAATAAGTGGTAAATTCTACATCCTCTTCGCTTGCAAAAGATTTTTTAAGCAATATCTGAGTATCTTTTCGTAACTGCGTGTTGTAACGCTCTCTGGGTACAAATACCATGCATGAAACAAAACGGCCAAATACATCCTTTCGGGCAAACAATCTAGAAATGCCTCGTTCTTGCATTTGAAAAATACCTAAAACAATTTGTGCTAGCTCTTTAATGCTGCCTTGTAATAATTCATCTCGAGGGTAAGTTTCAATGATATTAAGGAAGGCTTTGTGTCCATGTGAGCCGGGATCAAAACCAGATAACTTTGATATAGCATTAATTTTTTCTTGCAATACAGGTAGTTGTGTTGCGCTACTATTATAAAATGAAGCTGAATATAATCCAATAAACCGGTCTTCACCAATCACAAAACCAGCATCATCAAAACGTTTGATACCCACATAATCTAAGTATGCAGGACGATGCACTCTGGAACGTGAATTGGTTTTAGTCAACATTAACGGATTTTTGCTTAATGCTTCTTGCCTAGCCGAAGCGGGAATATTTGATAGTACACGGTCACGATTTGTCTTTGAGTTTTTCATCAAACCTAGACTGGAATCATTTTCGGCTACCCAACGGTAATCACCTTTGATACCTTTTGCACTGTATGAGCGGTATCCCATCAAAGTAAAATTATGGTTATTTAACCAGGCTAAGAATTTTTCAGTTTGATGTTTCTGTTCTGCTGAGATTGGGGATTTGCTAGTTTTGAATTCCTCAATAATATTTTTTAATCTTACGCGCATTGGTTGCCAATCTTGCACTGTTAACGACACATCGTTAACCACTGAAAACAATTCATTAGTCAGTTGTTCCAGAGCAAGTTTTGAAGTTTGTCTGTCTACTTCAATAAGGAAAACAGTTTGCCTTACCACTTCTTTCTTATCACTGGTTTTATCTTCGAAGGAAACAAACTTATGATGCTCGTTTCGTTTAAGACTAATAGGGCAATGTAACAATAAATGTGCTGTGATGCCCATTCTGTTAAGTGCCATACGCACTGAGTCCACTAAAAATGGCATGTCGGTGACAATGATTTCAACAATAGTATGGGTTGACTGCCAGCCATGTTTACTTATTGCAGGATTAAAAGCACGAATAAAAGGCGCATCACCCTGATAATCTACAAACTGATTCCACAAGCTCAAAGTGGCACCATAAAGGTTATCATCACTTCGATTATCTAAATCATCTTTGGCAATATTTTTGAATAAAATTTTAGAAAAGTCTGTTACCTGTTTAACTTGATTAGTGGCGACTTTTTTATCAATTAGTTTATAGACATTTTCAAGTAGAACTGAATGTTGGTTATCTGCAACCGTCATGTGTTTACCCATCTTTTATAGCTTGTTAGTAGTAGTAAATTTGTCAATGAAAAGTGTAATAATGGTTGAATATTAGTATTATTAAATTAGACAAAAGACTGAGATATATACCGTTTTAATGCTTTATGGCCTATTCTCGCTAAAATTATCACGCAATAAAAGCGTTATATTTACTATTTTTTAACAAAATTCATACCTATGCAAGTTCGCCGCATAAAACATGCATTGATAAGCACTTTAAGGCAGATAGAGTTAAATATTTATGCAGTTTTTTTTTGATGAATAGTTAATGCCAGATCACCTGCAATCTTGATCACAAAAGTTTAATAGGTAATCAATAGCTCGGAGTTTTTAAAGGACCTAAACCTAAATTGAGAGAAACTACAGAATAACAATGATTTAAAATTTCACATGCAATATTAAAATAAAAATTTTGAAGATATTATGGAGTTACCCGATAAATACTTCACATTTATTA
>NZ_CAJXPA010000157.1 GCF_913058035.1 uncultured Paraglaciecola sp. | reverse complement strand
CCTTTTAACAGTTAATTAAGATGGCTATTTTTATTTTATATTTCTATTCAGTAGTATTTCAAATCGATTGTTTCTGATATTAGGTACTTGTTATAAATCTAGTAAAATGAGAAGAATTATAAATGAAGGCACATAAATCACGTCAAGCTATTAATAAATGTAGAACAGATTAATTAATATGAGGGTATTTACTAGTGAACAAAAGGTTTATTTTTGTTTTCATCGACTTAGTAATTGATTGGATTCAACTGTTTTGGCTGTAGATTATGAACAATTAAAACGAAGCCTACAGCTGAAGGAAAGTAACGCAATTAAAAGCTACGAAAAATTGACAAATATTTAAGAACAAAAATTATTTTTACATGTACTCATCTAAATTTGTAATGAGGAAGCGCACTATTTTTACCCTTTTGTCAGCAATGCTCTGGTCAAAGCTTATAATGTTCAAGTCATTTAACTGATGAATTATTTTCCTAGCTGTAGGTATTGAAACGTATTCAGCTAAGTACCTTTCAATGTCAGATATCTTGACCTCATTGGTCTTTGAAAATTGTTTAACCACTCTAATATGATGAATATTTAAAGCTTTTTGTATTTTTGTTGTCACAACTAATTAATCCTGTAATTAACGAAAGAAACTTTATTATTATTGCCAAAAAAATAAAACACAAAAATATTAGGAAATAAAATTGGCATTTGTCAAATCAATAAACCCTAGTTCATATGTGCCTAAAAGAAAAGATTTGGAACGTCTAAATTATCATTTCAAAAAATAACCAACAAATTTTAAACTTAGAAAACACAATATCTTTTTGCATATAATAGACTGAAATTTCACGATAAAATTAGCTTAACTGCTATCTTCAGGAGCGAACACAAGGTTAAGATCATTTAAAGGATTTGGGCGTTGTCAATGAGAAAATAGTCAGGAACGAAGTTTAAGTAATTGCTCTGTTGAAGATCCAATAATCATTGAAAGTAAATTGTGAAGTGTTTCAAATTCATATTTTCAAATTCATATTTTCAAAGTATGGTTTTTGTGACCTTTAAATATAAGTTATGTCAAAGATTTGTATTGAACGTGTAATTTATCAACACCAAAAAGCATGCATATATGATTTGTGATGTGACGGTGGTACGTTTTACACATTAATAACAAATTAATTTGAGCAAAGAAGCTGTATTCATTGTCGGTTTCAAGTTGATGCAGAGCCATGTCTTGGAAGAAACAGCGACAATATATTTTAAAACACATATAAATGTTCGTTAAGCTTCAGCTTATTTTAAGTAAGACTTATGCAAATATAAATTTCTATAATATATATATCTGACTTCATGATATTAAAATTTAGCTATATTAAAATTTAATGTGAACAATATTACGGATTATAGTCTTATTTAATTTAGCCAAACTATCCACATTTTCTAACAGGTTGGGTTTTATCAAAAAAAATGGAAATTTCAGCCACAGTAACACCAAACTTTTTCATGTAAGACCGGTTCATCATACGATTATCATCCATCATAAACATCCAATCATCTACAAATAAATCATATTCTGTGCCATCTATCGGTACTCGTAAGGTATATTGCCAATTAAATGCGGTTCCTTTTGAACCGCCGTTGGCTTCACCAACAACATCTGCTGCACCACCAGTAACACTTCCATTAGAGTCGACCTCAAGGTTCCATATACGTATTTGTTGTTCACCATCATTATAATAAAAGGTCTCGTGTAGCTGACCTTGGTTACCTTCCCAAGTGCCAATTATATCCACGCAAAAGCGTCTAGTCAGTTTGTTGGAATAGTCTTGAACAATACCCCAAGCCGTGACCTCTCCGTTAAAATACTCAGCTAAGTTGAATGTAGGTTTAGTGTTTTCATAGTCGTCTATTGAACTACTGCATGAAAGCACAAATGGAAAAATTAGAACAAAAATTATATATTTAAATGGCTTCATTTTTTTAGTCCAATAAGTTGATTACGCACTTTCGGGTAGCTGCAATTTATGTCTAACCAGATACGTAAGAAACTTTTTCCAAAATTTGAGTCCGAAATTCTCCCTAATGTTTGTCCATTAAAGAAGAATTCACTATGCAAGTTATCATTAACCCTTAATAAAAGCGTATCGCCTTTTTTAATATCCGGAAATATATCAGACAACAATGGTATCCATCGTTCATATGTTATTTGTTCAATGTCCAATTTTTTCCATTCATCCACTGTCCTTTCTATTAGGTCTTTAGCATCAATGTCTCTTAAATAATCTATTTCTAGAGCTTGAGGGAATTGTCCTTCTAAATACTCACCCGTTTGATTGTATAAGGTAGAGTTGTAAACATCCCAAAACAAAACTTTAAGTTTAGCTTCACCTACTTTTTTTAGACCATTAAGTGGCTCGGCCATAGTCACTCCTGAAAAAAATAAGGCAATTAATATGGCTAAAAGCCTATAAGTGCTAGATTTGATTGCGTAACGGTTCATTATATTAACGAAAACTATCGGGTAATACTGTTTGAAAAAGCTGGCTTACTGATCACCAATTGTACTGTGCTAATGGTACGTTCTAAAAAACCACCTTCACAATAACTGAAGTAATAACGCCACATGTTCATAAATCGGTCATCATAACCATCTTCCGCTAAAGGCTCCTTATTTTCTAAGAGTTTGTGATGCCAGTCTCTCAATGTTCTGGCATAGTCCAGTCCGATATCGTGAAGATCACGTATCATAAGGTCAGTGTGCTTTTTTAGATGTTGGTTAATGAGTAACTGTGATGGCAAAAAACCACCCGGGAAAATATGCTTTTGAATAAAGTCGACACTTTTGCTATAACTTTCGAGGCGATGGTCACTGATTGTTATTGCCTGCAATACCATTAAACCTTCGTCCTTCAATAAGCTTGAACATTTTTTAAAAAATGTGGGCAAATATTCTTTACCTACAGCTTCAATCATTTCAATTGAAACTAATTTGTCATATTTGCCCTCAAGTAATCTGTAATCTTCCTTTAAGAGAGTAATCTTGTCTTGCAGACCTTCTTTGTTGATTAGGTTTTGGGTATATTGGTGTTGCTCTTCTGAAATTGTAGTTGTCGTGACTTTGCAGCCATAGTTTTTCGCCGCAAACACTGCTAAACCACCCCAGCCAGTCCCAATTTCGACCACGTGATCTTTGGACGTTAACTGTAATTTGTCACAAATAGCTTTTAATTTTGCGTTCTGCGCTTGAGCCAGTGTGCTGTTTATTGAAGGATAGATGGCCGAAGAATACATCATAGTGTCATCAAGAAATCGGGTGTAAAGCTTATTGCCCAAGTCATAGTGAGCGGCTATATTTTTCTTCGATCCTGATGCTGAGTTCTTGTTTGCAAGGTGGCTAATCTTACGAATAGGAAAAGCAAGCCATTCCATTTTGGACTCCCAGCTGTCAAGCAGTGGTAGATTACGTGCAAATACACGTATTACATTAGTCAGATTTGGAGTCGTCCATAATCCATCAGAAAATGTTTCCCCTGATGCAACGCTGCCACCAAACAACAGGCTTTGGTAAACACTTAAACATTGAAAGTCTATTTCAGCATGAAGCTCTGAATCTTTTTGACCGAAGGTATCAACCAAAACGCCTCTTTCTTTTATCACCATCTTGCCTTGCGGAAGGCTGGCGAATACTTTCAACATTATTGTACGACACAATCTGTGTTGCCACGATGTATTAGAGGACACCACTAATGTTTGTTCTCCGTTTGGCATAATTATTTTTTACCTTGTTCTGAATGGGAATAAAAAGGCACGCCTTTAATGTATAGTTTTATGGCTTGCCAATAAATTCCAATGACGGTTTTAACAGTCATGCTTGGAATAGTTAACAATACGTTGAAAAGACTTTTTGAGTTCAATTCAACTTTTGATAAATTGAGACTAGCTGTAAAATGTTTGATTTCTTTATAGCAAGACAGAGTCAATTTTAATGACTGCGTAGGTTGTGATATTTTCCACTTATATTGCATATCCATTGGATTAAATGGGGATACATAAAAAACCTTTTCACAATCTTCTTGTTTCGCTAAATCGACCAAGTAACAGTGCCTGTCATTCCATGGTGTATTACTTACCTCGGCCAGTAAATGACTAAAGGAATTATCATCTTGCTGTAAGTAATAAAAATTGACTGGGCTAAAATACAGACCAAAAGTACGTGTTTGTCCAAGTAGATAAACAGTTCCAGTAAGTGGTTTTTGTGCCAGTTCTGTCATTTTATTTAGCACAGATTGTTTTAGCGGCTTATCTGCATCGCCTAAATAATCACTGCGTTTAAATCTCAGTGGCGCCCATGATTTAGCTGAAAAACCTCTCACCTTTGCCTCAAGCAAATCGATTTCATCAAGGTTAAGCCATAGTAAAAATATTTGATAAGTAAATGCATGTTTTTTTGGCACAAATCTGCTGTGAAATACACTACCTTTGTACAAGGCACTTTGCACTAGAGTTCCTCGCCAAATGACTTGCATACATTTAAAGCACTGCGCACGCCATCTTCGTGAAAACCATTAAACCAATATGCGCCGCAAAAATGCAGACCATGTACACCAGATATTTCTGCCCACCTTGATTGTGCAACAACTGTTTTATTATTAAATTGAGGGTGTGAATATTGATAACTTCCCAACACTTTTCTTGGGTCAATGTCTTTATTATTATTTAAAGTTACACAGAATGTTGTATCAGACTGTATATTTTGTAAAATATTCATGTTGTAAGTCAATATAGCTGGCTCTTGAGATTCACCTTCATAGCCTTTAATAAGGTAGTTCCAACTTGCCCATGCTAATTTTCTGATAGGCAGAACACTGACATCTGTATGAAGTAATACTTCGTTTTTAGAATATGGCATATCGCCTAAAATTTCTGTTTGCACGACACTTTGCTCGGTAAGCATTGCTAAGGCTTGGTCACTGTGGCATGCGAAGATAACTTCATCGAATAAGTGCTCAGAATTATCTTGTAAACGGACCAATTTCTGACTTTTATTATCAGTAACCGATTTTACTGGACTACTTAATTTTATATTGTGTGCGAAACCAGCAGTTAGCGGTTTTATGTATTCTCTTGAGCCACCAACAATTGATCGCCATTGAGGCCTGTCGGTGATGTTAAGCAATCCATGATTATTGAAAAAGCGTAAAAAAAAAGTAAAAGAAAAAGCTTTAATGTCTTCTAGGCTAGTCGACCAAATTGCAGCACACATTGGGAGTATATAATTATAAATGAAATCATCACTAAATTTGTGTCGCTTCAGGAATTCGTTAAGCGTTTCCTGTCCATAATCAATTTTATCTAACGCACCTTTTTTGCATATTTTATTAAATTTAAGTATATCTCTAACTATTCGCCAAAATTTAGGACGTAATAAATTTCTTCTTTGGGCAAATAAGCTATTAAGAGTATTGCCGTTATACTCCAAATTTTGCGATAAATTTTTAACGCTAAAACTCATTTCTGTAGCTTGTGATTGAACACCAATTTTGTTCATTAACTTGATAAAATTTGGGTATGTCCAATCGTTAAAAACGATAAAACCAGTGTCTATGGCATATTTTCTATTGTTAACTTCAACATCAATAGTTGCCGTATGTCCGCCAATGTAATCGTTAGCTTCAAAAAGGGTTATATCGTGTCTTTGATGGAGCAAGTGTCCACAAGTTAACCCTGAAATGCCTGAACCTATAATTGCAACTTTTTTACTCATTTATATCCTGAAGTTCATTTAATGTGTCTGTAATACTTAGATAAATTCAAGCATTAGACTAAATTCAATTTGCATAGAATACCTAAATATTTTGCCTAGGGATCATTTAAAGGTAACTTTCATTTTTTATTTAGATCTTAATTCGGAAGTGTTGCGTAACGAGGTCATTGCTAACAAATGAAACATTTTTATGAAACCATGTTACAAAGCCCCACTGTTTCCATTGTCGGCTCACCTATTGCCAGGCGGTAGGATGTCATTGAGAATTTTTGAGCCTAGATATGTACGTATGATAAAAGAAGTATGCGCTGCAGATGCAGGATTTGGTGTGTGTATGGTAGATTCTCAAGGTAATAAAACTAAAAATGAGCATATTTATCCAATTGGTACCTTCTGTAAAGTAATTGATTTTGATTTGTTGGATGATGGCTTTTTGGGCGTTACAGTCGAAGGACAAACTTGTTTTAAAATTAATTCAATAACAACACAAGCTGATGAGTTAAGAGTTGGTGAATGTGAAAACATCGATATGTGGACATCAGGTACTGCAATTCTTCCCATTTCACCAATGGATGACAAGCTAAAGGAAATATTTGAAAATTATCCTGAGTTAAAAGCAATGTACCAAACGCCTCAATTTAATGACCCAATATGGGTGATTTACAGGTGGTTGGAGTTATTGCCTGTTGATGCCTCGCAGAAACAAGAATTTTTGAGACACAAAGACTGTACAAAAGCTTTAGAATATCTTACACAATTAGTGGAATGATCCTTTAATCAAACGAACTAGTATAAATATTCATAATCGATAAAAGATGGTGTAATCTATGTTAGTTGGAATATCTCAGGAAACTAGACAAATTAATTCCATTAAACCAATAGAATGTGCTGAAGAGATGTCAGAGTATTTATGTATTGTTGCAAGCGAGCGGTGTAAACGCTCTTTTTCAAAAATATTTAGCTACTTTGCGCCTCGTCTGCGTTCATATGCCCTGAAACAGATGGGTAACGAAGCATTAGCAATGGAGCTTGTACAGGACACAATGTCTAATGTTTGGCAGAAATCACACCTGTTCAACGCGGAAAAAGGTTCACCTTCTACATGGATCTTCACAATAGCTAGGAACATACGCTTCGATATGCTCAGAAAACAGAGAAATCGTAAAGAAGATGTATGCTCTGATGATTTATGGCCAGTGCTGTGCGAACAAACTCCAGACGCTAACGAAGTATCCTTAGAACATCAAGTAACTATGGATGAAATTGGCATACTATTTGATTCTTTGCCTGAGAAGCAAAGGCTAGTTATAGAGGCAATTTATATTGATGGGAAGTCTCAGCAGGAAGTTGCAAATGAGCTCGATATTCCATTAGGTACAGTAAAATCCAGAACCAGACTTGCACTACAGCGCCTTAAAGAGATGTTAAAAGACGATGATTAATTTCCACCCCATGTTCACAGATTTACAATTATTTGCAGCTGGTAATTGCCAGCCAGCAATGTCATTGATGATTTCCGCTCATATTGACATGTGCCCTAAATGCAAAAAGAGCTGTGAAGAGATACAGATTCAACTCGCAAGCGATGTTTTTAAACAAACCGAAATTGCTGAACCGCTAGGTAAGCATTACATCTCTATGATGTCTGAGATTACATCATTGCCAAGTGCATATAGAATAGCACCTGTAGAAGATGTCACGTCAATCGAGTTAGATGGTAAGTTTTTCGAACTACCGAGAACGTTGAGGCGTCATGTGAAAAATACCGGCAATTGGTCTCGTTTAGTAGGTAAACTTTGGCAAGCACCCGTTGATCTTGGCGAAATCGGTAGAGCCAATTTTATGTATATGGAAAAAGGTGGTCGTGTACCAGAGCATACGCACAAAGGCACAGAATTTACTTTAGTTGTTAACGGACAATATGGCGACGGTATCTCTGAGTATGAATCAGGTGACTTTACAGTTATGGATTCCCATCACAACCATCTGCCGCATTCACAAGCAGATGATGGATGTTTAGTTTTCACTATAATTGATCAACCCTTACATTTTACAGCGGGTATTGCCCGATTGTTGAATCCATTTAGTCACTTGTTTTTTAAATAATATTCGAACACAAAAAAACGCGCCTCAGCGCGTTTTTTTATGTTCGAATATTATTAACTTATAAAACTACTATCAGGATAGTTAAGTTTAAGAGTTTTCATTGCATTATCCTTCAAGTCATTTAACTGAAGTTGGTCGTAAGATTCGACCATTATCTCAAGTGCTTCCTGTACATGACTGGTATCGGGATAATGTTCTATGACATATCTGCCACGATTAGCTGCTGCAACGTATGCATCTCTGCGCATGTAATAACGAGCAATAGATATTTCGTATTTTGCTAAACGACTTTTAATATGTAACATTCGTTTTTGTGCATCTGCGGCATATTTACTATTTGGATATTTTTCTATCAGACGTCTGAAATCGTTAAATGCTAAACGAGAATTACTTGGATCTCGGTCAGACCTATCAATGCCTACTAATTCTTGAAAAAGATTATTATCCACTTCCATATTTGTTAAGCCACGCATATAAATTGCGTAATCAACATCTGAGTGATTGGGATTGAGTCGAGTGAATCTGTCAATTGTCGCCAGAGCTTCATCTGTCTTGCCCGTTTTATAATAACCATAAACAAGATCTAATTGCACCTGGTGTGATAATGGCCCAAAGGGGAAACGTGAGTCCAACGCACTCAAAGTTTGTGTTGCTGCGTTAAAGTTTCCAAGGCGCATTTTTTCTTTAGCATCTTCATATAGACTCTGAGCACTTCTGCTACGAAGAACTAGGTCAACATCTTCGTCTTCTGGCGCTGATGAACATCCAGCCAAAGCAACGACAACACTGCTTAATATAATATTTTTTAAATTGATTTTTCTGATCATAATGCTCTTATTTACTCTCATTTCTATTTCGATCGGCTATGTATGATTCATTAGGGGTAAAAATCCGTTAGAATGGTATTTTACCAAATCGATAACTGCGTTGCATTCTAACCCAGCAAATTGGGCTATGCATATATAAATCGTTACGAAACACTTTCAGGATGTTTAATACATGTCTACCCCACATGAAAAGATTCAATTGCAGGCAAATGTGCCTGAACAACTATTTGGCAAACGATTAGATCAAGCTTTGGCCGAAATGTTCCCTGATTATTCAAGATCCCGAATAAAAGAATGGATCCTTGCTGATTATGTCAAAGTAGATGGACAAATACTGAACAGGCCAAGAGAAAAGCTAATAGGAGAAGAGCTAATTGAGATTGATGCTCAAATTGAAATGCAAGTTCAACATAAGGGTCAAGATATTGACTTGAACATTGTGTTTGAAGATGAACATATTTTAGTTATTAACAAACCCATGAATTTAGTAGTGCACCCTGGTGCTGGTAATAGTGACGGTACAGTATTAAATGCTTTACTCAATCATGCACCTGAAATCGCTAATGTACCACGAGCAGGAATTGTGCATAGGCTTGACAAAGATACAACTGGACTAATGGTAGTAGCAAAAACTATTCCGGCTCAAACACATTTGGTTGAACAACTACAGGCCAGAGAAATTAGCCGAGAATATGAAGCGGTTGTTGTTGGCACTATGGTTGCTGGTGGAACAGTCGATGAGCCTATCGGTCGTCATGCTACTAAGCGAACTAGCATGGCTGTTCGTGAGTCAGGTAAGCCTGCAATGACGCATTATCGAGTAAAAGAAAAATTTCGTGCTCACACTTATATCAGATTAAAGCTTGAATCTGGGCGTACTCATCAAATTCGGGTACATATGTCGCACCTTCGTTATCCCTTGGTGGGTGATCAAGCTTATGGTGGACGACCAAGACCACCAAAAGCCTGTAACGAAAATATGGTAAACATGTTAAGAATGTTTCGCCGGCAAGCTTTACATGCCATCCAACTTGAATTAACTCACCCAGTAACAGGAGAATGGTTAAGTTGGCAAGCACCACTACCAGATGATTTTGTAGAACTTTTAGAAGTATTAAGAGAAGACAAATCTGAACACGGCAGCGGAGAAGTGTAATTTTGCTACAGCAGAATTACATCCAACCTAATTGGCCAGCACCTAACAATGTTAAAGCCTTTACTAGTTGTAGGGGTAAAGGCTTTAGTTTGCCACCTTATGATTCTTTTAATCTTGCTCAGCATGTAGGTGACGAACCTAGTTTAGTCAACAAAAATCGTCAATTACTGCCTAATTATCAGAATTTTGTCTGGTTGAATCAAATACATAGTAATACCTGTATAGATTTCGATATAAATGAAAATATTGCAGATACAGTATTTCAAGCCGATGCTTGTTTTTCATCTAAAAAAAATCAAGTGTGTGCTGTTATGACTGCAGACTGTTTGCCTATTTTGTTGTGCGATAAGCAAGGTTCTTGTGTTGCAGCTGTTCATGCAGGTTGGCGTGGTTTAGCTGACGGTATTTTAGAAAACACTGTGTCTAAAATGCCTGTCGATACTAAGTCTTTAATGGCTTGGATGGGACCAGCCATTAGTCAAAAACACTTTGAAGTAGGAAAAGAAATAAAAAAAGTGTTTTTCGACTACCCAGAAGCCTTTATTAAGAATCTTGACTCTTCTGATGATAAATATTTTGCTAACCTTTTTCAAATAGCTAAGCAAAAAATGTTTGCTTTGGGAATAACACAGGTTTTTGGAGGGGATTACTGTACCTATCAACAAAATGAATTATTTTTTTCTCACCGCAGAGCTACATACCAAAATTTGAGCGAGTCATATTTTGCTCCTAAAACAGGAAGAATGGTCAGCGCCATTTACTTTGATTAACGTTTTTA
>NZ_CAJXPA010000156.1 GCF_913058035.1 uncultured Paraglaciecola sp. | reverse complement strand
TCGTTAAACAGGCATCGTCAAATCATTTGCAGGAAATGCTACTTTATCGCCATAAGATTTTGTATTTTGTAAAAATGCGAAAGTTAAATGCGAAAGTTAAATGCCAAAGTTAAACGCGAAGTAATTACCCATCATACGAGTAACGGATAAATTTATGTAAAACAAAGTTGCCTGAAGCTAAATCAGCGCAAGGAGTTGTGAAGTGCCTCAAAAAAATACAAAAGGGCTGATGGCGATCTTGAAGCTTAAGCATGTTGAACCCCGGTAAAACACTGTTCATAGGTTTCTGACATAAGTTTCTGATGTGTTTTGAACAAGATAATTCTGCGTTTCATAATATATGACTTAAAATAGCATTGGTATGAAGTGCATCGCAGGTTGTGATATTAATAAAATCGCATAAATTTCAGCAAGCTATTTAAGCTTAATTTTAAATTGTTTATGAAAAACCTGTGCTGTCTCAAGTGTTGTAGGGGGCTGAAAATTTATACCAAAAATTGGTTTTGTATGTTCGTTTGATTTGAAAAAATATAAGTAGAAAATAATTTAATCAACATCAAGGGTACTGACTGGATAGTGACTAGCTCAGTACTCTTGATGACCTCTCGTTTTAGTTTTTAACCAATAATGTTTCTAATTCTTCCAGTGTTTTGCCTTTGGTCTCAGGTACATATTTTAGGATTATCAGCAACCCCGCTAATGCAAAGCCACCATAGGTCGCAAAGGTTAACGTTGCCCCTAAATTGGCGAGTTCCCATGGAAAAACCAACTGCACTAAAAAGCTAACAGCAGAGTTGATCAGCCCAACAAATGAAATAGCGATCCCTCTTATCCTGTTAGGAAATAATTCTGAAAATAGGACCCACATAACAGGTCCAAGGGACACTGCAAAACAAGCCACAAAGCCTAAGATGCTAAGCAATATCATGGTACCGTTCATCTGGATAGCAGCGGAGACTACACTTGACTCAAACTGACTTGCGGCCCCAGCACCTAACAGTTCGCTGATGGCTGATTTAAAAGCCAAATCGCTGTTAAAGGTGGTACCTAAAATAGGCTGTAAAGCGGCCATATCTATTCCTGCTGGCAAAGCATTGATGGCTTGGGCTGTTAATGTATACGTCGCTGCATTGAATTGATAAGCCAAGCTAAACATACATACGATGATGCCAGATACACCCATCACTAACAGGGATTTACGCCCTAGTTTATCTATTAGCGCAATAGCGACTAGAGTAAACACAACATTGGTTAAGCCCACCAGAATAGCCTGCATGAATGCGGCGTCAGTCCCTAGTCCTGTTTGTTCAAATATCATAGGCGCATAAAAGAAGACCGCATTGATGCCGGTAATTTGCTGTAAAATAGCAATTGAAATACCCACTATCATGACTAAGCGCATTGATGGTTTCAGTAGTTCTAAAAAAGAACCTTTGGTTTGATTTTTTTGTTGGTCAATGCTCAAGCTTATTTGTGACACTTCTTTATCCGCTGCTTGTTCTCCTAAGGCTTTCCTGAGTATTAGTAATGCTTCATTGCTGCGGCCTTTCATCATCAACCAGCGAGGACTCTCAGGTACTATTGACAGACAAATGAAGTAAAGTAAGGCTGGAATAGCTTCAATACCGAGCATCCATCGCCAGTTCCATTTTTCAAGTCCTAATGTTTGTACCCAATTGCTATCTATCTCTGCTGATCTTAATATTAAAAAGTTAGTGAAAAAAGCTACCGAAATCCCCAGCACAATATTTAGCTGATTGAGTGATACCATTCTGCCTCGATACTTAGCAGGACCGATCTCTGCGATATACATTGGGGCAATAATTAATGCTGCACCTACACCTAGACCACCGACCATTCGGGCAATCACTAGTGTGAGAAAGTTAGGTGCTAGAGCTGACGCTATGGCTGATAAAAAAAACAGAGCTGCAGCACATTTAAGTACTGGTTTTCTACCAAATCTATCGCTCAAAGGACCGGCCGTCACCATTGCTAATGTTGCGGTGAGTGATAAAGATGCCACAGCCCACCCCAATTCAATTTTAGATAAGTTAAACTCTGGTTCTATAAATTTAACGACACCTGATATCACTGATGCATCAAAACCCATCAGGAAACCGCCTAAGGCAACAATGATGGATACATAAAATACATAGAAAATTGTATGAGGCTGGTTTGTTTTCATTCTTACTGCCTATAATGTGGTTTATTGATAAAGACTATTCACTAAGTGCTTGTCACGCTAGACTATTACTCTTAGAAAGATCATGAATTGCGATAGAGCGGTCAATATTATCGATAGTACGGACTGAACTGATGGCGAGCAACATATACCGAGTGTAAACTCCAACCTGAAATTGATGCTAACGCAGTTGGCATAATAGGAAAACCATGTGACATCATTTTTTAAACGCCCACCCACTATGATTGGCCGTTATAGTGTTTACCAATTTGGTTTATTACAATTAGGGTTTTGGGCATTTGTTAGTACTGTCAGCTTTTTTTCTTTGACGTTGTGGTACGGGCCTTACGGTTGGTCACATATTGTACATATTATACTGCAGGCAATATTAGGGCTGATACTGACTTTGTTTTTACATGTAGGTTTTATGCATATTTGGCACAGGCCTTTTGTTTATCGTGCCACAGTGGGATTTTTGATGGTGTTGGTAGTGTCGCTGGTTTGGACTTTATTTAGAATTGAAGCTTTTATCCGTTTGACCGAAATCAGCACCGAATGGAGTGAGTTTGGTGGTTGGCACTTTGCCAGTGTTTTTATATTTTTATGCTGGACCGGTCTATTCCATGGTATGCGTTACAATGATCTACTGCAAACTGAACACAGGATCATGTTAAAAGTGGAAGCAGAAGCTCGCGAAGAGCAGATGAAACGCATGCGTGCTCAAACCATTGCACGAGACGCCCAAATAAAAATGTTGCGTTATCAATTGAATCCACACTTTTTATGTAACACCCTAAACGCTATTAGCTCTTTGGTGGAGGTCAATGAATCCGAAAAAGCACAAAGCATGACGGTGCAATTGAGTCGATTTTTACGACACTCTTTAGATAATAATCCGGACACAAAACTATCACTAGAAAATGAAGTTAAGGCACTTAATCTGTACTTGGAAATTGAAAAAACACGTTTTGGTGATAGGTTGAATTTGGACTTTAAAATTAATGAACAGGCTAAATTAGCCATGGTACCCAGCCTGTTATTACAACCCATTATTGAGAACTCCATGAAACACGCGATTGCCCAAAACGAGTTGGGTGGCACGATTACACTTCTAGCTAAAGTAGTTGAACAACGTCTAATTATGCAATTGAGTGATACGGGCAGCGGTAGCAAAATAGGCAAAAGTAAAATGGAAAGCTCTAAAGGAAGGGGCATAGGTCTGCGCAACACCAATGAACGATTAAAAGCACTGTATGAAAACGATTTTACGGTGAGCATTGACCTCTTGCCATTAGGCGGTCTAAGAACCACTATAGAAATACCATGTGAGTACAGTATTACGGGCAGTGGGTATCCAATGAGCAATCAAGAACGGTTATCAGGGAATGAGTATAAAGTATGATCAAACTAAGAACGCTGATAGTTGATGACGAACCTTTAGCACTAAGACTGCTTCGCGCAAAATTAAATAAAATAGCTGAAATTGAAATTGTGGGTGAATGTAAAAATGGACGAGAAGCGATAGCTGCAACCTTAGATCTAGCCCCTGATTTAATTTTTCTAGACATTCAGATGCCTGGTTTAAATGGCTTTGATGTAGTTAAGGGCATACAAAGTGATATTTTGCCATTAATAGTGTTTACCACTGCTTATGAACAATATGCGTTAGATGCTTTTGATGTGCAGGCTGTGGACTATATTTTAAAGCCAATAGATGATGAACGGATAGGTCGGGCTGTCCAGCGAGCGAGCCAACGTTTGAATGTGATAGATCAGTCAGTGAATAAACGTCCTATTTTAGGAGCAATAGATGCGATTAATCATAAAGATTTTACAGCTAATGATGTTGTTGCGAGTCCATCTTTGCATCAGATATCGAGTGTTGTTGAGCGCAAGGTGGTGATTAAGGATAGAGATGAAATCACTATTTTGAAACAGTCTGAAATTGAATGGGTGGATGCAGCTGGCGATTATGTTTGTTTGCATTCCCAAGGTGAAACGCATATTAAGCGCAGCACGCTTAAAGAATTGTTAGATGAATTGGACGACAGTATTTTTAAAAGAGTACATCGTTCTACTATAGTGAACCTCAATTTTATTGAGAAGGTGATCCCTCACACAAAAGGTGAATTCTTTTTACAGTTGAGTGAGTTTGAAAAAATAAAAGTTAGCCGTAACTACAAAGATGCAATTAAACATTTTTTAATGGGGAAGTAACGAAACTGAAATTATAGCTACGGGTATCGTAGCTATAATTTTGGAAAGCAACGCCTTTGTTTTTATTTTCTCTTTATTTTAGACACTTTTGCTTTTGATTTTTTTGCTTGATAAGGCGAGGATTTATCGTGACTTATTTTCGTCTCACTCGCTTTGTTACTGCGACTATTACGTGTATTTTTGGCTACACTTTTTAACAAACTGATACGATTACTGACCTCAAATCCTACTTTAACAATACGTTTGATCTTACTACTAATCAGTTTTTCGATGCGAGCAACGGTGTTTTCTTCTTCACGGCTGACGAATGATATGGCATAGCCTTCTTTACCTGCTCGCCCAGTTCTACCGATGCGGTGTACATAATCTTCGGGTAAATAAGGTAAGTTGTAATTAACTACATAGTCCAGACCTTGAATGTCTAGACCCCGAGCGGCGACTTCCGTGGCTATTAATACTTGTAATTTTGCTGACTTAAAATCGGCAATAGCACGGCGACGAGCACCTTGACTTTTGTCCGCATGGCATACCGCAGCATCTATTTTGCTTCGTTTTAATGCGGCCATGAGTTCATCGGCTTGTTGTTTAGTACTGGTAAACACTAAAACCTGAAACCAGTTTTGTTCTTTCAGTAAGGCTTTGAACAAATCAATCTTCCGTGACTCTTCGACAGGATACATAACGTGTGAAACTGTCTCGGCTGCAGCATTGATTTTGTTAACCCGAAGCACGGTGTGATTGTTAAGTAACTTATGGGATAGTTCATTCACCGCAGGAGATGAAGTCGCAGAAAATAATAGAGTTTGTCGTTTTTTTGCTGTGTATTGCAATATATTTTGTACGTCAGCAATAAAACCCATATCCAACATACGGTCTGCTTCATCAAGTACTACAAACTCAGCATTGGCTAAATTGACGTTACTCAGCTCTAAATGTTCAATTAAGCGCCCTGGTGTTGAAATTAGAATATCTACACCACCCCTAAGTTTACTTGCCTGCCCACCCATTTTTACACCACCATAAAGCGCCGTGACTTTTAAAGGTAAAAACTGCGCGTAAGCACCAATCGTACTGGCGAGTTGCTCAGCTAACTCTCTAGTTGGTGTTAAGATCAATGCTCGCGGGCTGCCTGATAACGTGTCCTTAGGTTTATCCAACATCTGTTGCAAGATAGGTAGGGCAAAGGCTGCTGTTTTACCTGTACCTGTTTGAGCATTGACTAATAAATCTTTGCCTCTGCGTGCAGGAACAATAGCTTGTTCTTGCACAGGCGTCATTTCAGTATAACCACAGACTTCAAGAGCCTGTTGGATTTCATTGGCTAAACCTAAATTTGAAAATTTCATACTGATCCTGTGCGACTGCAAAAAGCGAGGCAGGAATATACAGCATTTTAGCTTAGAAAGTCAGATTGTTTGTGGTTTTTGTGTACACAAGGTGTGTTCTTTAATTTTAACAAGCCATCAAGGGATACAGAAGCTTTGACAGGAAGTTAAAAGCCGCTAGCATAGTCTCTATGCTAAACGGCCCAGGGAGAGACAGTTCACTAGGCTGTCATTACTAAGTCGCTCTTTTAGAGTAAAAGTTCAAAACTAATTAAAATAAGTCGTCAGTTAAAATTAAGTATTAAGGATAAAAAATGAAAGTATTATATGTATGTTTTGGGATTAGTTTGTTACTTCTAAGCTGTGATAAAAATGAAGTAGGTGATATATCACTAGGCGTTTTTACTACACAGGATATCAAATTAAATACTATGGTTGATCCCATTGTTACTGGCGTGACTTGCCATGTTGCTAGTATTGAGGCGGATCTTAGCTTGTCTGACCCCTCTGACAGTTCAATCGCTTGCAGGCAAACGGGAGAAATCAGTGCTGCAATGATAGCGACTATCGATAAGTCAAAATCAGGTGAAATAGTATTCAAAAAATCAAAAAGCATCTTTTTTAAAAGCATGAAAATTCGCCGTGTGTTTGATGAACAAAGTCAAACATTGATGTATGTCTCGTATTCTACAAAAGAAACGTCTGGAAGTTTCAAACACAGTCTTTCGACCGTGCCTTTGTGGGGTACCCAAGCATACGTCATGCCTGAAACATCAGAATTATAAAAATGTCACCACTTCATACCCAAGTGTCATTTAAAATTGAAGATACCCTAAAAAAAATGTTGAAAGGCTCAGTGCCTGTCATAAGTACCGGTGATCTGGCTGATTTAATAAAGTGCGAGTCTGATTGGCTAATATTAGATAGTCGGGAATTAGTTGAGTTTAAAACTAGCCATTTACCGAATGCAAAGTGGGTAGGGGATCATGATTTTTCCATTTGTAGGTTATCAGGCACCCCAAAAGATACAAACGTGGTGGTTTACTGCTCTATAGGTGTGCGCAGCGAAAAAATAGCCGAAAAACTTATAGCCTCTGGATTTTCCAATGTATGGAATTTATATGGTGGTATTTTTGCTTGGGCAAATGAGCACAAAACACTTATCGAACTCAATCAAACACCGACTCTGGCTGTGCATGGTTATAGTCAAAAGTGGGCAACATTGCTCGAGCATCATATACATTGCAAGCAGACTAAATAGATTTAGTCATGTGTACTTTAAAATGTTCATCACTTTTTATGTGTGATTTATTGTATACCAACACATCTCTATGCCACTTGATTTTATGTTTTATCAATACAATGAATGGAATGAAAATGATTAATCAGTTTATATCGAGGCAGGTTTGCTAGCAGATTACATTACGCTCGCTGACCATGCTCACTCACATAAGGTAAATATGTTGTAGTCAAATGATAAACATGATGCCAAGTTGAATAATGAGCACCAGTATAAAAAAATTGCTAACTAAAATACGATTAGCTGAAAAGTGCTCACAAAAAACAGGCCTGTGATAAAGTTATAAAAATCAATTGTATACCACTTATTTTGAGATGACGGGTCCAATAGTATGAAAATAAAAAAGTGGCTGGTATTTTTACTTTTACCTGCTTTTACACTATGTGCGGAGTCTAAATCAGTACATGTTGCAGTGGCTGCTAATTTTAGTAAAACGATGCAAAGTCTAGTGCTCGAATTCGAGAAAACGTCTGATTATCAAATTGCCTTGTCTTTTGGGTCGTCTGGAAAGTTTTATGCACAAATCAGACAAGGTGCACCTTATGAACTATTTTTTTCTGCAGATCAAGCTAAGCCTGATGCATTGCAAAAAGATGGACTAGTGATTGCTTCAAGCCGTTTTACCTATGCTATTGGACGCCTTGCTTTGTGGAGCGCTCGCCCTGACTTTTCTAATAAAGTGGAAACTAAATTTAAGAATAGTTTATTTAATAAACTAGCGATTGCTAATCCTAAATTAGCACCTTATGGAACCGCCGCTTTAGAGGTACTTACACATTTAGAGTTAATCGACGTTACTCGACCAAAGTGGGTACGAGGTGAAAATATTGCGCAAACATACCAGTTTGTGAGCTCCGGTAACGCAGACTTGGGTTTTATTGCTTTGTCGCAGTTAATTAGTATCAATAAAGTGAAGAAAATCCATCAAGGTTCTTATTGGTTGGTACCTGACAAAATGCATCGACCCATTAAGCAAGATGCAGTTTTACTGCGCTCTGCTGCAAAAAGTTTAGGCGCAAAAGCCTTCTTAGATTTTATGCACACTGATAAGGCTCAAAATATTATCGCTGAGTACGGTTATCTTTCTTTAGACAGTCTGGATGTGGGCCAAGATTTATGAGTCTCACTGATGGCGATATTGCAACTATTTGGTTGACGTTACGTTTAGCAACAACAGTCACAATATTATTGTTGATATTGGCTACCCCAGTCGCTTGGTGGTTAGCCAGAACACATTCTTGGTTCAAAGGTCCAGTAAGTGCGATAGTGGCGTTACCCTTAGTGCTTCCTCCTACCGTGTTAGGTTTTTATTTATTATTAGCTATGGGGCCAAATGGAGCAATTGGGCAATTTACTCAAGCGCTTGGACTGGGTACTTTACCTTTTACTTTTTGGGGACTAGTGATCGCTTCGATGGTGTATTCTATGCCTTTTGTTGTGCAGCCTATTCAAAATGCAATCGAAGCTATTGGTAATCGACCTATAGAAGCAGCCGCAACCCTTGGGGCAGGTCCACTCGATCGTTTTTTTACGGTGGTATTACCTTTAGCAAAACCAGGTTTTATGACCGCGACCATTCTTGGTTTTGCACATACAGTGGGTGAGTTTGGTATTGTGTTAATGATAGGTGGCAGTATCCCCGGAGAAACCCGTGTAGTATCCGTACAAATTTACGATCATGTGGAAGCATTAGAATATGCTCAGGCCCATGCGTTGTCGGGTGTAATGGTTGTATTTTCATTTGTGGTATTATTAATATTGTATACCTTTCAACGCAAACGCAAAGCGGTAGGCATGACCTATGGCAGATAAAAGCAAAAAGATAAAAGTGTTGGACAAGCCCGAAAAACCTGCCCAAGGGATCCAAGCAAGTTTTTATCTACGTTATGCTACCTCAGCTAAATCTACTTTTGCCCTCGACATCGACATTAATATGCCTGGGCAGGGTATAACCGCTATTTTTGGCGAATCTGGTTCGGGCAAAACATCCTTGTTGCGTTGTATTGCAGGTCTTGAAAAAAACGCTTCTGGTAGGTTAAATGTTAATGGTGAATGTTGGCAGGAAACCAGTATATTTGTCCCTACTCACAAGCGGAGTATCGGGTATGTGTTCCAAGAGGCCAGTCTATTTGATCACCTAACGGCTATGGGTAATCTTCACTATGCCATCAAACGAAATCATCAAGCCGTTAACCTCAAATTATTAAATCAAGTTATCAGTGTGATGGGTATTAATAATATATTGACACAATTTCCTCAGCAGTTATCTGGTGGCGAAAAACAACGTGTGGCTATAGCTAGAGCGTTGTTAAGTCAACCAAAACTATTGTTAATGGATGAGCCTCTGGCATCATTAGATACCGCGCGTAAACTTGAAATTCTTCCTTACTTGGAACGTCTTCGTAGCCTCTTTAATATTCCTATTTTGTATGTCAGTCATGCGGTTGATGAAATCGTTCGGCTAGCAGATCATATTGTGATTATGCGACAAGGAAAAGTGATTACTCAAGGTGGCATAACAGAGTTGTTTTCTAGAACTGATTTACCATTGGGGGTGAGTAATGAAGTGGGGGCTATACTTGAATGCAACGTGGTTGAAAAAGATAAACAATGGCATTTAATGCGGGTCACTTTTGATGGAGGTGAGCTTTGGCTGCCCAATGTTGAAAATGTTCAAGATAACACACAACGCATACGTATATTGGCGAGCGATGTTAGCCTTACTTTATCGCCGCATACTGACAGCAGTATTCTTAACGTATTATCTGGAAGGATAGAAGAAATAACCAATGATGAAGATCCTGCCATGTCATTGGTCAGGTTAAAAGTAGGGGGGAACTATTTACTGGCCCGTTTGACCTTAAAATCTTTACAAAAGCTCGATTTAGCAATGGGTAAAAGCATATGGATACAAATTAAGTCAGCCGCAATAGTGAGATAGTTAGGGTATGTTATCACCAGCAGTTAATGGGTTTTAAAGTGCCATATAATAGGTGTTTGTTTTAATGGCCGCCATAGCTCACTCAATGTGGAATGTGTCAGATAAAACAGTGAGGACAAGTTATTGTCGCTGACATTTGTTCGCTTCATTGGTGCTATTTTAGGTTCCATTATTATTGTTATACATCCCAGTATGTATATGTCTGCATCTACATTGCTTAGTTTGTAGCGGTTTGAGTTATCCAGCAGCAAGTAACAGCACAATTGCAGTTGTTCCTTTAATTTTTGCTATTTTGACTACTTCTTGTATTGCCGGATACAACATGTTCAGTGGAGTGGGTGTGAGACGCAGTAAGTTATTTTGGTTTATGCAGAATGGTTAGAGGTTATAACTGGAGCTGGAGTGGTGGTTTTCAGCTTTATTAGCAGAGGAAAAGTAACTGTTTCTTTTGGTTTGCGCAATTGGAAACAAAGTCTTTTAACCGGAATATTATCCATAAGTGTTTATAGCGTTGCTTTATGAGCGATCACAAAAATGCTTATTTCGTCGGTCGCGGTATTACGAGAAACCAGTAATATTTTTGCTGTATTGATTGGCAGTTATGTGCTGAAGCAAACATTTGCTCTTAGTCGTGTTTTAACTTCCAACTCAGTTGTTACTGTGATCGCATACTCAATTATAT
>NZ_CAJXPA010000155.1 GCF_913058035.1 uncultured Paraglaciecola sp. | reverse complement strand
TTAAACAACCTATAAAATAGGCTTTATTAAAATAAAGCATTGAAAATCAATGTGCTAATTCAAATCTAGCGCGATATTTCAAACAAAATAACTCCCATACCTATTGGTAACCAAATACAAATGTGATTACCAATACAGACTAGACAGAGTCAGTACTAAGCTCTAGTGGTACTTCGTATTTAATTTCAGCAAAAGTAAGCACCAATTTATGCAACGCGCTATTTATTTTATTCCAATTTCCATGTGCCTTTTCTTCATCATAATCAATAATTTTTTATCGCTAAGTGTCGATTACAGTTATTTCATAGCCATATTCTCTTATGTATCGGGAGGAAACGTATTTTTTGGTAAAAAATTTAATTATCCTACTCGCTGGTCTGTTTTCCCATTGAGAGTTGTGTTCACTTAATCTTATGACAGGAGATATCTTGTATGGCTATTCATTGCATTTTGGTCAAGTTATATTGCAGAGTCATTGACACTTTTTAGAACATCACAATAAATAATTTAAAAAGCATTTTTCACTCTTATAATTTGCAGTTATTAGGGTGAGTTGGGTTAACTGCACAATTATAAAATAGAATATATTTACCCAAACTTTCTTTTTATATTCAGTTTGAAATCATTTGTCATATGTCTTAAAAATGCCTTGAATGTACCTAATTGAGTCTCGGGTGCTAACCCTCTGGATAGGCGGATAATCTGCCAGTAATAAAATCCTACCTGACCAAAGCTATTAATGGCTTTTATCAGACTTGAAGGACTGTTATTACCCCAAAAGCCTTGACCTAAAACTAGTTTATCCTCATGAGAGTCGATACTCTGAATCGTTTGGTTGATCAGTTTTGCTGAACAATCAGGGTCAGTGCACAGAGGCCTAGCAAGTCCAATGACGTCCACCTCACCACTTTCGATAGCTCGCTCCATGACAACTCGACTGCGAAATCCACCTGTGATCATCACAGGAATTTTAGCAGACTGTTTAATACGCTCCGCATATTCAATAAAGTAGGCTTCGCGTTTTCGGGTACTTTCTCGCACATCTGTTGGCTCGACACCTATTAAACTTAATTGTTCATAGGTGCCGCCTGATATTTCTAGCAAATCAACGCTATCTTCGCCCAACCACTTGGCTACAGTTATACAATCTTCAAGGCTAAAACCTCCCTTTTGAAAGTCTGCCGAGTTGAGCTTAACACCTATAGGAAAGTCAGTACCCACTACCTTGCGTACACCGACAATAATGCGGCGAATAATCCGTGCTCTATTTTCTAGAGTGCCACCCCATTGATCTTGGCGTTGATTAATTTTAGGTGATAAAAACTGGCTAAGTAAATAGCCGTGGGCGCAATGAATTTGTACTCCGGTAAAGCCTGCCTCTTTAACCAGTCGAGCACTTGTTATGAAACGTGCAATGACTTCTTCTATATCACTTTGATCCATTGGGCGCGGTCTAGAAAAATTTCCTAGGATTGTCAATTGTACATCTGAAGGACATAAAGGTGTTTTAGAAACCATCCTGGGGCATTGACGACCAGGATGATTAAGTTGTACCCACAAATGATTCCCTCCTGCAGTTCCCTGTTTTGACCAACTACGAAATAACTCTATGTTTTTATCATCTTCTAACACAACATTTCCAGCTCTTTCGAGGTAGCGCCGGTCAACCATTATATTACCTGTGATATGTAACCCTGTTCCACCTAATGCCCACGTTTTATAAAGTTGGATTAATTCAGCAGTAGGTAGGTCAAACTTATCAGCAAGGCCTTCTGTCATGGCACTTTTACATAGGCGATTAGGAAGTACGCTGCCATTTGGTAAGGAGATAGATGATGCAAGAGGGCTGGTCATTTAGGAGTCTTAGTGTGATTGATTGATACCTATTGTAAGACTGTGATGAGAACAATAACAATCTTTAGTGACACCCACCTAAGATTAGACGTTGAAAACATCTGGTTTTGTTTGCACAATTGATACATATATAGTTCTTAACGTCGTGGAGAGGGGGGGATCTTCGGTTTGGTATTCTCAACTTTTTGGCTATCTTGAATAATCAATTGTGGCAATATCAAGGCAAGCTAAAATTGTATACCTATTAGGTCTATAAAATTCAAAAAGTGAGCGTTTACTATCATTAATATTATCTATACATTTAATGGGTAATTTATTTGAAGTATTTATAAAACGTAAGCTCGTTGGCAGGCAATGCCTTCAACGAGATGTTCTTACTTAATGTAACACTAAAACCAAACTTATAAAGATGCTCAAGACCTGGTTATGAGATGCTTCATTCGATGAGGCACGTGTGAATATTTTAGTGGACGCCTCTGTTACCTAATGTCAACAAAGGCGTTGTTGATTTCAACGAGTCGTAGTGGCTAAAAGTGATGAATATTGAACCATCATCAAATCATCATTCTTGCTTAATGTGTTTTGCTGTTTAACAATTTTTAAGTTGCCTGCCACCATACTTTGAAATCTACCATGACTACTGGCCTTATCTAAATCTTCAAGGCTAGCTTCAAAATTACCCATAACATAATGCATCACAGCACGGTTGTTATATGAAATCACTGATGCTTTGCCCGTGTTAACAGCGTCATTGCAGTATTGGTTTGCTTGTTCCATGTTGCTAATAGCCAAATTAGCAGCGCATAAGTTATCAAGAAGTGGTTTACGTAAAGATATAGCTGAGTTTCTTGCTAAAGCAGCTTTGCTTTTGCGGATCCCCTGTTCCCAGTTGCCGGACTCAATTTCTCGTACGCCGTTAACGTCAGCCACACTAGTTTTCACCATGAGTTGTGAACCTGCTGTTACATCAAACGTTGATGCTTGGCTAGTATTAGGCATTATCAATAGCATGGCTACGACTGCTGGAGAAAATGTTTTGATTGCTGTTTTCATGATGACCTACCTTTAGTTTGTGAACGATTGGTTAACGCTTAACCGTTAGTGAAATATGTTTACTTGTGTTGGTTGCTTGTGCCGTTTGAGTTTGATCAGTATGGTGAACCGGCAGAAAAAAATCCTGATGAACAACAGATAAAAAGCTGATGAAATTGTGATGAAAAACCGATATTGGTGGTTACATACCCATACCACCTCAAAATGCTAGGGTAATAATTTAGTGGGACCAAACAATTGACTGAACAAGCGCTACCTGAAAATGGATATTTTCGTTTAGGTGATTACTACATTGACGTGGGCGATCATAGAGTATTTCATGCCGATGAAAGTCGTCGTTTAGAACCAAAAGCCATGCATGTTCTGTATCAGCTTGCTTTGTGTGCTGGTGAAACGGTTAGTCGACAAGAATTAATGGACAAAGTGTGGCATGGACGTGTGGTGATAGAGGATGCACTGACACGAGTCATTTCTCAGGTTCGCTTAATTTTAAACGATAGTAAATCTCGCCAACTGATCCACACGGTACCTAAAAAAGGTTACCGGCTATCAGCAGATGTCACTTGGTTGACCAGACAAGAGTTTATTAAGCTAAGCACAAAAAATATTACTGCATCAGGTTCCACTTCATCATTGAATAAAGGTAAAGTTTTGGTAATTACAATGTCGAGTTTAATACTTGCTTTGCTGATTTTTACTTTATTAAGAGAAACACCAGAGCCGCAAGGATCTGTGTCTGAAGTCGTTACTCAAAATATCGAAAAAAGTGCTGTAAAGCCAGAAATGATCATCGCCTTTTTACCATGGCGCAATCTTACTGGCGATGATGACAATGACTATTTGGCTGAAATGCTGCCAGAGGAGCTGTCGATTACTCTGGCCAAATCAGACAAGGTGACTGTGTTGGCTCACTATTCTTCTATTGCTCTTGCCAGAGAGTCAGATGCAATAGGCTCCTTAGCTAAACAGTTGAATCTTGATTATTGGGTAGAAGGCAGTATTACTGAGGCGAATAAGCGTATTCGTGTTTTAGTGCGCTTGGTTGAAAAACAAAGTAATAATGCGGTTTGGTCGGAAGTGTATGAAGATGATATGCAGAATCTACTTATATTAAATACTGGGATCATTTCAGATATTAATGCTCAACTGTTTGGGCGAAGCGAGCAAGCTAATTTTACAACATCCAACAGTGTAGATATTAATGCTTACCAAGCTTATCTGCAGGGAAGTTACTGGTGGATGAATGGAAAAACCAGTGAGTGGTTTTTTCGAGCAGAAGCTTCATTCTTAAAAGCAACAGAGCTAGCGCCTGATTTTGCCGCTGCATTTGGCAGCTTAGCGTTTATATACGCGAGGTATAACTATCATGATGTATACATGGAAAAGGCGGTTGCTGTTGCAAAAGCGACGGAGACTATTGATACCGCCTTACAACTTGATCCTAATGATATTAATGCCCTTTTAGCTGGCGCCTTATTAGCTATTGAAGACTTACAGTTCGACATGGCCGAGCAATTTATCGATAAAGTGTTAAGTGTAGATGCCTCAAGTACCAGAGGCTTATATGTTTATTCTGAATTAGCCCTGGCTAAGAATCAGTTTGGTGTGGCACTCACCTATGCTGATAAGGCACTGACGATAGACCCACTTTCGCCTTGGATAAATGTAAACAAAGCCATTGTGCACTTTTGGCGAAATGAGATGGTCAAAGCATTGGCATCAGTCGAACACGCCATCGATATTGATAGTAATTTCACATGGGCTTATGTGTGGAAAGCTAAAATACTTGACCAAAGGGGAGAGGTTTTAGACGCGATTGAGGCAATGAAAGTCTGTTTACAAATCGATGATGGCTCGCCAGTAAATAGTATTTACTTAGCGTTGTTATACACCAAAGCTAAAATGCCTGAACAAGCACAAAGATGGTTTGCGCATACTGCATCACTTTATGGCGATTCCCCTGATGCTAGATTTTGGCAAAGCTACTTAAGTTTTACAACACAACAAGAAGAACCCGATATCGCGCGACAACTCGTTGCTCAGGTCACGCTAAAAACCACGCGTTTTTTTAGTCTAGTGCCATTCCAAAAAACGTTACTGGCATCACAACCTAAACTAATAAAAAAAGCCTTACCCGAGTTGCTTTCACTTATTGAGCGTCCCAATCAATTGGGTTTTTGGGTTAATTACCATAATCAATACAGTGCTTACGCTGCTTTAGCATTGATGCAGCAACTTGATAGTGTTGAATTTAAGCAACAACTCACTTTATTAAAAGCTCAAGTTAAAGTATTTGAGAGTAAAGCTGCTGTGCGACTACGGGGCAATATCAATTAAGATAAGTTTGGTATGTGAATTAAGTGATGAGTAGTGTCAGTGATGTGTACAACAAGTTACTTAACTATCACCAAAGTTCATATTTACAAAGACAAGTTTGAGTATCAAATACCGACTCGCACACCGACTTATATTAGAAAGTTAAACTGGCAATTAACTTTTTCAGTTGGTCATAAATCTTTCGACTGGCCAGTTTTTTTGATAATTTTAACCTAAAAGAAGCCTATTGCTTATGACGATTATAATAGTGCTAAGAGTGCTAAGAGTGCTAAGAGTGCTAAGAGTGTTGTTTATTTAGCGAGAACATTTTGGTGTGATGTGGTTGCTAAGGGGATAAAAACCATGGTCCACGGAGAAACAACGTTAAATTTGAGTTGTGAGTGGTCGCAAAGTTGCGGGGTTGTTCACCCCATACTTGCTGGTGATATTTCATAATGAGTATCAATTTAGCAAACTATGGGCCTCAAGTTAGCGAGCTATGGGACTCAAGTTAGCGAGCTATGGGCATTAAGTTAGAAAGCTGATTAAATTTTGCAGGTGCGAAGTCCTATTAAATCTATCTAAACTTCAGACTATATTGAACATTTGTTAAGCCGCCTATTTAGTGAATATCTGTAATTTCACTTTTACATTTAAAAGAAGAACTAAGGTATTCAGGATTTCTTTGGTAGTGCCGTCAGTAATATATTGTTGTGACTAATCGTGACCCATGTATTCAAAGGACGTCCCGCGATAGAACGTTTTAAATCATTGTCAATCGGCACCACAAATAGTTTCTTAGATGCGATAAAACCTAAGGCTACTATCAACGCACCCACTAATAGGTCGTTAATTTTATTACCGGTTGTTCTCGAAAAGAGACTGCTGTGTCCACATCGTAAGTAAATTTTAGGCCTTCAAGAGTGAGTTCAAAGGTCCAGCCAAAAATACACACCACTGGAAAACAGACTGAGACCCCAGTGACTATGGTGCTAAACAATGTGAGGAGATGAAGCACTGGGGTAATCACTGAGATGATTTGTAAAATAGGCCAACAAGTTATCCAATAAACTTGGCCACCTAAAATACATTGGGGTGTTTCAATTCAGAAAAAATGGATATTGCATTTCCTTTTCGCAGAAAATAAAACTCATGTTCAATCACTTTATCGGACTTTAAGATGAGAGCCTCTTTTATAAACTAGTTATTCGTTTAAGCCTACGACCCATCGTATGGCTCGAACAACGTTTATTCATAGCCTCTAAATATTTTTTAGAAGCTGAAATTTGAATTTTCTATTATTTTATTCAGTCTAACTAGTAGCTGTTCACTTTGAATTTAACCGGTCAGTTAAACTTAAATTGGTCAGTTAAATTCTATAATCCGTTCAGGAATTCTATCAATAAGTGATTCACCTGTTCAGCTTTTTCACGCTGGATCCAGTGACCCGCCTCAGGGATTATATGACAGCCACAGATGCCTGGTAACGTGACTGAAAAATTGTCAATATTCCTCTGTGTGTTAGGAAACTTGAGTACATCATCAGACCCACCTGCAATAAAAAGAGAAGGTTGGTGAATAACCTGTCCTCGCCAAGGTGTCATTAGTTCCCAAGAGCGGTTAAGGTTGCGATACCAATTAAGTCCACCACGAAACCCTGTTCTCGAAAACTCTGTCGCGTATTCTTCAATGTCTTGTTCAGTCAGCCAAGCTGGAAGTGTTTCTGGCTCTATTGTATTATCGAGAAAACCTTTACCGGATTGCAGCATGCCAAAGATAATGGTGTCTGGTCCATTTCCTGATGCGCTGTAATAAATACGGCGAATTGATGCAGCAACATCTTGTTCCAGTTCAGCTTCAGCCACACCGGGAGTCTGAAAGTATTGAAGATAAAAGTTGTCGATACCGACCGATCGCAAGCTAGATAGGATATCTGTGTGGCCTATAGGTACAAAAGGCACACTCATCCCTACCACTGCGGTAAAAATGTCGGGTCTTAACAACGCACCACCCCAAGCCACTTGAGCACCCCAGTCATGACCCATAATAACAGCATGTTTTTCGCCCAGTACGCCAACTAGCTCTACTATGTCACCTACTAGATGCAGCATAGTATAGTCGCTGATTTTTGGTGGGGCAGTAGTTCCACCGAACCCACGCATGTCGGGGGCAACGACTCGGTATCCGGCTCCAGCCAAAGCGACAATCTGACTACGCCACGAAATCGCTAACTCAGGAAAGCCATGACATAACACCACCAAAGGTCCACTACCCATGCTGGTTACTTTCATAATTAAACCGTTAACCTCTAACATTTGAATATCAAGCTCAGATAATCCTGGTTCTGTCGATTGAATTTGCTTGGTCATAAATGAAAATCCTATTGCTCAAGTAGTTGTGGTCAATTGCAGATAATTCTTCACTACAGCCTGAGTGTTCTGCCTAATGGGTTGAAGTTGACTTCACTTTTATTGGTCACTAGGGCTGATGAAGGCGAAAAAGTGTGCAAAACCATCAAGATGACAATCTACTAGACGTTTAGCTACGTTGGAATGTGCTCATCACTGACCGCAAACCCTTAGGTGGCTATCGACTATAAAAACATTGAAATGTATAATTAACAATCATTTATCACTTCGTTTTTGAAGAGCTTCGCAAAGAGTATTCCTAAGGAGCCTCGACTTTATCAGTAGTGCCAATTATCACAGATCAACCTGTCAGCCCTTGGGATAGCTTGTACCTAAAATGATAGTTTGGAGTGTTATAGAAAGGTCAAACTTTACGTTAGTCACTATGACAGATCTGTAGTTCAAAAGTCTCAATTACAGCATCACAATTAGATAAAAATCTAATGCTAACAACACGAATGCACTATAAAAACCATTCCATTTTATTCCCATGTGAAAGGGCGAAATTCCAGTGAGCTTAGCACTAATACGTACTGAGGTTGTGGTAGGGGAGCTACCAATAACTACGGCCCAAGTAACCATCATCACTAGTGCTATGGTCACAGGCGTATCTTCAAGACTGGGTAATTGAGACAAAGCTCCAGCCACTAAAGTGACTGAAATCATTGGGTTGATGAATAAAAGAGCCGCTAAAAAAATTATCCATGAAGATGAAATGAGTATCAGCGCTGCAGATATATTCAAATGCGCTAATTGTTGCGCAAACCATTCAATGTCCAACACCGTTAACAATAAGCGACCAATCAGCACTGAGCCTGCAAAAAAAATAATTTCTGAACGCTGCAACGGCAATTTAAAAAATATGTCTTTTCCGAAGCGTCTTATTGTTAATTGTACGGCACTTAATGTATTTCGTTTGCGATGATACTGGATAAATATCCAAGCGGTACTCACAATCGGTGCACTTACTAAGACCGCAGCGATGGGCCGTAGAGAAGTCATGGCTATTAATAAACCTGAAACTATTGCTAAGGTGATGACAACAATGGCGATGGGATAGCTCACCTTCAAATCTGACAAATTATTAGATATCGCTGGCACAAGGTGTCTAAGATGTTTGGGTGCCTGAACATGATCCAGCCAGATGCCAAATAACAGTATTACTAGAGTCAGGTACAAACCATAAGGAATAATATCTATCCACTGGAGTGTGGGAATAGTGGTGACTAAAAGAGTCATTGTTACTGATGTTGGGGCCCACAGAGGTATGCTACAAAATCCTCGGACCACTGCTAACATCATACGGCGCTGTCTTGCACTGTTTATTCGAGTATCTACAGTGTCTTTATTGTCATGCAGGCTTCTGTGGATCATGGTACCTAACAAATTAATGGCGCCAACACTCATTAATATGCCCAATAAGTGACTGGCAAAAGTCAGCAGCGCATAACGTCTAAGAGGCTGTTGTTGTAATAACGCCCGGCCAGTTAGGTTGACTGATTTTGAGGTTAAGGCCGCCTCTTTTAATAAGCCTAGCGCTATTAAGAAAAATGCAAAAAATGCGACATTGCTGCACAACATACCTAACTGCACAAGTGATATTTGTGCCAAAAGTAATAATACTAGCGTCAAGCCAATCGCTACCATAGCAACAAGTTTTGTAGTTAATTCTAAGCATTTCCATTCGATTAACGTAAATAATAACAACACTATTACGGCTAATATAGCGGGGGATTGATAACCGGTCCATTGGGTTATTAACGTCGCAAAAAAGATAACGACTAAACATGACGGAGATAGCCAAGAAGGGATTAACCAAGAAGGAGATTTATACATTTGTGTCTTTATTTAACATGGGTCTGGTTGGTTATCTCATTATTGTATAAAGTGCATAATGTTGTCTCTCAAAAATAATTGCAAAATTTAATTCCGCATTGCAGAATGTTAACGCTGTTTTAATAATTATGTTAGTGTCTTGGTAATAATAAATAACTACAACTTGTATTAAAACGGGTGCTTAATGTTCAATCCAACAGAATTAGAGTTGCTTGCTGATATAGAAAAAATAAGTTACCAAGATCGATATTATTGTAAAACAACATACGATGTATTTTGCCATGCCGCAGATGAATATTCTGCTGATATTGCTATAGCTGAGCATTTAACTGCTTCTCGAGATGAAGTGGCCAAACAGCTTTCATTTGGTGTTCTATCTAAAAAAATCAATCAAACAGCAAACCTGTTTCAATCATTCGGTGTTGAGCGCCATGATGTTGTCTCTATTTTACTGCCCAACTTAACGGAAACTCATATTAGTTTATGGGCATCTCAAGCTATCGGTATCGCCAACCCTGTTAACTACCTTTTGCAAGTTGCTCATATTGTTGAAATATTGAATGAGGTTAAGGCAAAAATATTAGTCACAGTTTCTCTTGATGATGCCACTGAATTAGGTAAGAAAGTGCATCAGATTATTGAACAAGTGCCATCACTTGAGCATCTAATTTTACTGGATGCTCGTCTTCCTGAGGTCAATAACAAAAACATTATCATTACGGATTTTTATAGTGCGATAGCAACTCAATCTGATCAACGATTAGCACAATCTTTTCAACCCAATAGTGATGATATTGCCATGTATTTCCACACTGGCGGCACGACAGGTCGTCCTAAAATAGCCAAACTATCCCATGATAATATTAGTTTTGTGGTTCAAGTGTACGCAGGATTTAATACTTATCACGGTAAATCTCCAGTATTGAATGCATTACCGTTATTTCACGTGTTTGGTGTAATTGCCGCTAGTTTGTCGATGTTTATTGTGGGTCGTACGGTAGTTATTATGACTCCAGAAGGCTTTAGAAACCCTAACACGGTCAAAAACTGGTGGTATTTTGTGAGTCAATATCAAGTGTGTTGGTTTCCTACTGTACCCACTATTATGTCTGTTTTATTGCAGCAACCGCATGAGGAAATTGATCTGAGTTGTTTTGAATATGCGGCTTGTGGATCAGCCCCTTTACCCCTTGAATTAAAATTATCCTTTCAACGAAGATTTAATTGTAGTGTGACCAATGGTTACGGCATGACAGAATCATCTTGTTTAATCGCTAGAGTATTACCTGGCTCTGATATTAAAGGGGTGGCAGTGGGCAATGGCATACCTTACAGCCGAGTGATTGCTGCTCAACTAAATGATGATAAAATCAGCCGTGTT
>NZ_CAJXPA010000154.1 GCF_913058035.1 uncultured Paraglaciecola sp. | reverse complement strand
GTTAAAAGCCTAACAATATTTTCATAATCTTCATCGAGTAGGTTATCTACATTACGTAACTCAACAATTTTCCGACAAGCATGTAAGACTGTCGTATGATCGCGCCCCCCGAAAGCACCACCTATTTCGGGAAGACTATGCCGAGTTAATTCTTTAGTAATGCTCATTGCTAATTGGCGAGGTCGAGTAATTGAACGGGTTCTTCTACTAGAAAGTAGATCGGCAACCCTTATTTTGTAATAAGTAGCCACCTGTTTTTGAATTTTTTCTATAGTGACGGGTTTATCTTGTACGGCTAGAAGTTCCTTTAAAGCTTGGCGAGCAAAATCTTGGGTTATTCGTTGTCCGGTGAAATGAGCATGTGCAATAACTCTTTTGAGCGCACCTTCTAACTCCCTAATGTTAGATTTAAAACGTTCGGCAATGAAAAAAGCAACGTCATCTGGCACGGATACATTAGCTTGCTCAGCTTTACTATTGAGTATGGCCACTCTGGTTTCAAGATCGGCTGGTTTAATATCAACAGCTAAACCCCACCCAAGGCGAGATCTAATTCTATCCTCGAGGCCTTCAATTTCTTTTGGGAAACGATCACAGGTAATGACCATTTGCGCCTTTGATTCGTATAAAGAATTAAAGGTATGAAAAAACTCTTCTTGTGAACGGTTCTTATCGGCTAAAAACTGAATATCGTCAACTAACAGTGCATCCAAGCTGCGATAATAATTTTTAAACTCATTCATTTTACTATGCTGAAGTGCTTTAACCATGTCAGATACAAAGCGTTCACAATTGACATACAAGATATTACTTTCAGGATTTCTTTGTCTAATCTGATTTCCAATGGCATGCATCAGATGTGTTTTTCCGAGACCGACTCCACCATAAATATACAATGGATTGTAATCAGACCCAGGAGTACTGCTAATTTGAATAGAAGCGGCCCTAGCCAATTGATTAGATTTACCCTCGACAAAGTTACTAAAAAGTTGAGACTCACTGAATGTTGATGCTTTATTTAGTTTCTTAATAGGTTGGTTAACACCACTTTCTTTAGCGGGACTAATTGGTTTAGTTTGTGAACCGATGGATAAATTAACAGAAATTGATTTGCTGTCGTCTAAGCCCGACACCAGTTCGATAATGCGTTCAAGAAAGTGTTTACGAACCCAATCCATGACAAACCGATTGGGAGCTAATAATTTAAGAACACTTAATTCTTGTTCAGCTTGCAGCGGCAATATCCATGTATTTAACTGTTGTTCACTGATCTCAGTTTCTAAACGAGAAATACACTGTTGCCAAATTTCGATCAAAATAGGGAATCCTGTTTTTTAGTAAAAAGTTGTATAAGGAGGAGATTAAACTAAGAGCGATGAGACAATATAAAAAAATCGTCTCTCATTATTTTATAATTTTAATAGTATAATTATCCACAGGCTTAGCAAAGCCTGATGGGCTAAAAAGTTTAATATCCACAGCTTGTTCTAAAAGGTATTACCAATACCGCACAAATGCCCTTGCATTAAGGGTTGACGTGAGATCGTCGTCAAAGTACATTACCGCGCCTTGTTGAAACCGACAAGTAGAATTTGCTGAGATATTAGACATGAAACGTACTTTTCAACCAAGTAATTTAAAACGTGCAAGAACGCACGGATTTCGCGCGCGTATGCAAACAAGCGGCGGCCAAAATGTAATTAAGGCTCGAAGAGCAAAAGGTAGAGCTCGTCTAACACCTTAGTAGTGACTGAGAAAGCCGAGGAATCATTCCCAAGGCAGTTAAGACTAACAACAGCAATAGATTTTCGGCATGTTTTTAGCAAAAATAATCGGTTTGGCGACGCAGGCATTACAATTCTGGTAAGTTCACATACCAGTGAAAATCCTAGAATTGGTTTTGCCATAGCTAAAAAGCAGATAAAGAAAGCCGTAAATAGAAACAGTTTGAAAAGAGTATTCAGAGAGAGTTTTAGAAAAAATCAGCATCGTTTACCGGCAAGAGATCTAGTTGTAATGGTGCGAAAGCAAATTTTGCTAAACGACAGCACTAAATTAAGAGCTTGTCTGGAAAAACACTGGGATAGCATTATTAGTCGATGTGCTTAGAAATGCAGGTTATCGATAGCTACAGATAAAAGATGCCAATAGACCATGCGAAAAATTCTAATTTTATTAATACGCAGCTACCAATATTTGCTTAGCCCATTCTTAGCTAGTAGTTGCCGTTATATTCCCACTTGTTCTCACTATGCCATTGAAGCCATCTCGGAACATGGAGTGTTCAAAGGCCTATTTCTAACCATTAAACGTCTTTCGTGTTGCCATCCTTGGCATGCCGGTGGTTACGATCCTGTGCCCCAACCTAAAACAACTAACGCCAAAATCTGACCAGAGTAATTTGATGGACAATACAAGACTATTTCTGTTTGCAGCAACCGCTTTTGTCGGAATGTTAATTTGGCAACAGTGGCAAGTTGACTATGGCCCGCAGCCAGTCATTGCTGAACAAAGTAATAATGAGGTTGCCAATCAAGATCTACCTAACCTTGTTAATATGGAAGACTTGCCAGATATAGATGATCAATCGGGCAGTAAAAATATCGAAATACAAAATGATACACTACAGGCCAGTGCGTCACTTATAACAGTTGAAACAGATGTTATTATTGTTGTTATTGATAGTCGTGGTGGCGTCATTCGGTCAGTTAAGTTAAAAAAATATCCACTAACACTAGACGATCCCAATGAGTTTCTTGAGCTTGTACATAGTAGCAAGGATACGGTGCATATCTTGCAAAGTGGCCTTCGCAACAGAGCTAATACCGCTCCTACACATCACAGTATTTTTGAGTCACAAAAACAGAATTACATTATGGCCCAGGGCGACGACGAGCTATTAGTGCCGCTGACCTGGCGCCAAGATGGTATTGAAGTCGTAAAAACTTTTCGATTCATTCAAGGTGACTATCTAGTCAATGTTGAACATACTGTTTTAAATAATTCTGGATCCGATTGGCAAGGCAGTGAATATCGCCAATTGCAACGAACTCGACCACTATCAGAATCAAAATTAATTAATACCTACACGGGTGCTGTGTATTACAACGAGGAAGATAAATATACCAAATTTAGTTTTGATGACATGGAAGACGAAAAGTTAAAAATAAATTCGACAGGTGGTTGGATAGCAATGATCCAACATTACTTTTTATCAGCCTGGATACCCGCACAAGAAGGCACCAACCTCGTTTATAGTATTTCTAGCACAAATCGTTATCCAGCGACCTACACAATAGGTATGCGATCTGCTAATAAGACGGTCACTAACGGCGGCAGTGCGGAGTTTAACAGCCAATTTTTTGTTGGCCCTAAACTAGTAGAGCGACTGGAAGAAATTACACCGGGGCTAGATCTTACTGTGGACTACGGCGTACTAACCTTTCTGTCTAAACCTTTGTACTGGTTGCTTTCGTTTTATCATAGCTATGTTGGGAATTGGGGCTTAGCTATCATCCTGTTAACTTTTACCATTAAAGCTGTTTTCTATAAACTCTCTGAAGCTAGTTATCGATCAATGGCTAGAATGCGCAAGGTAGCACCGCGTTTAAAGAAATTGAAAGAGCGACATGGTGATGATCGTCAGAAAATGAATCAAGCAATGATGGAGCTATATAAGACCGAAAAAATAAACCCAATGGGTGGCTGTCTACCAATGCTAGTTCAAATCCCAGTATTTATTGCGTTGTATTGGGCTCTATTAGAAACAGTTGCCCTACGACAGGCGCCTTTTATCTTGTGGATTCAAGATTTATCAGTAATGGACCCTTACTACGTTATGCCAGTCATTATGGGCATTAGCATGTTCATACAGCAGCGATTGAATCCTGCACCACCTGATCCAATTCAAGCAAAAGTTATGATGGCATTACCTTTTGTTTTTACTATATTCTTTGCATTTTTCCCAGCTGGATTAGTACTTTACTGGATTGTAAACAATTCGCTATCAATCGCTCAGCAATGGGTTATTACTAAACGTATTGAATCTGGTGGCAAATAATCACCAACAACAGTCATTTAGTTAATGCTTAGCAACAAATCAATACCCGTTGTTGAAACCATCGCAGCGGTTGCAACACCACCAGGTATTGGTGGCATTGGTATTATTCGTATATCAGGTCCAAGTGCACTTGAAATTGCTCAAATCTTAACGGGTACGACTTTAGAAAAAGGTCGTGCCCTGTTTAGAAAGTTTCTCGATGAAACCGCCCACCCAATCGATCATGGTCTCTGTATTTATAGCCAGGCTCCACATTCATTTACAGGTGAGCATGTTGTAGAGGTTCAGGGTCACGGTGGCCCAATACTACTAGACATGTTGTTAGAGCGAATTTGTTCGTTAGGCGCTCGGCTAGCGCGAGCAGGGGAATTTTCTGAACGTGCTTTTCTAAACGGAAAACTTGATCTTGCTCAAGCTGAGGCTGTTGCTGACCTGATTGAATCGGGCAGTCGCGCCGCAGCAAAAGCCGCTATACGTTCACTAGAGGGCCAATTTTCGTCTCAAGTAAAACACTTGGTATCCGAACTAATCTATTTAAGAGCCTACGTCGAAGCCGCACTTGATTTTGCTGAAGAAGAAATAGACTTTCTGGCCGATAGTTCAATACAAGATAAACTCGATAGCTGTCGATCAAGCCTTGATAACTTACTTAAGCAAGCCGAACGTGGTCGAGTATTAAATGATGGCCTCAATGTTGCTATTGTTGGCTTGCCCAACGCGGGTAAATCAAGCCTACTGAATTATCTGGCTGGATATGAAGCTGCTATTGTAACTGAAATACCCGGTACAACCCGTGACGTGTTACGTGAAAATATTTCATTGAAAGGCATTCCTGTTCGCATTAACGATACAGCCGGATTACGTGCCTCTGATAACCTCGTCGAACAAGAAGGCATCAAAAGAGCCTGGTTGGAAATTGACAAAGCCGATACAATAATACTATTGGTCGATGGTAATCTTGGTCTAACGCCAGACGATCAAAAAATAGTCGAGGCCTTAGTATCATCCAACTATCATTTAATTTTCAGTAAGTCAGATCTACTCGCTAAACCGACTGAATTGAAAGTTAGTGATTACTTTATCTCAACCAAAAGTGGAGAGGGAATCGACGCCCTGATTGATTTAATCGTTGGAAAAGATTCTGATTATAATCTAGATAACCAGACAATATTAGCCAGACGAAGACACGTGGAAGCTTTAATCAGCGCTCAAGCAAGCCTTAATCAAGCCCATTTAATTTTTACCGAGACACATTCAGGCGAATTAATGGCAGAAGACTTACGTATTACCCAACAACACCTCAACGAAATAACGGGCGAGTTTACCTCTGATGACTTACTCGGAACTATATTTTCCAGTTTTTGTGTTGGTAAATGAGATAGGCTTTTCTCTCCTCAATAGCAGCATTTTTCTGAACTCAACCGGGTCTTTAACGAAGGTCAATTCACCTTTAAGTGGAAAATTAAAATCATGAAGTCGAGAAAGCCAAAAACGTAAAGCCGCTACTTCAAGCATTATTGGCAACGCTGTAAGTTCACACGCTTGTAACAGCCTAACCTCATTATAAGCCGCAATAAAACTCGACATTTTTTCTGGCAGTAGTGCACCTTCACTGTCAATACACCAATCATTAGCGGTAACGGCCATATCGTAGATCAGATAATCGTAGCAGGCGTAGTCAAAATCAATAATACCACCCAAACAATCGCCATCAAATAACACATTGTCGTGAAATAAATCGCCGTGTAATGCGCCCTGTGGCAGGTCGGCCAAATCAGTCAGTTCAAAATCCTCAATGACCAGATTAATCAGGTTTAGATCAGCGTCATCTAATACATCATGCAATTGTTGAGAAATCGATTTCCACCAGTTAAGGCCACGACTATTAGATTTATGGTTTTTGTAGCTGAGACCAGCCAGATGAAATCTTGCAAGTTCAGCGCCAATCTGGCGACACTGATCAACAGCAGGGTTTCGACAAACAGACCCTGGAATTCGATTAACAATAGTAGCCAGCTTGTGATTTAAAGGCGAAAATAGCAGTCCTTCATTGTCGACTATTGGAGCTGTGCAATTAACCCCTTTGTCAGCGAGGTGATGTTGTAAGCCAAGTACGTAATCAAGGCCTGCATTATCAAGATGCTCAAATAGGGTAAGCACATATTGACCCATTTCTGTTTCTAGCCAGTAGTTAGTGTTTGTAACCCCAGCACTGATACCGGCATAGTGAATTAATTTGCCTATAGAGTAGCGCTGTAGGAAAGTAAATAGCTCATCAGGCTCAACCTTTGTATAGACAGACATCAAAGGCACCAATAGTTTGGCGCAGCATAAAGGTGAACAGCTGTGATATTATTAAAGATCAAATTCAAAAAATTAGCTCTCGGAAATTTTTAACGACATTCTTCAGGGGCGGCATTGTAGCGCATCAATATGAATCAAGAAAATCGAAAAAAACTAGTATTAGTCGACGGAAGTTCCTATTTGTTCCGAGCTTTCCACGGTATGCCGCCATTGACCTTTGATGGCCATCCGACCGGAGCAATTTATGGCGTATTGAATATGCTACGCAAACTAATCATGGACGAAAAACCGGACAATATTGGCGTTGTGTTTGATGCTAAAGGTAAAACCTTTCGTAATGACATATATGAATTATATAAAGCCAATCGCCCTCCAATGCCAGACGAACTCAGAGTTCAAATTGAACCCCTGCATCAAATCATTAAAGCACAGGGTTTACCCTTAATCAGCATTGCAGGAGTCGAAGCGGATGACGTTATAGGCACCATGGCAGTCGCTGCAGTAAAAGCTGGATATGAAGTTTTAATATCAACGGGTGACAAGGACATGGCTCAACTGGTGAACGAAAACGTACGCCTCATTAATACTATGAACAACCAGTTAATGACAGTCGATACAGTGCCTGAAAAATTTCAGGTAAAACCCGATCAAATAATCGACTATCTGGCACTCATGGGTGATACCTCAGACAATATTCCGGGAGTCCCAAAAGTTGGCCCTAAAACAGCGGCCAAGTGGCTGGCCCAATACCATAGCTTACAAGGTGTTATGGACCACGCCGATGAAATCAAAGGAAAGGTCGGCGAATACTTACGAGATTCGTTAGATTTCCTGCCAATGTCTTATGAATTGGCTACAATAAAATTAGACTGCGAGACGGAGGTCGAGATAGATGAACTAATACAGTCGGAGACAGACATCAGTACCCTCGCCGCCTTCTATCAGCAATTTGGTTTTAATCGTTGGTACGATGATTTAATTAATTCACAGCCAGAACAATCGGATGCACCAATAGTTCAGGTTGAATCAAACAAAGCTGATGAATACGAATGCGTTCTTACCACCGATGCTTTTGAAAAATGGTTGGCGTTACTGCAAGCGAGTCAACTGTTTGCGATTGATACCGAAACCACCAGTGTGGAGTATATGGTGGCAGAGCTGGTCGGCATTTCGATTTGTATTGAAGCTGGAAAAGCCTGTTACATACCACTTTGCCATAACTATGAAGGTGTTCCATCACAACTTAAAAAGAAAGACGTTCTTGCCGCCCTTAAACCAATACTGGAAAACCCTAATATTAGAAAAATTGGTCAAAACATTAAATATGATGGCCATATTTTTATTGGTGAAGACATTCACATGGAAGGCATTGCGCAGGATACGATGCTGCAATCCTACGTCCTCAACTCAACTGCGACTCGTCATAACATGGATGCACTAGCGAAATATTATCTAAACCACGAAACCATTCATTTTGAAGACATTGCTGGAAAAGGTGTAAAACAGGTTACCTTTGATAATATTGACATAGTCGAAGCCACCAAATATGCGGCCGAAGATGCTGATATTACATATCAGCTCTACAATCATCTGAACAAACAACTGCAAGCCGAGCCGGGCTTAAAAAATGTCTACCAAACCATTGAATTACCTTTAGTAGAAGTGCTCCTTAAAATTGAACAAAATGGCGTCTTAATCGATCGCGAAAAATTACAGGCACAAGGTGTTGAGGTTGATGCTCAGTTAGCAATAATTGAAGCCTCAGTTTATGACAAGGCTGGAGAGTCGTTTAACTTAAGCTCTCCAAAACAGATACAGGTCATTCTTTATGACAAATTAGGTTTACCTATTTTACGCAAAACACCCAAAGGTCAGCCCTCGACTGCTGAATCTGTATTGGAAGAATTAGCGCGTGACTATGAAATACCGGCTTTGATAATAGAACACCGCAGTCTGAATAAATTAAAGACAACCTATATCGACAAACTGCCTAAAGAGATAAATTTATCGACTGGCCGAGTTCACACTTCTTATCAACAGGCCATTGCATCAACAGGCCGGCTATCTTCAACCAATCCTAATTTACAAAATATACCCGTTCGAACAACGCAAGGGCGCCGAATAAGAGAAGCGTTTATAGCAAAACCAGGTAATAGTGTTTTGGCACTCGACTATTCGCAGATAGAACTTCGCATCATGGCTCACTTGTCAGCGGATGAAAGTTTGCTTGAAGCTTTTGATAAAGGAATTGATGTTCATAGGGCAACAGCTTCCGAGGTATTTGGTGCACCAATAGAAACCGTTGATGCCGAGCAGCGTCGTGCGGCTAAAGCCATCAACTTTGGTTTGATTTACGGCATGTCAGCATTTGGATTGGGTAATCAACTTAACATCGGGCGTAACGAAGCTCAGGCCTATATCAATACTTATTTTGAACGCTATCCTGGTGTGCGTCGATATATGGATGAAACCAAACAACGCGCTCACGATGAAGGATTTGTTGAGACTGTTTTTGGTCGTCGTTTGTACTTACCTGATATTAATGCGAGTAAAGCAATGCTGCGTCAATATGCAGAGCGAACCGCGATCAATGCACCGATGCAAGGCACTGCTGCCGACATCATAAAGCGAGCAATGATTTCAGTACATCATTGGCTAAAGGCAGACGGTGATAATACTAAAATGATTATGCAGGTTCACGACGAACTGGTTTTTGAAGTAGCTAGTAACGACATTGAGCGCACACAAGCAGAAATTTCAACACTAATGACGGGTGCTGCCGACCTAGCAGTGAGATTAGAAGTTGATGCTGGTGTTGGTGTTAATTGGCATGAAGCACACTAATAAAAAGCGGCTAACAAAATAATAAAATACACTTAAAGGAATAAATGATAACAAAAGAGTGATAATGGGAACTTAGTCAAAAGCTAAGTGTCAATTAAAAGGCGTTATTGCCCGATACGCCATTGTTCGTTCTCCCTCTTATGGACGAATAATGTTCCGGAACCCCATCCGGTTCAACCAATTTCCCTGATAGTTTTACTATCAGGGTTTTTTTATATATTAGCTACAATCCATCGTATAATTACACAGCATCAACGATGATTAGAAAAAAATATAAGGATTTATTACTTGCTACCAAGTTGATGCTCTAGTTTTGAGATAAAGAGTAAATCAACCTAGAGCTAGCCACTCAGCGCACTTTGTTTCCAATTGATCTAATCCTTGGCGGTTTAAAATTGATAAACTAGAAACGGAGTGCCTTTCATCACCAAGACTTCTTTTAACAGCAGACATGGTTTTACTAATAGCCGCTTTGGACAATTTATCGGATTTGGTTAGAAGAATGTGTAAATCGATTTGATGTCCAGCCAAATCAATCAAGGCTTGATCTATGTCGCTAATACCTCGACGAATATCGACCACTATGACAAGACCTTCTAGAGCCTTACGCTCGAGCAAAAAGGTAGAAAGCACAGTGCCCCAATGCTCTCTTAACTTAGTGGGAACCTTAGCAAAACCATAACCAGGCAGGTCAACCAAGCGTCTGCTCTCTTCAATACCAAAAAAATTAATAAGCTGAGTTCGTCCAGGCGTTTTGCTCGTTTTGCATAATTTCTTCTGATGTGTCAGGCAATTAATAGCACTAGACTTTCCCGAATTAGACCGCCCTGCGAAAGCAACTTCCCTACCCTCGTCAGGCAAGATCTGGGATAATTCGAAGGCACTGGTTAAATACTGGGCCTGTTGGAACAAATTACTCATAAATAGGTCTTTATACTCAAGTTGAATGGGGAGCTGGTGTATAATATAGGTTATTGTCCAAAATTCCGAATCCGCATCAATAATAATTAGGAGAAGTCATGAAATCGAGCTGTACCAGAGCTATTGTAATTGTATTATTCAGTTTAATGTCACTTACCTCGTACGCAGCAGATATTCTAGCTGGCAAATCAAAAAGTGCCGCTTGTGCTGGTTGTCATGGTGCAGATGGTAATAGTATGAGTGGTACTTGGCCGAGCTTAGCTGGTCAACATGCTTCTTACCTAGCAAAGCAATTAAACGATTACAAATCAGGTGCACGCGTCAACGCAACAATGCAAGGTATGGCAGGTATTCTTGCCACCGAAACCGACATACAAGATGTCGCTGCTTACTACCAGAGTCTGGAACTTAAGCCAATAAAATTTGACGATAAACTAATCGCAAAAGGTGAAAGTATCTTCCGTGGCGGCATTACTGAAATATCAGTACCTGCTTGTATGGCTTGCCATGGACCTAATGGTTCAGGGAATGCAGCAGCAGCCTGGCCTTCGCTGAAGGGTCAACAACCTGATTATATTGTGTCTCAATTACAAAAATTTCGAGAAGGTTCACGAGCCAACGATACGGGCAAAACTATGCGCAATGTTGCGGCTCGTATGTCTGATTCAGAAATGACGGCTGTTGCTGCTTATATTGCTGGCATTAAATAAGGTCCAACAAAGTTAAAGTTTAGGTCCTCAGGAATAAGCGCTTGAGATCTTTATAACTAAAGGTTTATGAATAAGGCACAAGTTATATT
>NZ_CAJXPA010000153.1 GCF_913058035.1 uncultured Paraglaciecola sp. | reverse complement strand
AATATACTTTAACTGCAAATAGCGTGGAAGAAACACTCAGGATAATGCTAAAATTACCTTCTGAACGTTGGCGTTTTTTGCATTTGTGTATATCAATTTTGTAAAACACCTAATTTAATGAAGTTCAGACACCTCTGCACAGTTGCAGCTAAATTACATAATATGTTTGTTGCTTATTAATTAGTCATCGATTAACGATACTCATCACCATTAGGTTTTTCTTACTAATTTACACATGGACTACTGCAGTAAAAGAGTCTAATGGTGCTGTGTATTAATTTAGAGTAGTGCTATTGCGTATGATAAAAATTACTAAAGGGTTAGACCTTCCTATTCAGGGAGCGCCAGAACAAGTTATTCAAGATGGAAACTCTGTTACCAGAGTCGCTATTTTGGGTGAAGAATATATTGGAATGCGCCCAACAATGCATGTCCAAGAGGGCGATAAAGTGAAGAAAGGCCAGATGCTTTTTGAAGATAAAAAGAATCCTGGCGTGAAATTCACCGCTCCCGCAGCTGGTAATGTTATTGCCGTCAATCGTGGTGCAAAACGTATTTTGCAATCTGTGGTGATCCAGGTTGAAGGTGATGAAAGTGAAGTATTTGCTAAATATAATACGACCGAACTTGCGACATTAGATACGGCTAAAATACAAGAGAATTTAGTTGATTCTGGTATGTGGACGGCTTTTAGAACCCGTCCTTTTAGCAAATCTCCCGCACTTGACTCAAAACCACATTCAATATTTGTTAGTGTGATGGATACCAGCCCTTTGGCTGCTGATCCTCAGATAATTATTGCTGAGCGTAGTGAAGATTTTACTACTGGTTTGCAGGTTATCAGCCGTCTAACAGATGGTAAAGTGTACGTTAACAAAGCACCTGGAGCTGACGTTACTACTGGCGATGCCAATGTTGAAGTGAACGAGTTTTCTGGGGTTCACCCTGCAGGTCTAGTGGGAACGCACATACATTACCTAGATGCAGTAGGACAAGGTAAAAAAGTATGGCATGTAGGCTACCAAGACGTTTTAGCAATTGGCAGCTTATTTACAACAGGTGAATTAGACAACCGAAAAGTTGTGGCTTTGGGTGGTCCTGAGGCAAAAAATCCACGCTTGGTGCGTACATTGTTAGGTGCTGATATTGCTGAACTTACCGCTAATGAAGCCAATGATGGCGAAATGCGCATTTTGTCTGGCTCAGTACTGCAAGGTAATCACGCCCATGGTGTGCACGGTTATCTAGGTAGGTTTCACAATCAAGTGTCTATTTTGCGCGAAGGTCGTGAAAAAGAATTGTTTGGTTGGATTAAACCAGGTGTTAACCAACACTCAGTGACGCGTGCTTATTTTGGTCACTTCAGTCCTAAAAAACTATTTGGCATGACTACCACAACAAATGGCTCTGATCGTTCTATGGTTCCCATAGGTAATTATGAACGTATCATGCCGCTAGACATTTTGCCTACTTTACTATTGAGAGACATCATTTCTGGCGATACAGATAGCGCTCAAACTCTGGGCTGTTTGGAGTTAGACGAAGAAGATTTAGCACTATGTACTTATGTTTGCCCTGGCAAATATAACTATGGGCCGATCCTGCGAGAATGTTTAGATCAGATTGAGAAGGAGGGTTAATGATGGGCTTAAAAGTATATTTAGAAAAAATCGAACCTAATTTTGAAGCGGGTGGAAAATATGAAAAATTTTATGCCTTGTATGAAGCGGCAGCGACCATTTTTTATACGCCTGGAACAGTTACCAAGGCGAACACTCACGTAAAAGACAGTATCGATTTAAAACGAATTATGATCTTTGTGTGGATGGCAACCTTCCCAGCCATGTTCTTTGGCATGTTTAACATTGGACAACAAGCACAGAACGCTATAGTTACAGAAGGCGCAGTTTGGGCTGATACAGCCACCGCATTCTGGCAAGCGGGGCTATTTGAGATGCTTGGAGGTCAGCTTGACGCTAACACTAGCTGGATTGGCTTGATGTTATATGGAGCTTGTTTCTTTGTGCCAGTTTACGCCACTGTATTTGCTGTAGGTGGATTTTGGGAAGTGTTATTTGCTTCTGTAAGAAAACATGAAATTAACGAAGGATTTTTTGTTACTTCAGTTTTATTCTCGCTTACTCTTCCTGCCACCATTCCTCTATGGCAAGCAGCTTTAGGTATTACTTTTGGCATTGTTATAGCGAAAGAGATATTTGGTGGTACTGGACGTAACTTTTTAAATCCAGCATTGTCTGGTCGTGCATTTTTGTATTTTGCTTACCCTGCACAAATTTCAGGTGATTCAATTTGGACAGCTGCAGATGGATATTCAGGCGCAACGTGGCTAAGCCAAGCGGCCAATGGTTCTGTTACTGATTGGAGCCTAAATGCTGATTGGTTTGACGCATTTTTGGGTAACATTCAAGGTTCTATGGGCGAAGTGTCGTCGTTAGCTATCTTAATCGGTGGGCTATTTATTATCTATATGCGAATAGCTTCATGGCGAATTGTGTTAGGTGTGGCTTTAGGTGTATTCCTGTTTTCAAGCCTCTTAAATCTTGTAGGAAGTGCATCTAATCCGATGTTTGCTATGCCTTGGTACTGGCACATGGTGATCGGAGGTATGGCCTTTGGTATGTTCTTCATGGCAACCGACCCTGTGTCAGCAGCATTTACAAATCAAGGGAAATGGGCTTATGGTATTTTAATTGGTTGCATGACGGTAATGATCCGTGTTCTGAATCCGGCTTTTCCTGAAGGTATTATGTTAGCAATACTGTTCGCTAACTTGTGGGCACCTTTGTTCGATTATTTTGTTGCCCAAAGCAATATAAAACGGAGGATCGCACGTGTCGGCTAAAAAAGAAACGCTTGGTAAAACCGTAGGTGTTGTGGTTGCTGTATGTTTAGTTTGCTCAATTATTGTATCAAGCGCAGCTGTTGGCTTACGTGACTTACAAGAAACTAACGCGGCAATAGACAAGCAATCAAACATTGTCGAAGCAGCAGGATTGATAGACGTAGCTGCTGGTGACATTTCTGGAACGTTTGATAAGTTTATTGAAGAACGCTTTATTAACCTTGAAACAGGCGAGTATGTAGATGAGCCAAAAGATGGTTACGACATGTATAAAGAGGCCAAAAATCCTAAGTTTTCAGTTGAAGTCAATGACAATAATGTAGGTTTTAAACAACGAGCCAGCATTGCAAATATTTATTTAGTCAAAAATGCTGTAGGAAAAGTCACTCGATTGGTACTGCCAGTCCATGGTAGCGGCCTATGGGACTTGATGTATGGGCTCTTAGCGATTGATGCCGATGGAAATACCGTACGCGAACTGATTTATTATCAACACAAAGAGACTCCAGGTTTGGGCGGTGAGATACAAAACCCTAGCTGGAAAGCTAAATGGAACGGTAAAAAGTTGTTTGATGATGGCGAAGTAGCTATTGAAGTTAACAAAGGTGATAACTCGAGCGACCAGTACGCAGTTGATGCGCTTTCAGGCGCTACACTAACCAGTAACGGTGTGGAAAACACATTGACTTACTGGGCGGGTAAGAATGGCTTCGGGCCATATCTTAAAAATCAGACTTGGAAATCGTAAGGGATTCACACAATGACTGAAATTAAAGAAATGAAAAAGGTCTTGTTTGGACCAGTCTTAAACAATAACCCAATAGCATTGCAAGTGCTGGGCGTTTGCTCAGCCTTGGCAATCACTACCAAATTAGAAACCGCCTTGGTTATGTCGCTGGCATTGACCACAGTAACGGCGTTTTCTAACTTGTTTATCTCACTTATTCGAAATCATATACCCTCGAGCGTAAGGATTATTATTCAGATGACTATTATTGCCTCTTTGGTAATTGTAGTTGACCAAGTGTTGAAAGCTTACTCATACGAGATATCGAAGCAGCTTTCGGTGTTTGTTGGTTTAATTATTACCAACTGTATCGTTATGGGACGTGCAGAAGCCTACGCTATGAAAAGTCCACCATTTATGTCTTTCCTCGATGGTCTTGGTAACGGCATTGGTTATTCCATGGTGTTAATCATTATCGGAACTATCAAAGAGTTATTCGGTTTTGGTACGTTGTTAGGTTTTGAAATATTACCTTTAGTTCAAGATGGAGGCTGGTATCAGGGTAATGGTTTACTGATTTTACCTTTCAGCTCATTCTTTTTGATTGGAGGCCTAATCTGGGCAATCAGAACTATACGTCCAGCTCAAGTCGAGCCAAAGGGATAATTCATGGAACATTATATTAGTATTTTTGTAAAATCTGTTTTTATTGAAAACATGGCTTTGTCACTATTCTTAGGTATGTGTACTTTTTTGGCCGTATCCAAAAAAGTCAAGACCGCTATGGGTTTAGGTGTTGCGGTTATAGTCGTTTTAGGAATTTCGGTGCCTGTTAATCAGGTGATATTCGTAAATATCTTAGCGCCGGGAGCACTTGACTGGGCTGGTTTCCCAGAAGCAGATTTAAGCTTTTTGAGCTTTTTGACTTTTATAGGCGTAATAGCTGCATTGGTGCAAATATTGGAAATGACGTTAGATAAGTTTTTTCCTGCATTATATAACGCACTTGGGATTTTCTTGCCCCTTATCACAGTAAATTGTGCGATTTTTGGTGGTGTTGCATTCGCAATACAACGCGAATATAACTTCAGTGAAAGTATTGTTTACGGTATAGGTAGTGGATTAGGTTGGGCGATAGCGATCACCTTACTTGCCGCGGTTCGTGAAAAACTTAAATATGCAGACATGCCGGAAGGTATACGAGGTTTGGGTTCAGTATTTATGATTACTGGATTGATGGCACTTGGTTTCCAATCATTTACCGGCATTGCACTGTAAACGACACTTTGAGGAATAATTAAATGAATCCGAATGAAATTTATCTTGGTGTGGGAATGTTTATCGCCATAGTTTTAGCGTTAGTGTTTATCATCATGTTTGCAAAATCTAAATTGGTACCAGAAGGTGAAATAACCATTACAATTAATGGTGGTGCTGAAGCATCCATCACAGCTCAGCCGGGTGACAAGCTTTTAGGCGCTTTGGCCAACGCTGGTATATTTGTTTCTTCAGCTTGTGGCGGTGGAGGCACATGTGGCCAATGCCGTGTCGATATCAAAGCCGGTGGTGGAGAACTCCTACCAACTGAGGTAGACCATATTAGCAAAAAAGAGGCTAAGCAAGGCTGTCGATTATCTTGTCAGGTATCTATTAAAGAAAATATGGACATTGAGTTAGAAGAAGAAATTTTTGGAATCAAAAAGTGGGATTGTGAAGTTGTTTCAAATGATAACAAAGCCACTTTCATCAAAGAGCTTGTCTTAAAGATACCTAATGGCGAGAGTGTTCCTTTCCGAGCGGGTGGTTATATTCAAATTGAAGCGCCACCTCATCATGTTAAGTACAAAGATTTTGATATTCCTGAAGAGTACCGAGGTGATTGGGAAAGGTTTGGTTTCTTCAATATTGAGTCAAAAGTTGAAGATGAAACTATTCGGGCTTATTCAATGGCTAATTATCCTGAAGAAGCAGGTATTATTATGTTGAATGTGCGAGTCGCTTCACCGCCACCTAACAACCTTACGTTACCAGCAGGGAAGATGTCTTCTTATATATGGAGCTTGAAAGAAGGTGATAAAGCAACTATTTCAGGTCCATTTGGTGAGTTCTACGCAAAAGAGAGCCCTGCTGAGATGGTATTTGTTGGTGGTGGTGCAGGTATGGCACCAATGCGTTCGCACATATTTGACCAATTACGCAGAATAAATACCACACGTCCAATTACATTTTGGTACGGGGCTAGATCTTTGCGCGAAATGTTTTACGTAGAAGATTTCGATATGTTGCAAAAAGAGAACGATAATTTTAAATGGCATGTTGCCTTATCGGACCCTCAGCCTGAAGATAATTGGGAAGGTGACACAGGCTTTATTCATAACGTATTGTTGAAAAATTATCTAAAGGACCATCCAGCTCCTGAAGATTGTGAGTTCTACATGTGCGGACCACCCATGATGAATGCGGCTGTTATTAATATGCTTAAAGAATTAGGTGTGGAAGACGAGAACATCATGTTAGATGACTTCGGCGGATAACCTTAACGCAGTATTAATATTAATTTTTTAAAGGGGCTATATGTCCCTTTTTTCTATAGGTTCGAAATAAAGTATGCAAACGATTTTTAACATCAGAATTTTGATTGTTATTATTTTTACAATCCTAATGGCTTGCTCATCGCCTAAAAACCAAGAAACATACATATCAGGCCCAACAATGGGAACCACATATAATGTAAAGTTTGTATCTGTAGATGGCGTAGAACAGCAAAAATTAAAACGAGAGATTGACCAATCTTTACTCAATATCAATCAATTAATGTCGACCTATATCAAAGATTCTGAACTAAGCAGGTTTAATCAGTGGAGGAGCGTTGAGCCTTTTCCTATGTCAGCACAAACTTTGGATGTATTAATTGAAGCAAAACGTTTGGGTGTTATGAGTGCTGGATTGTTAGATGTAACGATAGGACCATTGGTCAATCTTTGGGGATTTGGTCCACAAAATCGTCCGGAGAAAGTTCCAACTGAAAAATTGATTGACACAACACGACAAAAAGTTGGATTAGACAAATTAAAGATTGGGACAACTTGGGCCAGTAAAAGCCATCCTGACCTATATATAGATTTATCAACTATTGCTAAAGGTTACGCTGTTGACAAGCTTGCAGAACTATTACAGACCTTCAGCATAAACAACTACCTTGTAGAAATAGGTGGCGAGATGCGATTAGCTGGTCAAAAAGCCTCGGGTAAACCATGGAAAATTGCCATCGAAAAGCCCGAAACGGAACAACGTTCAATACAAAAAATTATTAGCGTTGGTGACAATGCAGTCGCTACATCAGGGGACTATCGTAACTACTATGAGCAAAATGGAGTTCGCTATTCACACTTAATCAATCCAACCACTGGTTATCCCATTAAACATAATCTAGTGTCTGTCACGGTGATTCATGCTTCCTCTATGACAGCCGATGGTTTGGCAACAGCACTGAATGTGATGGGTAAAGAAAAAGCATTAGAATTGGCAGAAAAGGACGGTATAGCAGTGTTACTAATTACTAAAGAAAAGGACGGTTTTACCGAGTATACTAGTTCTAAATTTGAGCAACATGTCATTGTTCATTAAAACCACACCACGTTGATATCGATTTTTTTGGAGACAGGTTTGAGTACCTTTATTTTTGCATTTATATTTTTTATAGTCGTAGTAGTCGCCATGTCGGTAGGCTATATATTTCAACAAAAAACCATTGCTGGCAGTTGTGGGGGATTAGGCGCTCTAGGCATAGCTAAAGCTTGTGATTGTCCAGAACCTTGTGATAGAAAGAAAATGCGACTAGAAAAAGTTCAAGCTAGAGAAGCTAAACTAAATCAATGGAAAAAGGACCAAATTCTTTAATCCAATTCAAATAAATCAAAACTAATGAAAACTAATGAAAACGTTAGCTATTATGACGTTTTTACATTGATATATTTTAATATTCCGGCAAAATGCTGATTATATATACAGTGAATTGTTGGCTTATTATTTGCGCAAAATCATTCACATCGATATGGACTGTTATTACGCAGCCGTTGAGATGCGAGACAACCCAGAATATCGGAATGTGCCACTTGCCATCGGCGGAAGTACTGATAGGCGCGGTGTAATATCGACCTGTAATTATCAAGCTCGAACCTATGGCGTACGATCAGCGATGGCCACGGCTCACGCCTTGAAGCTATGTCCTGAATTAGTGTTAGCCCCGGGCAGGATGGCTTTATACAGTGAAATATCCCTACAGATACGCGAAATATTCAGCAGATACACAGACAAGGTAGAACCCCTTTCATTAGACGAAGCCTATTTAGATGTGTCTGATTGTACCTTGTTCTCGGGTAGCGCTACCTTAATTGCCGAAGATATAAGACGAACCATATTTGAAGAAACACAACTCACTGCTTCAGCAGGAGTTGCACCTTGTAAATTTGTTGCCAAAATTGCCAGTGATGAAAATAAGCCCAATGGCATCTGCGTCATTACACCGGATAAATTAGATGCCTTTGTGGTTGCATTACCCCTTGGGAAAATCCCGGGCGTCGGTAAAGTCACACTTACTAAGTTAAATAATATGGGACTTTATAGCTGTGCTGATGTACGCCAGTTTCCTTTTGAAGACTTAATCAAACGGTTTGGTAAGTTTGGTTTAGTGATATGGGATAGAAGCCATGGATTAGATGACCGCAACCTAAGCCTTGCCAGACAACGCAAATCAGTAGGAGTAGAAAGAACTTTAGCTGAAGACATTCACTCACGGGATGAATGTGTCAAAATGATTAACAATCTTTTCCCCTTATTAGAGCAACGACTAAAAAAGTCTCAAGCTAACATTCAGAGTCAGGGCATAAAGCTCAAGTTTTGTGATTTCCAACAAACAACCGTTGAGCATAGATGTCAGGTATTAGATAAACAGTACTTTCTTAAGCTATTATCTGAGGGTCTTTCGCGCCAGGCTAATAGGGGCATTAGATTGGTGGGGCTTCATGTTGCTTTAGCAGAAGCTGAAGAAACAAAGCAGTTAGCTTTTTTGTTTTCATCTTCCGAAGAATAAAATCCTGTAAATAGTTACACTAAGCACAGATATTTCTACATCAAGATAACAAGGAAATTGATTTGTGCAAAAAATGCCCAATAACGTTTGGTTATTAACTTTAATCCAAGCTTTAGCTTTGAGTGCAGGCACTATGCTGGTTCTTGCAGGCGGTGTTTTAGGTGCCCAACTTACACCAGAGCCAAAATGGTCAACTCTTCCTTTAGCCATGAGTATTGTAGGCACTGCTTGTGGTGTGGTACCTATCACACGTTTAATGCAGCACTTTGGTAGAAAACCAGTTTTCATTATGTCAACTGTTCTAGGGTCGCTAGTGGCACTGTTAGCCGCTGCAAGCATTGCCAATAATAGCTTTTGGGGGGTAGTATTATCTGCTTTTTTATTGGGTTTGATGATGTCTGCAATTCAACAAATACGATTTGCAGCCATGGAATCAGTCAACGTTGAGTTGATACCTAAAGCCGCTTCCACTGTATTGTTGGGCGGATTAGTTGCCGCTATCTTGGGCCCAGAATTAGTGACTCTTGGTCAATTTTTTTCGGACCAAGACTTTGTCGGAGGATTTTATTTAACAGCCGCTTTATTGTTATTGTGCAGCTTGCTATTTACTCAAATTGACAATACTCACATTCTTACAGAGGATTCTTCGCTTAGCGGACGAAAATTAAGTGTCATAACACGTCAGCCAGTATTCATACTTGCCGTTTCCGCATCGGTGGTAGGTTACGCTTTGATGAGTTTTATCATGACAGCAACACCATTGCATATGCATGTTCACGAGACTTATTCTTTGCAAGATACAAAATGGGTGATCCAAAGTCATATTTTTGCGATGTTTTTTCCATCACTATTTAGTGGATGGTTAATCAGTAAGTTAGGTACTTCAAATATTATCACCTTAGGCTTAACCACCTATACCGCCACTATCATCATTGCACTAACAGGCAGCGAATGGTTAAGTTATTGGTGCGCATTGGTTTTATTAGGTATTGGATGGAATTTTTTATTTGTTGGCGGCACCGTTTTATTATCACAGAGCTATCAACCTAATGAAAGATTTAAAGTCCAAGGTTTGAATGAATTTTTAGTATTTGGTTGTCAAGCTACTGCGGCACTAAGTGCAGGCGTATTTCTCAATCTAATTGATTGGCGCGGTTTATTGATTGCTAGCTTTGCGATTATTGCGGTTCAATTGATAGTAATTACATGGCAACAAAACAGACAAAAACACTATACCGCATAACATTAACAAATCTTAAACAGCTAGGAGTAATTATGTCATTAAGAATAGGACGTTACCGTCATTATAAAGGTAATGAATATGAAGTGATTGGTGTAGCTATACATTCGGAAGATGAAACCGAATTAGTCGTTTATCGCCCTCTTTACGGTGCAAAAAGTTTATGGGTTAGGCCTTTAAGTATGTTCATTGAAACAGTACAGGTTGACGGCGAAACACAGCTAAGGTTTGAGTATATTAGCTGAGTATTTACAGACAAACCTAAAGTGTGAATTTAAATAATGAGATGATTATCATACTGTTAATTTCTAATTTGAACCTTACATCACAGTTTTTAATACGTTTTTAGCATTGTTTGAACTATATCAGATTAGATTACATGAGTTACATGAGCCAAATTTAAGACAATTTTTTTGTCTAGAAAAAGTTGGCTATACATAAGTTTGATGTTCGACCCCCTTCAAGCCTGAACTTCAAAAAAGTGACCACAAACAGAGATGGATCGAAGTTGAATAAATATTACTGTTAAGCGAAAAGCAAAACGGTAGCAGTCCACAAAAAACCAGCGAAGAGCGCCGCATAGGTTGCTGGCACGATCTGCGACTTCACATGATCCATTAAGTCGCAACCTGTTGTCATAGAGCTCAAAATAGTAGTGTCTGAGATAGGTGAGCATTGGTCACCGTATACACTGCCATTTAAAATAGTTGCAAAACAGACCATCATAAACAGTTCGGGATTATCTAAGCCCTGGCTCTGGGCAATAGTCCATGCCAGAGGCAAACCTAAGGGAAAAGCGATGGCGTATGTGCCCCAACTGGTACCGGTTGAAAACGCGATAACCATGGTCATAAGTTGTAAGATTATGGGTAAACACCAATATGGAATGTGTTCGCCCAAAGATTCAACCAAATAAATCCATCCACCCAACTGTTTGCTTAGCACACCTATGGTTAAGGCAAACATTAATATGACCGAAGTAACCACCAATCCTTTTAAGCCATTTCCAAAGCACTCTAACAATTGTTTACGTGACATACC
>NZ_CAJXPA010000152.1 GCF_913058035.1 uncultured Paraglaciecola sp. | reverse complement strand
GTACCAATACCTCTAATCCCTCGGTGTTAGTGGCTGCTGCATTAGTTGCTCAAAAAGCCAATGAGTTAGGTCTTACAGTTAAGCCTTGGGTGAAAACAAGTTTTGCGCCTGGCTCACAGGGGGTGACAGAATATTTAAATAAAGCCGGTTTAACAAAAGAACTTGATAAGATGGGTTTCAACTTAGTCGGATATGGTTGTACCACTTGTATTGGTAATTCTGGCCCATTGCCAGTACCGATTTCTGATGCCATCAGAGAAGGTAAGTTAATTGTCACCTCGGTGTTATCAGGCAACCGTAATTTTGAAGGTCGAATTCATTCTGAAGTAAAGGCAAATTACTTAGCCTCGCCACCGTTGGTGGTTGCTTATGCTATTGCCGGTAATATGAACATTGATATTACCAAAGAACCTCTCGGCACAAGTCGTGATGGTAAACCTGTTTATCTAAGAGATTTATGGCCAAGCCAAGAAAACATACAAAAAATAGTCACAGAAGTGGTCAATAAGACGATGTTTATCGATAAGTATGGCAGTATTTATGAAGGTGATGAAGTGTGGCAAAACTTAGAAACGGTCGATGCTGACATTTATAATTGGCCTGACAGCAGCTACGTAAAAAAACCTAGTTTTTTTACCAATATGCGGGTTAATCCTGAGCCTATCAAAACAATTGAAAACGCGCGTTGTTTATTAAAGTTAGCTGACAGTGTTACTACTGATCATATTTCCCCGGCTGGCGCAATTGGTAACGACACACCTGCAGCTGAGTATTTGAGGGCTAACGACGTCAACCCAAAAGACTTTAACTCCTATGGTTCACGCCGTGGCAATCATGAAGTTATGATGCGTGGTACGTTTGCAAACATCAGGCTGCGTAATGAGTTAGCGCCCGGAACAGAAGGTGGTTTCACTCGAAAACAACCCGGCGGTGAGCAAATGACGGTTTTTGCAGCCGCTCAGCAATATATTGCTGATAACGTGGCTACTATTGTTATTGCTGGCAAAGAATACGGAACGGGCAGCTCTCGAGACTGGGCTGCAAAAGGTCCGCTATTATTAGGTGTAAAGGCGGTAATAGCAGAAACGTATGAACGTATTCATCGTTCCAATCTAATAGGTATGGGTATTTTACCTTTACAGTTTATTTCAGGGGAGGGGGCGCATACTTTTAAATTAAATGGTACAGAGCAGTTTTCTATCGAAGCCGTTGGAGCTAAACAAAAGCAGGCCAAGGTTCATGTAACTAGAGATGATGACACTAAATTCAGTTTCGATACAGATATCCGAATTGATACACCCAATGAGTTTGAGTATTTTCGACACGGGGGAATTTTGCAATATGTGATCCGCTCGCTACTCTAAGAAAGTACTCGGCACTAAAATCATATTGTCACTTTCTTCGATAATTTTTAAAGCATGATATGAATGGTGAAAGGTTACTGATTCAAGTCACCATCCATATGTTTTATTTATATATCTTTATATTTCATGTATTTTATGACTTAACTTGCTACTGCCGATTGAATCATTTCAACTAACAGTGATGGCGCCACCGATACCGATGTACTCTGTTCCCATCCAGATAATAAACCCGAGATATAGCAACAGCAGAACCTTGCCGTTATTGTTAGTCAACTCGGACTTACTGCGTGCCATTATTATGAAAGCCACCGTAGCAAATACTAAAAACATCATCATAGGAATAATTCGAGGGTAGTTAAAGCCTACTGCCCCAGCAATGATGACACCAACGGGCAATACAACCAACAAGTCGAAAATATTACTGCCAAAAGCGTTGGTTAAACTTGCCGAACTGAGTTTACGTTGAGCCGCTTTGACACTAACAAAGAGATCAGGGATGCTGGTTGCTGCGGCTAATATGGTCGCGCCCCAAAAATAACTCGGAGTACTGAATATCCCACCGAGTTTGATAACCATTCTGATCAGCATCTCCACCCCGATGGTAACCATTAACACTGAAATAACCAGTTTGCTCCAGCTTTTGAGTGCTGTAGATTGTTGTTGTTCAACTTCTTCAGGTTTGTGGTCGCGCACTTCTTGATATTGAATGTAGATGTATAAAACATAAAATAACAGGGGTAAGATCATCAGCGAACCGGTTAGCGTCCCATTATATGGATCTACTGTAGATGGTTGGTAAATAACTGAAAATGATAGGGTTACCATGACTATCAATACACTGATTAGGTAAAATTGAGCTTCACGATATAGCACTTCACGCCCTGCGTGAAGCGAACCAGGACGAAACAGTACCGATGTTCCAGGAATGACCAGAATATTAAATACCGCTGAACCAATAATGGTAGCTAGCCCCAGTTCAAAGTCGCCATGAATACCTGTTGCTAGAACTATAGTGACCAATTCTGGAAAGCTCGAACTGATTGCCATCACCGTGGAGCCTTTTACTGAGTCTGGAAGACCGTAACAAATAGCTAGATCGTGACAAGCTTCTTCCAAGTAGTTGCAAGCCTTCCAAATTATGATGGTTGCAACAGCTACGATAAAAAATATGTATGTGAGTTCAGCTAGCACAAATGTCCTTTTTATAATTGTTTCAGCCGGTTATCAACATAACCTATGCCTGCATTATTATTATTTATCTAATTTATTCTTTTAAAGGAGCATTTTCAAGTCACTTTATGATGGCCCCCTGTGTCAGGATAGTTGTTGAGTTTAGCGAAGTTAATGTGATCATATTTCGCATAGTTTGATGTGCTAATCATTTCTTTACTGATTTCATTTCACTATTTGTTATGGATGTTTTGAAGTAATAGACGCTGTGACAGTATGTTTATTTTAATCGTCATCTTAGACCCTATTAGTTAAGGTTTATTATTTTTTAATTGATCTAAAGATAGACCTTTGCTATCACCAACAATAAACCTAGAATATTGCCAACTTAGAGCCGAAACTTAATAGCATTGGCGATTGAGCGTCTAACCTGCTTTAAATGATTGACAGTAGAGTATTGATTTTCAGATATTTGTATCTTGTCTTTTAGTTCTTTAATCAAGCATTGTATTGTGAAAATTGATTTTTATTATCGAAAATTAATTTTAGTGTATATAACTAAATTATAATTACATCATAGTTAACTCGCGTATTCGTGCGAATAATAATTTATATTTACCGGCATTAGCTCATTTTAGATATCAAGCAAACTTGACTTCTTTTAAGTTGATAGGCTATCGATACAAAGACATATTTTTGAGGTAAACGCTTTAGAATTTCATGTGACTCTTATTTTTAATCAGTCATCATAATGTTTGTGTTGTAATGATTCGCCAAACGGTTCAACCAGCAAAGGGATGTCAATTAAAACCCTAGTCTGTGACCTTTTTTAATGCGCTTTTAATGCTTATTTGTGTCTACTTAACTATTATCACGCGTTATTTCCAACTATCTACTCTTTACCCATGAAATTTTAATACTAAAGGTTTCATATTCGGATGAATAAAATACCAAGGCATTGCACTAAGAACAGTTCGAACCACCTTTTTTAAATTGAGGATTTGAAAGGCCGCATTAAGCATGTTCATCAATTATTCGAAAAAATAACAAATCTTAAAAAATTTAATAAGTGATATATATGGATAATGAACCATTACGTATTTTTTAAATTACTGCTCTAGAAAATCGATAACTGTATCCATTATTATAGACACCTGGGAAGGCTCTTCCCAATCAATTTTATCCCAATCAATACCCATATCTAGATTTTGTAGGTTCGATGTTAATAACTTTTTGACAGTTTGACGCGACTGGATCTTTTTAAATTTGAACACTTCATTAACTGGTATTTCCAGTTTATTACCAGATAAAAGGGATTGAATTTTCAGTTCTATCGCTCGTTTATCGAGCACATTTAACAATGATTTATTAAACTCAGCTTTATAAGCCTGTTCGGTTTGGAGAACTATTTTCTTAGTTTTTAAAAATGGAAAACTCAACCCATTTTCATAGGCTTCTAATACACAATTGTAGCGTGTGAGAACGTTATAATTGTCGTAAGCGCCCATAGATATACCCATGATTGATACCGCTTCCCTCACTGATATTTTGTTACGACCTAATTGCTTATTCGCAAGTGATAAAGCATCAATTTCAATTTTGGCGGCATTAAATGCACCGAGCTTGCCATATTGAGGCAAGTCTTCTCTGCTTGAGTTTTCTTGAAACTGTTTGATTTTTTGTAATAACGGAGCCTGCTCATAGACCTTGAACTGAATAGGAGCATGATTGCCTTTTGTATAAATCAAAGCAAAAAAACGTCTATGCCCTGTTAACACCTGATACATGTTGTTTTCTAATGGAAAAATTGTAGGTGCTTGAATAAGGTCAGACACCGCAATGTTATTCGCCAATTCAGTAATAGAATTGATATTTTTATTAATTTTTCGCCACTCTGGAGAATCATATTTTAGACAATTAATAAAGCATGATTTACCCACTAATACATGTCCTTCACCCCTGTATATATCAATTAACTGGCGTTTAGTGAGGAGACGTTTTATAAATAAGTCTGCGTGTTCATCATCAATAATTATCGATGGAAAATATCTAAAGTTAGTTTTGTCAGGCCTCACATGATTTATAAACAACACTTTATAACTAAACGTGTCGTTGAATATCATAGTTTCTTTCTCTTCTCCTAGGCCTGAAATCAGTCTTTGAGTTAAGTTTAAATTTGACAAAGATACTCCTAGTTAATTGATTCGAAAGTCAATTTAAATAAATTTTTCAATTCAAGATACGGAAATCTTAATGTAGATGGAATATATTAAACCTTTGATCATATTAATAACTATATATGCAGATAATAGTTCATGTAAATTATACTTTAGTATACATAAACCTGAAGCGAGTATTGTAGGGTAATTTAAGGTCATTATTGAATAATTGTAATGCGATATTACGTTTAAAAGACCAGCAAGAAATTGCATAGTATAGGTAGAATATTTAGAGTCTTTTCGATGCTAAGAATAGGTTGGATTCGTTATTTAAACTATCTTAATTATCACATAATTTTTTATTAAATGGGTAAACTGCCTTCTCAAAACTTGATAAACTATGACGCCTCACGAGTATTAAATGTGTAATAAAATCATACGCTTTCTTAGAATATAGCTCACTTTAATCAGTAGTGTCTCACGTGTGAGAAATACTTTTTAAAAATGCAATAGTCAGGTTGATCTCAAGAACCAATATTATTAAATTAGTCTTGTTGAATTGTACTTTGATACACAATTGGTTAGGGCATACTTTTAAAAAGACTTTATGTCAATAAAGGTCAAATAAATTCCAACTTAACATGAGACATGAACTAGGATTTACAAAAAATCACTTTGCTTGAGTGCCGCTAAATCAAGTCTTCTTGTACTTTGAGATTAACATTATCACTAGTATATGCATGACAATAAGGATAAATTTTCAATGGGATTCGATAGCACCCGACAATAATTTGTTTTTTTCAAATAAACATTGAATATTAGATTTGAATATACCCCCTTCAAGCAGTTTTGGTGTCTCTTGCGAAAGCATATTAATCATCGCCTCAGCAGCTGGAGATTGGATCGTCTTTTGGCGTGTAATCAGACAAATATTTCGTTTTTCTGTCGGATTTTCTAATGGAAAAGAAACAAGGTTAGGATCATCTGGGATCGCAAGTGATGGGAGAACCGTAATACCTATATTAGCTTTTAGCATCGCAATTAATGTTGTTGTATTGGAGAACTCATATTTGGGGTTACCGATAAACTGTTGCATTTTTAGAGTTTGAGTCAGCCCAGATCCTATAAAATCATAACCCTGCAATTGTTGCCAACCTATGACAGAACCGCTTTTTGCCAATGGATGCTCTTTATTGCAGACCATTTCGTAGGTGTCATTTAGGAAAGGTAAAAAATTAAGTTTTTTGTTGGCATGCCATATACTGCCAATACCAAAATCTACTTCATTAAATTCAATACGTTGCTGTACTCCTTTGGAATTATCATCATACAAATGTATGCTGATATTAGGATACTTCATAGTAAAGGCTTTAATAATATTAGGTAAGATGTTTGTCGCGATGGAGGCGACAACAGCAATACTAACATGACCACTACGACATTCTGATACTCCAGCCATATCGGATATAGCTATGTCAAAATCTAGTACTAATCGATTGGCGACAGGCAAAAAGTTTTTTCCATCCTTTGTTAAAGTCACACTCCTTGTGGTTCGTTCAAAAAGCTTTAAATTAAGATAAGCTTCTAATTGCTTTATGGATAATGTAACAGCCGGTTGAGTACGTGAAAGGTTTTCAGCTGCTTGGTTAAAGCTGCCATAACGTGCGACCACAATAAATGTTTTCAGATGATTTAAGGTAATATTATGATATTTGATGTTGAAACCTTCGATGTTTTATTCGCACATATTTACATAAATATATATTAGCTTAACTGATTAATCTATATGATTATTTGATTGGACTTATTAAACTAGTTGCGTTGAAATTCAAGCATGAGAGTTCCTATTGTTTTAGTAAATGAACGGTGAGGGCATTAATCATTGAAAATAAACGCCTTTGTGCTGATAAGGAATCTATGCTGAAGGATAGAGACTTTAATTAATTTTTACCTATGGACTTATGACATGAAAGATAAAAAACACTCCAATTTTATTAATGGTGAATGGATAGATAGCAAAGTCTATATTACCAATTCCAGCCCTTCTGATTTAGAGGATATAATCGGTTTATATGCTCAAGCTGATGCGGCAGAGTGCGAAAAAGCAGTCACCGCTGCCAAAGAAGCCGCGCCAGCGTGGAGCGAGTCAGGTTTGGAACAGCGTAAAAAAATACTTGATATGATTGGCGCTGAATTAATTGAACGTAGTGCTGAAATAGGCCGGATCCTAGCAAGAGAAGAAGGAAAGACGATAGCTGAAGGTAAGGGTGAAGTTTTCCGTTCTGGCCAGTTTTTTCAGTATTACGCAGCGGAAACATTACGCCAGATGGGTGAAATTGCAGATTCTGTTCGACCTGGAGTTGACGTGGAAGTACGACGCGAACCTTTAGGTGTCATTGGCATTATCACACCATGGAATTTCCCCATGGCAGTGGCTGCTTGGAAACTCGCACCGGCATTAGCATTTGGTAATACAGTTGTATTAAAGCCAGCAGAGCTCGTCCCTGCAAGTGCCTGGATATTAGCAGAAATTATTAGCCGTTCTGGTTTACCAAAAGGTGTCTTTAATTTAGTTATGGGACCTGGGCGAGAGGTTGGTGAGGCAATAAGTACCTCCAAGGATATAGACGCGGTTACTTTCACCGGTTCAGTTCCTGTTGGCCGCCGTATAGCAAGCAATGCTATAAAAAACATGGCCAAGATACAGTTAGAAATGGGTAGTAAAAATGCTTTGGTTGTATTGAATGATGCTGATCTTGATGTGGCTGTTCAATGTGCCATTAACGGTGCTTTTTTTGGAACAGGACAGAAATGTACTGCTTCCTCTCGGCTGATTGTTGAAAAGGGTGTGCATGATAAGTTCATCGAGATGATGATTGTTGCAATGAAAAAGTTGAAAGTGGGCAATCCCTTGGCTGAAGGCATACAAATTGGTTCAGTCGTCGATGAAAAACAATATAAACAGGTTTTAGACTACATTGAGACGGCTAAATCTGATGGAGCAATATTAGTTCAAGGTGGAGAAGCTTTAGATTTAAAACCTAAGGGATATTACATTGCCCCCACGTTGTTTAAAGATACAACTAACGATATGACAATTAATCGTGAAGAAATTTTTGGCCCTGTAGCCTGCGTTATTAAAGCTGATGACTATGATCATGCTTTAGCTATGTCTAATGACACAGAATTTGGTTTAACATCAGGAATTATCACTCAATCTTTGGCACGTTCAGCACATTTTAAACGTTACTCAAAGTCAGGTTGTGTGATGGTGAACTTGCCAACAGCGGGCACTGATTACCATGTGCCATTCGGTGGCAGAAAGTCTTCTAGTTATGGCTCTCGTGAGCAAGGTAAATATGCAGAAGAGTTTTACACTGTTGTTAAAACAGTTTATAGCAAACCTTATTAATATGACCTTAGTTACACAAGAGAGATATAATGCAAGCTAACAATGTAATTATTGATGGTCTTCAGTATATAAACTGGGATAAAAAAACGTTTGAAAAAACCCGAGATAGCGGTATAAATGCGGTGCATGTTACCATAGCCTATTGGGAAAATTTCAGCGAAGTTATTGATAACATTAATCAATGGAATCAGCACTTTCGGGAATTTGACGATCTTATTGTGCATGCCCTTACAGCTGAAGATATTTTGGAGGCAAAACGTCAGAATAAAGTAGGTATCGTTTTTGGTTTTCAGAATTGCTCACCTATTGAAGATAGCATCGCCAATATTGAAACATTGCACAAGCTTGGCGTAAGAATTATGCAGTTGTCTTACAATAATCAAAGCTTGCTTGCAACGGGCTGTTACGAAGATAAAGATTCAGGCATCACACGCTTTGGTAAACAGGCAATTAAAGAGATGAATCGAGTCGGTATGGTTATCGACATGTCACATTCTGCTGAGCAGTCAACATTAGAAGCTATCGAATTATCTGAACGCCCTATTGCTATCACTCATGCTAACCCTAGCTTTTTTCATGATGCTCTTCGCAATAAGTCTGATAAGGTTCTTAGAGCTTTAGGTGACTCTGGAGGTATTTTAGGTTTCAGTATGTACCCATTTCATTTGAAAAATGGTTCTAATTGTACGCTTGATGAATTTTGCCAAATGATTGCAAAAACAGTCGATATCCTGAGCATCGATCAAGTTGCCTTAGGTTCTGATTTATGCGAGAACTGGGATTACAGTAAGCTCGAATGGATGAGAAGCGGCCGATGGACCTTTTCAGCAGATTATGGTGAGGGTTCGGCCAAGAATAAAGAGTGGCCAAAACAACCAAGTTGGTTCAAAGGTGCTGAAGACATATTTAATGTTGCCGATGGTTTGCGAAAGGTTGGTTTTAAAGAAGTCGATGTCAATAAAGTGATGGGGGGTAATTGGCTGAAATTTTTTGATTATTCGTTTGGGCCGGTAAGGTAGTTTTAATAAAATATTGAGAGCCAATTATTATGTTTAAATCAAAAATGAAAACGGTTAAAAAACTTATTCCAATCGAAAGTGGAGTCAGTAAGGTTGGCTTATCGCAGGTAGATTGGTTGACGTTCATACTGAGTGGCGGTTTTTTGATCATGTTTGTGATTATTTCTCTGGTTAGTATTGAGACGTTATCCAAATACGTTGGTATTGGTTTTGTATGGTCAGCCCAATATTTTGGTGCTTATTGGCAGCTGTTGCTGTTAGCTACCTTTATTATTGGTTTGATTATGGCTCTCTCCCCTTATGGCTCAGCTCGATTAGGTGGCACAGATAAACCTGAAATTGGAGCATTTAAATGGCTTAGTATGATCATGTGTACGCTACTTGCTGGTGGCGGCGTATTTTTTGCCGCTGCAGAGCCAATTGCACATTATATATCCATGCCTCCTCTTTTTGAAACTGATGCTAATCCAGTTCATGTCGCTTTAGCACAATCTTTTTTACATTGGGGCTTTTTGGCATGGGCAATTTTAGGTAGTTTAACAACAACGGTGCTTATGTATTTGCACTATGATAAGGGCCTGCCACTTCGACCACGCACATTACTTTATCCTATATTCGGTGAAAAAGTCATACACGGTTGGATCGGCTCTGCAGTTGATGCTTGTTGCGTTATTTCAGTCGTTGCTGGAACAATTGGACCTATCGGTTTTACGGGATTACAGGTGGGTTATGGTTTGTCAGAGCTGTTAGGTACAGCAAATGATTATCGTATGCATCTTATTATTATTTTAGGCTTGGTAGGTATTGCTACTATTTCAGCTGTGTCGGGAATAAACCGTGGAATTCAACTGCTAAGTAAATTAAATATTTTAATTGCTCTATTTTTAATGGTCTTTATTTTTTGTTTTGGCCCTACATCGTTTATTGTTGAGAATTATTTTCAAGCCTCAATTATTCATTTAAAAGAATTTATTCCGATGGCTGTGTTTCGTGATGATACCCAATGGTTGAGCACCTGGACTGTTTTCTTTTGGGGTTGGTTTTTAGGTTATGGTCCATTAATGGCCATGTTCATTAGTAAAATCTCAAAAGGCCGAACTATCAGAGAAATAGTTATTTGTGTTTCTGTCTTTGCTCCTATCGTCACAACATTTTGGTTCACGATTGTTGGTGGTTCAGGAATATTTTTTGAGTTGACTAATCCCGGAAGTATTGCAGATTCCTTTTCTGGGTTTAATATGCCCGCGGCATTATTAGCGATGACCCAACAGTTACCAATGGGCGTCATTATCTCAGTATTATTCTTGATACTTACCACTCTTTTCGTCATTACAACCACTGATTCCATGACCTACACAATTTCTATGGTAATGGTTGGTAACGATAATCCCCCCACTATATTACGTGTATTTTGGTGTGTAATGATGGGTGTGGTTGCCGTTATTTTGGTGTCTATTGGCTCAGGTGGGATTGCGGCATTGCAGTCTTTTATTGTGATAACTGCAGTACCGGTATCTTTGATTTTATTACCTTCTTTATGGAACGCTCCCATGATGGCTAGACAATTAGCTAAGCAGCAGGGCTTATTGTCGAACTCAAAAAATGTCAGTGTGGGAAATAAGTCATTATGACAATTACTAATAATTTACTTGAAAGCGCACTGCCAATGCGGCCACCAGAACAAGTCATGAATCTAAAAAGATTGGGTAGTTTGCACCAATCGCGGTTAAGTTTTATGCGAACATTGGTACGTAAAATCATGTCTGAGCATTGGGTGATTAAACCAACTGTGTTTGAATTGGATGAGTGTGGTTATGGAACGGTGGTGTATACCGTTCAAGCAAAACATAACACTTACAGCTTTGTACTATTTTCCACTTTTATCAGTGACGATG
>NZ_CAJXPA010000151.1 GCF_913058035.1 uncultured Paraglaciecola sp. | reverse complement strand
CCCATTTGATGTCAACAATTTAATTAAAATTCTTTTTAACTAAACCTTGCTACATCCCGCAGCAACTATACGTTGAACGTATATGCAACATCGAGGTTTACCCTGTGATGTTGCGAGTGACCTAAGTATATTTGGTCTCCCTTGAAGCGAGGGCGCATCTTATAGATCTACAGCTTCACGTCAACCATTATTAGCAAAAAACTCATTAACCATCACCTAAGTGAACATTATTTATACATACATAGTGAAAAGAGTGAATTACCGTCCTATAAGGACCATCATTGATCACTAAATTATTCACTATTGCCTTAAAAACACTAAAATTGAGAATGTTCATACAAATAAATGTAAAGAAACAAGCTCAGTACTAGATGTGAGTATCTTTGTCTTTCACTACTACTACTAATATCACTACTTCTAATTCCTAACGCTTATTATCAACTGTTAACTGCAATAAACTGTTTACTGTTTTTATCAATTAACTTTTCATTAACCTTTTAATCATATTATTCAATGAATTAGTCGTTATCATGATGAAAATTTAGATTTATCGCCCTGATAAAAAAAGGCTACAATAATGACCTACACCTATTTGCCAGTTTCTTTGGAGAAATCATGGATATAAAAACAGATACTCGTAACAGTGTGAGTTCACGCTCGACAACACAAAAAGCGTTACGCATTAACCTTGATGAAAAAAAGTACGGCACCATAGTAGAAATCGGCGCAGGTCAAGAAGTGGCCCGACAATTTTTCTTAGCAGGTGCCGCGGCAGGTACTATCGCCAAAACTATGTCTGCATACGATATGAAATTTTCAGATGCCATTTATGGCGTGCAGGAAGACGGCCGCTATGTAAGCAAGGGTCGCGTTAAAGCCATGATGGAGCAAGAATTTGATTTGGTAGTAGACCGAGTAGGTGACATTCGATCTAAGTCGTCACGCTATTTCGCTTACGCAACCACTGTTTCTGCTAAAAGTTTTAATCGAAACAACGAATGTCATGCTTGGTGCGGTATAAGAGTTCAAATGTACCCTGGCGCAAAACCTTCAAATATTACCGTGCATGTTAGAATGCTTGATGACAATGCTGAGGCGCAACAACAAGCCTTGGGTGTACTTGGTGTTAACCTTATTTATGCCGCCTACCATTATTTTGAAAACCCAAAGCAAATTATTGATTCATTGGACGATGGTATAAAAGCCAACCGTATTGAAATAGATTCCATTGATTTTGAAGGGCCTTATTTTGAAGATGCCGACAATAGAATTAAAAACATCCACCTTATACGTAGCTGGAAAACTCGTGGCATCATGTTCAAACCTGATGGCACTGTGGCAGTACCCGCTGAGATGTTGTACAAAAAAAATATACTGACCATTCGAGGCTCATTCCGCCCAGTCACTAATTTAAATGTAGACATGATTGAGCAAGGACAAAATTCCTTTTCCGAATTGCCTGGAGTCGACCCAAGTAACACTGTTGCCATAGCCGAAATATCCCTTAACGATGCCCATGGTAAAGATGAAAAAGTACCGGGAAGTGACATTGTTGCCAGAGTCCAGTTACTCAACTCACTTGGTTACAACGTAATGGTTTCGGATTACACACGTTACTTCTCTTTAAGAGCTTACTTCCGTCAATTCACTCAGTTACAAATTGGTATAGTGATGGGTATGGTAAACGTTAAACAGATATTTGATGAGAAATTCTACCGAGGTGTAGAAGGTGGAATATTAGAAGGCTTTGGAAAACTTTTTCCAGATAATACGCGCCTGTTTATCTATCCAGAAATGGATACCCATGGCCAATTAACAGAGTTTACCGATGTTAAAGTGCCTGAGCATCTACGTTTTTTATACCGTCATTTGTTAGAAAACGGTTTTTTACATGGTATCGAGTGCAGCGATCCGAAGTTATTTAATATCTATTCACGTGAGATCCTTAAGCAAATTTCTAATAACCAGGGCGACTGGCAAAAAGATCTACCTAAAGGTGTGGCAGAAGAGATTATTAAACATAAATTTTTTGGCTATCGCAGCTAAAACTAATTAGGTTAAAAAATATAAAAGGAGGACATAATTTTTATGTCCTCCTTTTATGTCTAATTATCAGTAAATCCTAAGCCTTTCCTCGTAAATATTCCTGCAGCGCATTTTGCCCGGAAACAAAAGCAAGTTGATTAACATCCATATTCTTCATATCTAACCAAAAATAACGACTAATCTCTTCTTGCTGCAAGACTAATGAGGGCTCACTGTCGAAGCGGATCTCGAAAAAACTGTCTAATGTTGAGTAAAGTACGTCTTTAAAAAGATAACGGTTAGGGTAAGAAAAAAGATACTGCATATTATCAATAGGCAGTTGCAACTCCTCCATTAACTCTCGGGTCAACGCTTCTTCATTTGATTCGTTGTAATCAGCAAAACCACCAGGAAAATCTAATTTTCCTTTCGCAGGTTGTTGCGCTCTTTCCACCAGCAATATCTGATCATTACATACAATAACCGCAGACACTGCAGCGGCTACATTATGAAAATAAACAAAGCCGCACAAATTACAACAATAAGCTTTCGCACCCTGTCTGAACAGACTTGGTTGACCACATTTGACACAATGCAGATTAGGATCATCATTCACCATATTAGAAACCTAAATTTAATTTAAACGACTAAATAGGCGAACCAGGAGGTAGAGGCTTTAATTCAAAATGTGAAACCCATTTACCTAGACGCCAATATTGTTCCAACTGACGAGCCATGACTTCGCTATGTGAATGGCGACTTTTATTTTTCAACCAGCTATGTAAATTAATTAATTGCAATTCAATCTCACCACGAACTTCAGGTGCCAGAGCTTCTTGATGCAAAGCTTTTACTACTTGATCCAAAACCAAATAATTGACCCGTTGATTAAGGAGTGTTTTATCCTTGGAACTTTCCTTTTTTATGGTGTTTTTAAACAATGTAGTCAATAGATATGCGACATCAGGTGTATCTTTCGAGTGTTGTTTTTGTTGCGAAACACGATTTAAACGCTCTGCTTTTAATAACAGATTAAGACTATACCCAGCAGCAGATTCTGCCGCACTGATGGGGTCAAACGTATGTCCAGTTCGACCTTTAAAACTTTCGCGAGTTCGACTTTCACCATAAGCTTTAGGCGTGATCAGTTGAGTCAATCTGGTAGGAATACTCAAAAAGTCACTGTGCAAGGTTTTTAACATCGCAGCTAATGCAACTTTTTGCTGCTTGCCAGCAACAATATTGACACCTTTAGCCATTAAATAGTCACCTTTTAACTCATACTCGTAGCTCACACCGCCAATTAACTTAGCCACGGCGTCTAACTGATAGCGATGTAACAGATAAATAGGTGCAAAAGTTTCTTCCAGTGAAGATAAGGTGGCGCCCGTTTTAATTGTTTTAAGACCAAAATTAGCCATAGCAACTTTGCGTACTTCGCCGATACGGCTTAATTCAGCAACGGGATCAGCACCATTGTCCCAAAGATGCCCCTCTGCATTGGCGGCATTTGACTGACGAGAATCTGGATCAGATTGATACCTGAAACCATTAGCTCTGGCATCAACAACCAAACTTTTTAACCCCCGCTGTTCGCTTTTAGTGTCTGGATAAACTTGATAACCATAAGCCACCACATATTTATCCCACTCTCCAATTCCTTCGTCGTAAGCATCGTCTAAACTGATTTTACCATTTTGTACCCTCATCAAAGGATGAGGGTAATCCATCACTGACTCTCGGCCATATTCGCTAGCGGCAAAGTTATGAGCAATACCAATCGTGTGTCCAACTTCGTGTGCAGACAGCTGGCGAATACGAGCAAGCGCCATATTTTTTTGTTCAGAAATATCAACTTGTTCATCAGCAGCGTCAACAGCCATTCCATCCGCACTAAAAGGACTGGTTAAACCTAAGGCAATTAAATAATCCTGCTTAACGCGCAGTGAACCCAAAGTGACATGCCCTTTAATAATTTCGCCGCTACGAGGATCGATAACAGACGAACCGTAAGACCAGCCACGCGTAGCTCGGTGCACCCATTGGATAACGTTGTATCGCACATCCATAGGATCCGCATCTTCGGGTAACACTTTAACCTGAAAAGCATTTTTATAACCTATGGCACTAAAGGCTTGATCCCACCACAAAGCGCCGTCTCTTAATGCACTCATTACGGGCTCAGGAATGCCAGGGTCAAGATAATAAACAATAGGTTCAATCGCCTCGCTCATATCCGCATTCGGCTGCTTTTTATTTAACCGATGCCGAGGAATAAACTGTTTTGTCATATTATCTTCAATTGCCACTGAATAATCTTGATAGCCCACTGACCAAAACCCAGAAAAAGGTACAAATTTTCTTGGCTGATAATCGGTATCAGGTAACTTCACCAGTGAATGATGCAGATGCACAGAAATGCTAATAGGATCGGGAGTAACCTGATATACATACTGCCCCGGTTTAGAGCCTCCAAAGGTTACTAAAGCTTCTAATTCAGTGTTATCTGGAAATGCTTTGCTACGGTCTAAATACACTCCACTGCGCTTTAGATCAACTTTATAACTACCTTGATCAGTTGCCGCTAGACGTTGTGAAATTTGATGAATGTCAGACAATAAAAAATCTGTATAGTCGATAATAACCGAATTATCGTCTGCAGCCACGACAGGAAAACCAGCAATCACAGAATCAGCAAAAGCCTCATCAATACTTGCCTGTTCAGCAAGGTTTGATGAACTAGCACGATACTGTGTATTTAATTGTTTAAGCAGTACCTTATTACCATAGCGCTCAAATTTAACCAGCCGGGTATCACCAAGCTGCCCACGATCTAAACCAATATCATTTGACCCAATACCTTGAGGCATACTGCTTTGAAATAAAAAAGTCTGATCAAACTTATCAATTTTTAGGAAAACTTTGTCCTGTTCGATTTGATAATAAAAATCAAAAAAGCCGACCTTGTGTTGCAAATTGATAGTAAATTTTTCTATCGGATTAACATCTTCCAGCTCAACTGCAGGTGACAAAGCGGAGATAAATATAAAACAGGCTAAAATCATTCGCATAACAACTCTTTTCCCTAATGATTAACTATGGCAAATGCAAACATTACCCAAAATTGACTCTAAAAAAAAGATCAATCTTAATATTGTGAGGATCAGAAGCGTTCCAAAATGGTGCACAAAATCACTTTTAAAGTGCACCAGTTACAATCATGAATTTTTCAACACACAATAAGATACTTAATATAAAGCAACAAAAAAAAAACTTAGCTTCAACAGGCGCCCACGATAGTTCGAGTATAAAAGCTTGATAATATTATACATGCAACCAATTTACCAAACACCGCACCACAAAGTCGCAAAACAAATACAACAAATACAACAAATACAACAAATACAATGAATACAGCAGGTACAACATAAAATTATCATAAAAATGACATAAAAATAACATAATCTAAAAAACATGATATTTATCATATGTATAAAAAAAACATTAAAAAATTAACATAAGAAAAAAGTCAGATTTAAACTCTATTACATACAAACTTTTAAAAGTTTCACGTTAAATATGAACAAAAACCACAGTAAAAACAAAAAAAATAAATAACTTAACTTAAACCATTGATTTTAATATAATTTTAAAAATAGGTATAGTTTTTGCTTTACAAGATATTAGATTCAATAAATAATTATCTTAGTTAGAGGATAATCTCGACACGGAATTTGATGGAGACAAAATTGGATACTCAAAAGTCTGGTTCGGTAAAAAACAACACCAATAAGTTTGCAGCGGTATACCGACTAGTCGATATTATCTTAATACAGACCCTGCTGTACCTGTCGGTATCAGTGTATTCACAAAATTACACAATATCATATTTCACTTTATCTCTTATAGGATCGGTAGGTTTTGCGTTAATAGCAGAGTCATTTGCCCTTTATCGGTCGTGGCGCGCAGGTTTTTTCAATCAAGTCGTATTTTACACTATTGTATGCTGGATTTTTTCAAGTCTGTTGGTATTGACTTATCTATTTGTGTCTAAGACCACAGCAGATTACTCCAGATTTTCGCTTTTACTTTGGACGTTTTCAACGTTAATTCTACTTATCTCATGGCGGTTTTGTTTTCAATTATTTTTGATGGCAATGCGAAGAAAAGGTTTTAACACACGCAACATTGTCATATTTGGTTTATCTGAAAAAGGTATACGCCTTGCCAAAGAAGTAATGGATAACCCTGCAAGTGGCTATCGATTAGCTGCGTTTTATGACGACAGAGATAAAGAGCGATTAGACGAAGACTATCATTATTATTTGAGAGGCAATATTGCCAAAGGCATCGAGAACGTCAAGAAAAATAAATACGACGTGGTTTACGTTACGCTCCCCATTTTAGCGCAAACGCGAATTCAAGACATATTATATGCACTTGGTGATTCAACAGCCACAGTCCATGTAGTACCAGACCTATTTATGTATTGCCTGATGCACGGTGAAATGTCCCATGTGGGTAACATTCAAACTATTAGTGTTTACGACAACCCCATGAAGGGTGGTTTAGCAGTAGTCAAAAGGTTAGAAGACCTGATACTCGCCAGCGCGATCATGACCTTGATCACTATTCCAATGCTAGTGATTGCTGTGTGGATAAAATGTACGTCCAAAGGGCCCATCATATTTAAGCAAGATCGATACGGTTTGAACGGAAGAAAAATCAGGATGTGGAAATTCCGCTCCATGACAGTCACAGAAAATGACGCTGTGGTCACTCAAGCCAAGAAAGGTGACACTAGGATCACAAAGGTCGGTGCCTTTTTACGACGAACTTCGTTAGATGAGCTTCCACAATTTATAAACGTTCTCAAAGGCGACATGTCGGTTATTGGCCCGCGGCCCCATGCGGTAGCGCACAATGAAGAATACCGAAAGATTGTAGATTTTTACATGTTACGACACAAAGTTAAGCCCGGCATAACTGGTTGGGCTCAAGTTAACGGTGCCCGTGGTGAAACAGAAACTGTCGATAAAATGAAAATTAGGATTGAGTACGATTTGGAATACATCAGAAATTGGTCACTTTGGTTAGATTTCAAAATAATCATATTTACGGTATTTAGAAGCTTCAACGATAAAAATGCGTACTGATTTGAGGTATTGATTTTTTATAAGGATTTAAAATGAAGATCACGTTTTACGGTATTGGTTATGTAGGATTAGTGCAGGCAACGGTGCTTGCCGACGCTGGTCACGATGTGTGCTGCGTAGATATAAACGAAAGCCGCATTGAAAATCTTAAAAACGGTATTGTGCCCATTTTTGAACCGGGATTAACCCCGCTAGTTGAAAAAAATTATGCTGAAGGGCGCTTGATCTTCACCACCGATGCCAAATTTGGGGTTGAGTTTGGCGAACTACAATTTATTGCGGTAGGCACCCCCCCCGATGAAGATGGCTCAGCTGACCTACAATACGTGTTAAAAGTAGCCGAAACCATTGCCACCCACATGAGCTCAGACAAGGTCATTATCAACAAATCGACCGTACCTGTGGGCACAGCCGACAGAGTGAGCGCGCAAGTACAAAGTGTACTCGATGCTAGAGACTCCCAGTTAACATTTGCCGTAGTGTCAAACCCTGAATTTTTAAAGGAAGGCGCCGCGGTGAACGATTGCCAGCGACCCGATCGCATCATAATAGGCACTGATTCAGACGACGCAGAAAAGTTAATGCGCTTACTTTATGAACCCTTTAATCGTAATCATGAAAAAATCATTGTGATGGACGTCAAAAGTGCTGAACTGACCAAATACGCTGCTAACTGCATGTTAGCGACAAAAATCAGCTTCATGAATGAAATGGCCAATATCGCTGAACGCGTGGGAGCAGACATCGAAAATGTACGTCACGGTATAGGATCAGACCCCCGCATTGGTTATCAATTTATTTACCCGGGTTGTGGCTACGGCGGCTCCTGTTTTCCTAAAGATGTGCAAGCATTGGTGCGCACCACAGATGCCATTGGCTACGAGTCTGAAATATTAAAAGCGGTAGAACGGGTTAATTTTCGCCAAAAAGACAAGTTATTTGGTTACATATCAAAACACTTCAAGTTAGACCAAAACCCTGATGCCTTAAAAGGTAAAACCTTTGCACTATGGGGCTTGTCATTTAAGCCCAATACCGACGACATGCGGGCCGCCTCAAGCTTGGTATTAATGGCGTCTTTGTGGGCAGCCGGTGCCAAAGTACAAGCATATGACCCAGAAGCCATGGAAGAAACCCAGCGTATTTGTGGTAACCGCAAAGACCTTACACTAATGGGCACCAAAGAAGCGGCCTTACAGGGTGCCGATGCCCTAGTTATATGCACTGAGTGGCAAAATTTCAGATCACCGGACTTCGAGCTAATTAAAGAAAAATTAAATACCAATGCCCTATTTGATGGCCGCAACATGTTTGAACCCTCGCGTATGGCGGAAAAAGGCTTTGCTTATTATTGCATTGGTCGTGGTTTGTCCGTTTTCGGTAATGAGAGTGAGCCAGCATAATGAAATTTTTAGTCACCGGTGCTGCCGGCTTTATCGGTAATGTTGTTGCCCAACGGTTATGCCAGCAGGGTCATGACGTTGTTGGTTTAGATAACCTTAATGATTATTACGACCCCAACTTAAAGTTGGCGCGCTTGAAAAGGATTGAGCATCTAGCCAACTTTAGATTCATAAAAATGGATCTGGCTGATCGAGATGGCATGGCCAATTTATTTTCCAGTGAAAAATTTGAACGGGTTATCCATTTAGCGGCGCAAGCCGGTGTGCGTTACTCCATTGAAAACCCCATGGCCTATATCGATTCAAATATTGTTGGATTTGCCACCATATTAGAAGGCTGCCGCCATAATAAGGTGCAACATTTAGTCTACGCCTCATCTAGCTCTGTATACGGTATGAATGACAAAATGCCTTTTTCAACCGACGATGCCGTGGACCATCCGGTTTCCCTTTATGCTGCCACTAAAAAATCTAATGAACTAATGGCTCATACTTATAGCCATTTATATGATTTACCCACCACGGGCTTACGTTTCTTTACGGTTTATGGCCCCTGGGGTCGCCCAGATATGGCGCCTTTCTTATTCACTGATGCCATCCTTAATGACCGTGAAATTAAAGTGTTTAACCACGGGAAAATGAAGCGTGACTTCACCTATATCGATGACATTGTTGAAGGCATTGTGCGCATTCAAGATGTGGTGCCACAGCGCAATCCTGAAAATCCCAATACCTCACCATCATCAAGTAAAGCACCCTATAAAGTGTTTAATATTGGTAATAACGAACCGATTGCCTTAATGAGCTTTATTGAAGCGATCGAGAAAGCGGCAGGTAAAGAAGCTAAAAAGAACTATATGCCAATGCAAGCGGGTGATGTACCTGCGACCTTTGCTGATATTGATAGTTTACAAAATGAGGTCGGATTCAAACCAGCTACCAATATTGCATATGGCATGCAGCAGTTTGTTGATTGGTACCGCATCTATAAAGAGAGAGAATAGCAAAATGAAGTGTATTTTTATAGGAGGGGCAGACCGCAGCGGCACGACATTACTCGCTTCATTATTATCGTGTATTGAGGGAAGTGTTGTAACACCTGAGTCGCTATTTAAAACAGAAATAACATTTGAAGAACCAATTAACACCATTGAATACAGCAAAAAATTAAATTTAAACCCAAATTTTAAGCGTTGGAATGTTGACTTAAGTAATTTAAACAATATAAAACACAAAGATTATAAGGAGTACTATTCTAATCTTTTATGCCAATACAAGCCTGATAAGAAAATAAGATATTGGATTGATCACATCCCCAATAATTTAAGATATTCCAGACAACTAAATGATGTTTTTGATGACTGCTTTTTCATACATATCGTGAGAGACGGGCGTGCCGTAGCAAACTCTCAAATTTCATTGGAGTGGGGGGCAAATACATTCCTAGCAGCCGCAAAAGATTGGATGAATAAATTATTGTACGGTGCCGTTACAGAGAACTTGTTTCCCACTAGAACAATTTCTATAAGATATGAAGATCTACTCGATGACCAATCACCGACAATCAAAAGTATATTGGATTTTATAGGTATTAAGGAAACGAATGAGACAAAATCCATCGACTCTTCATTTTTACCAGAATTCACAAAAAGTCAACACTCTCTTGTTGGGAAAGGGCCAGATAGAAGCAGAAGCATGGACTGGAAGTCGAAATTGTCTACTCAAAATATAGCCGACTATCAATATTATGCTGGAGATATACTCATGCAAATGGGTTATGAACTAGTTGACACGAAAAATACTAAAGTCACTAAAAGCCATTTAGTTAGAGAAACCTTCAAAGAGTTATGGTTTAAAAAAGTGATTAATCCTTCTCGATACATTAGAAATAGAAGATAGATTAATAATGTCGCTTAACAAAAAAATTATCAACGGATCGATTTGGGGGATGATAGGTAGCGCTAGTTACCAGTTATCCGGCTTAATTATTTTTATTATTATCTCTCGGATATTATCGCCTGTTGATTTCGGTACGGCTGCATTGGCTATCGTGTTTGTTGAACTGACTAATACATTGGTTCGTTATGGGCTTATTCAAGTGATTATTCGAAGTACAAAAAACAATACTGATAATATTGAAAACAATGTTTTTATGACAACGTTAATTTTAGGGATTATTACTAGCTTATTATTCATAGTGACCGCTCCATATTTAGAATCTATATTTGACGCCCCTGGGCTTGCCATATCCTTGCAGATTTTATCACTTGTGCCAATTATGCAGGCATTAACAACCATTCCAGAAGCATTGTTGAGGAAAGAGTTTAAGTTTAAGTTATTGGCGATTAGATTGTTAGGCTCTTCGAACATTGCGGGAATAATTGCAATATATCTTGCATACAGCGATTTAGGGTTTTATAGCCTTATTATTCAAAAAATATTATCAGTA
>NZ_CAJXPA010000150.1 GCF_913058035.1 uncultured Paraglaciecola sp. | reverse complement strand
GTATTAATGATGTGCTGAACCATGGGTTTGCCGCCAATGGGGTGCAATACCTTAGGCAAAGAAGATTTCATCCTAGTGCCTTTGCCTGCTGCTAAAACTACTACTGAAAAAGTCATTCATTTTCCTTTAAAAGAGAGATACCTGTTGCCCACTGGTGCGACATCCCTAAACATTAATGCATTCTACTTATTTGCTAATGTACTGTCAGTAGCTGAATGAGTCTTAAAAAAATTGGTTTATTCATATTCCAAAAACACTGAAGAAAGTGCAGCTGAATCATCAGAATAATCATTCTAATATAAGGGCTTCAGATAGATTTCAACCATTATTAATAAAAAAAAGTATCAGGCTGATTACTCTGCAGACAATTCTCCGTTATGATGGATTTACTACTTTGGTAGTATTTGTTATTGGAAAACAGATTTAATAAAATTAGGAGCAGGGTAGCCCGTGAATATTTTTCGTACATTACATAAAAGTATATTAATACTGTTTGCCGTAGTTTTAGTTTCTATTGTTACTTTAGTCCACATTAGCGTGTCTAAAATAGTTGCCGAACAAAGCAGAACGCAACAACAATCCTATTCCCCCGCATTGCAATTGATTGTTGAACAACTGATGCAGCCCCTGCATATTTCACAGACATTGGCTAAAGCAAAAGAACTCAATGATCTAATGCGCAACCCGCTAAATAATGAAGACCAAATATTTGCAACCCTAAAGCGATTAAATCAAGAGTTTTCACTCAATTTTTTTATAGCTAGTGAGATCAGTCGCATTCAATATAATTCTGAAGGAAAAAAGATTGAATTAACTGAAGATAAAGTTGATTGGTATTTCAGATACAAAGCGCAACCTGAAAATGCAATGGCCGATATTGGGCAATGGCAAAACCCTCAATTCTATATCGACTTAAAAATTTATGATGATGAGGGTAATTTTCTCGGGGTATTTGGAGTAGGCAAAAGCCTCGATGCATTTACTGATATCTTTAATGAGTACAAAAAGACCTATGGATATGATTTTATTTTTGTTGATCAAAATAAAGACATAACTCTAACATCTGATCCTGAGTTGTTAGTCAAAGGTGTGACGTTTAAAAACCTAACCGACTTGCCATGGTTTAAAGCATTAAAGCCAGAGCAGCAACAAACGTCATTAAATAATTTGTTATTACAAATTAATGGACAAGAGGCGTTGATTGCAGAACTAAATATTCAACCTTTCGACTGGACTTTATATATTATTACACCTCTTCAATCTCGGAAAACTGAGATAAGTCGTGGTTTTATTATCAGTATAGTGATTTTGCTAGCGGTAATATTTGGGTTATTTTTATTAATATACAATCTGTTGTACTACTTCAAAAAAGACATGCAAAAAATTAGACAAATCGATATATTGACCGAACTGGCTAATCGAAACAACATCGCCTTAAAGTTTGAGGAACTGATGTATGAGAAAGAATCGGTTAGCCTAGTATTGATTGATTTAGATAATTTTAAGCCTATAAACGAAACCCATGGCAGGAAAGCTGGTGACATAGTGTTACGTCAAGTCGCACAAATGTTGCTAAGTAATATTCGTGATACTGATATTATAGGGCGCTGGTGTGGTAAGGAATTTATTGTATTAATGCCTGATACTGGTCCTCACGAGGCGGCCGAATTATGTCAGACGTTATGCAAAAAATTAGCAGCGACTACAGTGACTACGGGCACAGCGTCTATTCAAATAACGGCTAGTTTTGGTATATCTTTTACCGCCACACCTCGCAATTTGTCCGAAGTTCTCTCTGTAGCAGATGACGCATTATTTTCAGCTAAACGAGATGGTAGAAATATGGTTAGGGTGCAGTTGATTGAATCTGATTAAACTGCTTTGTGCTCCAATTTTAATAGACTGGCTTTGATTGACATGCCCCAAGCATATCCTGTCAACTTACCATTACTACCGATAACACGATGGCAAGGTACAACAATAGTCAGAGGGTTACGTCCATTTGCCGCGCCTACCGCTCTGACTGCCTTAGGATTATTTATCGCTTTTGCAATATCTGCATAACTACAGGTTTGCCCATATTGAATGTGACTCAGTGCTCGCCAGACTTGATGTTGAAAGTGTGTACCCTTAGCGTTTAAACTCAAATTAAAATGCGTTCTTTTACCCACAAAATACTCATCTAATTGTTCGACTGCTTGCTGTGTATTGCAGCACCAATTAGGTGCCTTAGACTTATCTTTTACAAAACGTATAGACGTCAGACCATTAGGGTCGGCACACACTTCTAATGTGCCTAATGCCGAATCTAGGTAACCAATAAAATCATTATCTTGATTCACACCATACTCCAAATTTGAAAGGTTAAGTAGCTTCGCCATGGACGGGCCAATTCAGCATCTATGTTTATTTTTGTCAGTTGTTTTTTAACAATCAAGTCAGTGTTAAGCCAAATGTCGGGAGATGATTGTCCACGCATTTTTGCATAGGCTACAGTCCAAGGCCCAATGCCTTTTATATGTAACCAATCATCTATTGGCGAATCTGGACAATTAATAATATGTTGAGCAAATAGCCGCAAAGTTTGTTTGCGGCTATTTGGAATTTTGAGAAAATTAAGGTCACTCTTTGAGATGGTTTTAGGTGTCGGAAAATAAACATTGTCACCTTCTGTTTCGCCTAATTCCTGGGTTAATTGGGATAATAAGGTAATCGCCATTTTAACTGAGATTTGCTGACCGAGAATAGCTCGACAACCTGCTTCAAATGTATCCCATACACCGGGTATTCTTAACCCTGTGACCATCTTATCTTTTGGTATACCGCATCTTAATAATTGCGATTGAATTGTTTTGGTATCTGCATTGAGGTCAAACACGCGTTCAATGTTATTTAATACAGCTGGCAATTTCTCGATATTGGGTAAACGTATCTCTACCTTTAGGTTATGTTTATCCTGTATTCTTGAAACTCTAAACCAGCCTTTGTCAGTTCCAATAACAAACGTTCTGTGATAACAATCTTCGGTGACACTTTCAACTCCTTGAATCACTCTCAAAGCTAAAAACGATTGCATATGTTGCCAATTAAAAGGAGGCCGAAAAGATAACCTAAGACTAATAAGCTCGCTTTGCTTTTCTTTACCCTGCTTTACTTGCTGAGGTGTTAAGCCCGTCACTTTTTTGAAATTATGCTGTAAACGCCTGGCACTAGCAAAACCGCTGGCATGAGCAATATGTTCAACCGTCAAATTACTTTGGTGAAGAAGTTGTTTGGCAAATAAAACCTTATCAAATAATTGATACTGTTTTGGACTTAACCCTAAATGTTGTTGAAATAACTGCCGAAAATAACGGTCAGTAATACCTAATTTAGTCGCTATCTCTGTAATGCTCAGTTCTTTATATTGACTAAGTAAACGTATGCCACGCTGAACGGTTGTATGCACTCCCTGCCACGCGTAAGAGTGGGGTGCACTGTCAGGTCGACATCGCAAACAAGGTCGGTAGCCTGCTGACATGGCTTGTTGTGCTAAATGAAAGTATTCAACATTTTTTTCAAGTGCGGTATTAGCAGGACAAATTGATCGACAAAAGATATTGGTGGTTTTAACAGCGACAAAAAACGTACCGTCAAAGCGAGGATCTCTGGTTAGTCTTGCTTGCTGATAATCTGTATTCATTATTGTGCGCTTTTATGCCATCGTTGTAATTATTCTAACGACTTATATCGCTTTAGTGCGACAAAAACGGTAGTCAATAGAGGTTAATAGTGGTTAATCTGTCATTTAAACTAATAATTTATGATGACAGTTGATCCCAAGTACTAACAAATAGGATAATAGGCAGTAATAGGCTAAATATAATTTGGCTGCTGCTAACCAATATAGGAATAATGTGACTTTTTTTGTTTATATAAAAACAGGTTTATTGAAACTAGTAATTAAATTCATGCCATTTCAATTGTTTTATGTTTAAGGTTTTTACAGGACTTTTACTGCTTGTTGGCTTATTTAGCCAACAAAGTATTGCCGCAGATAAATGGTTGACTAAATTTGCAGAAGATATTCAACTCAAAGCGCAAAAAAAGAATTTACCAGGATATACCTTTGCTTATATTGAAAAAGGTAAACCAGCTTCGGTGGTGGTTTATGGTAAAGAAAGTCAATCTGGCGACCCCATTGATATAGAGACCGTATTCAGACTGGCTTCGGTTTCTAAAACATTTACCTCAATGTTAATGGCCAAATACGTGGAACAAAATCAATTAGATTGGCAAGTACCTGTGTCGCAACTTGTTCCTGAATTTTCCACTGCCAAAGGCAAGAGTGGTGAGCTGGTGTTGAAACATGTCATCGGTCAATCTAGCGGTTATACACCTAATGCCTACGACAATCTGATCGAAGCAAATTATTCGGTAAAACGTGTACTTTCGATGCTTTCAGACTTAAAACCTTTGTGTCAGCCAGGACAATGTTATACCTACCAGAATACTTTGTTTGCAGTAGTTGATGAATATTTTCAGCAGCACCACTCTTCCTTTGGACAAGCCCTAACCCAGACCCTAATTACGCCATTAAATATGCCTCATGCCAGTGTCGGAAAATTAGGTTTGCAGTCATCTACCAAATGGGCAAAGCCCCATGTGGCGATTTCAAAAAACCGTTGGCACTCAACTGATGTTCGAGATGACTATTACAAATATTCTCCAGCAGCCGGAGTCAATGCCAGTATGCAGGATATGGTTATTTGGATGCGTGCACTTTTGGGTGAGGCGCCTGAGGTTATTTCTCCTGAATTAATTGCTCAGGTGACCACACCATTAACTAAAAGTACAAAAGAAGTGTATCGACGTCAATGGCGTGAATTTTTGTCAGATGCCCATTATGGACTCGGTTGGCGCATCTATGATTTTGCAGGGCATACTCTTAATTATCATGGAGGCTGGGTACAAGGTTACCGCGCAGATGTGGCATTTTCACCTGAATACGGAGTAGGTTATGTGATGTTAATGAATGCAGAGTCTAACTTGATTAATGAATTTACCCCTGATTTTTGGGCTCGTTGTTTTAAGCATTTAGAACAAGCCAGCTTACTTGCTGGCCCATCCAAAAAAGCATCTTAATTTTTTAGGTAGGTATAACCCTTAAGACAGTTCTCGTAAAAGTCAGTCCACTTTACTCCTTCTCTAGGTTTTATTTGTCCTTGGGCAACATGTCCATCTATCAGTTTTTTTACGCTTTTGGCCATAGAACTGGGGTTATATTGCATAATTGACAGTACGTCTGCAACAGATGAGCCGTTAACCATTTCTTCAATGTAAAAGTCTTGGGGATCGTCGTCATGACTGAATATATGTACTTCATTTAAACGGCCAAATAAGTTATGCATATCCCCCATAACATCTTGATAAGCACCCGTTAAAAACAGTCCCAAATAATAGTCTTCATCAGATTTTAGATTATGCATTGGCACAAAATTGGATATGCCATGTTCGCTAATAAATTGATCTAATTTTCCATCACTGTCACAGGTTATATCTACTAAGGAGCAGTTGATAGTTGGTTTTTCATTCATTCTGGTTAGTGGCATCACTGGCAATATTTGGTCTATCGCCCAAGTGTCAGCAGCCGATTGAAACACAGAAAAGTTGCATAGATACTGAGATGATAGTGCAAAGTCTAGCTCTTGCATTTCTTCGGGTACAAATTCAGCATCTTTGAGGCGAAACTGGACTTTTTCCATAATTTGCCAATATAAAGTTTCAATTTTAGCAAGCTCTTCGAGTGATATTACGCGTAACTTAAATGCGTTTGAGGCTTGTTCTTTAAACTGTGACGCATCGTTAAATATTTCTTGTAAGTTATCTTGGCGGTCGATAATTTCTGATAGTTCTCGCATATCGCTAACTAAGACATGTTCATCTTCTGCTGGGTCAGTGGCGATCCCAGCTCCGTGTGATTTTATTGCACCAACTACCTCCGTGACAACGCAGCTATGATGTGCGGTTATGGCTCTTCCACTCTCGCTGACCAAAGTTGGGTGTGGTACGTCTTCTAAATCGCACACCTGTTTCATTCCATACACAATATCGGCCACATATTCTTGCATATTGTAATTTCGCGATGAGTCATTTGTTGATTGACTGCCATCGTAATCAATACCTAAGCCGCCGCCAACATCTACATATTTTAACTTAAAGCCCATTCTGTAAAGTTCAGAATAGATCATTGCACCTTCGGTAATAGATTCTTTTACTGCACGAATATCAGTTAATTGGCTACCAATATGAAAATGTAATAATGTTAAGCAATCAGCCATGCCATGTTCTTTGAGATAACGAGCGGCATTAATTATTTCACTATTGGTTAAGCCAAATTTGGCCCTATCACCGCCAGAACCTTCCCATTTACCACGGCCTTTTACTGTCATCTTAGAACGAACGCCGATGAGTGGCTCTATATTTAGTTCTTTAGCCGTTTTCACTAATAAAACGAGTTCAGAAAACTTCTCAATGACTACAATTGTTTTTCGACCTAACTTACGACTTAACAGAGCTAACTGCATAAACTCATGGTCTTTGTATCCATTAAGTATGGTGAGTGACTCTGCATTAGTATTAAGTGCCATTACCGCCAAAAGTTCTGCTTTTGAGCCTGCCTCTAGGCCATAATTAAAGGGCGCACCAGCATCGACTATTTCCTCAACTACTTCACGCATCTGGTTTACTTTTATAGGGTATACGCCCATATATTCGCCCTGATACTCAGCCTCTTTAACGGTTTGTTGAAACGTTTGGTTGAGCAATGCGACTTGTGAACGAAGGATGTCGTGGAATCTCACCACTACAGGAAATTGTATGCCTTCTTGTTTGATTTCTTCAACCACTGCCTTAAAGTCAATTCGTATGTCTTTGTTTGATGGGTCGGGAGTAACATGCAAGTTTCCATTTTGACCAATTTCAAAATAGCCCGCACCCCAACGCTTTACTCGGTATACATTCTCCGAGTCTTCAACGGTCCAGTTTTCAGTTTTTGGCATGGTAATTTAATGTCTATAATAAGGTGTTAACGAACGGATTATAATAAACAACAATTGTGCTGGCTAGCACGATTAATCGTTATTAAACCAAAAGTAATGATGCTGAACCTAAAAAAACAAAAAAGCCAACCACATCTGTTACTGTGGTCAGTATTACGGAGCCTGCAAGCGCAGGATCAATCCCTATTTTATCTAGTAATACGGGAATAATTATTCCTGCGATCGCAGCGATAAGCATATTAATAATTAACGCAACTGCAATGATGGCTGACAACCAAATGTTATCAAACCACAAGGTGGTGATTGCCGAGACAACTAGAGCCCAAAGCAAGCCATTAAAAAAGGCAACTAACACCTCCTTGTTGCCTAGAGCCCTTAGATTAGATGTGGCTAATTGTCCCGTGGCTAAACCCCTTATAGTTAAGGTCAATGTTTGACTTCCGGTAATACCACCCATGCTTGCTACTATGGGCATCAGTACAGCCAATGCAACGACTTGTGCAACCACTTCATCGAATATGCCTATTACAATTGATGCGGCAAAGGCTGTGAGCAAATTGATACCTAGCCACACAGCTCTGCGTCTTGAACTGGTAAACACGGGAGCAAATAAGTCTTCGTCACTAACACGGCCCATGTGTGACAGCTGTGCTTCATAATATTCCTGGTATACATCAATGGCATCTTTGACAGAAAAACGCCCAAGTAATCGTCCTTCTTTGTTAATGACAGGCAACATTGAGCGTCCGCTGCTTTTCACCGCTTCAGAAGCCTCAAATAGATTTAAGTCGGCTGCTAATACGTGATCTGAAAATTCAGCGACCTGTATAAGAGCAGTACTCGCCTCACAGGTAAATAATTGATTGATGTCAACTTGCCCTAAATAATGGTCCGTATCGTCAACCACTAAAATACTGTCTGTGTAGGCGGGTAGCGCCTCCCATTTTAATGCGACTAATAATGCCCCTACAGACACACTTTTATTGACCGTGTAAACATCATGATTGACATAACGACCTAGCTGTTCTTCAGAGTAGTTAAGTGCTTCTTCTATTAATCCCGACTCTTGTGCGCTAAGTTTTTTGATTAACCCTTTGGCTATTTTACTGGGCAAAACGTCGAGTATTTCAACTAAGTGTTCAGTGGTACTCGCAAGTGCAAGGTCTTCAATATTTTCATCAGATAACAACGACATAAGTTGCTCACGAGAGTCATCTCGCATCGCAGCTAGTATGGGTGACTTTTTATCTTCACTGAGCGTTTGCCACAATTCAAATCGTAGGTCTTTAGGTAACCCTTCAAAAACGAATGCCCAATCTTCAGACGAAAAATCTCTGGCAATAATAGGCACCACGACTTGACCATCTTTAAGTCTGTCAAGTAACCATAAAAATGCATTTTCCCGCTGTTCTTGGTTGACCATTTCTATCCCCTTAAATACCAACCCATATGGTATCGATAAAAGTTAAGTTCGCCATAGTGATTTATTATAATTTTGGTGTATCTTATATGCAGCATACAACGTCAAAGCAAATACCCATCACTTGTAGCCTTAATCCAACTCAAGAAAGTGCTTTTAAAATAAATAACTAGAGAAGTAGCTATGCAAGACAGAGAAACCAAACCAACCCCAAGCATTGACGACACGACACATAAATTAGAACTTAGATATCTTACGCTCGAAGATTATCTTGATGTGAAGGAGTTAATGGACGTCGTCTATTTACAAGTGGGAGGTGCGTGGCCACTAAAAAATTATCAAGCACAGCTTAATACTTTTCCAGAAGGTCAGATTTGTATTGAGGATAAAGGCAAGGTAGTAGCCGCTGCGATTTCGGTCATTGTGGATTATGAAAAATTTGGTGACAAACACACCTATGATGAAATTACTGGAGATGCTTACTTAGGCACACATGATCCAAAAGGTGATGTTTTATATGGCGTAGATATTTTTGTTTCGCCAGAATATAGAGGTCTTAGGTTGGGGCGTCGCTTGTATGAAGCCAGAAAAGAATTATGTAAAAACCTTAATCTAAAATCGATTATGGCTGGTGGGCGCATACCCAACTATGCAAAACATGCGGCTACCATGACACCCTATGAATATATCGAGGCAGTGAAATCTAAAGACTTGTTTGATCCTATTTTAACGTTTCAGATTTCAAACGGTTTTGAGGTGAAACAAATACTCAAGGCTTATCTACCAGAAGACAAAGCGTCGATGGGTTATGCCACTCTTCTGCAATGGCATAACATTTATTATAATGCTGAATCTCCCAAGCTTTTTGGTGGCCATAGGAATACTGCACGAGTGGGATGCATACAATGGCAGATGCGTTACTTTCACGATGTCGCAGAATTACTGCAACAAGCTGAATATTTTATTGATGCTCTTTCTGATTATAAATGCGACGTGGCACTTTTTCCTGAGTTTTTTAATGCGCCGCTTATGGGTATCAAACCTGCCGAAACATCAATCGATGCAATATGGAACTTAGCAACGTACAGCGACGAAATATTAACCGAAATGTCTCGTTTGGCGGTGTCTTATAATATCAATGTAATTGTGGGTTCGATGCCAGTTGTTAAGGATGACGAATTATATAACATCAGTTATTTATGTCACCGTGATGGGCAAATAGACTGCCAATATAAATTACATCCAACACCTCATGAAAAGAAAGATTGGATCATGCAAGGTGGCGACAAACTTCAGGCCTTTGATACTGACTTTGGTAAAATAGGTATTCTAATTTGTTACGATGTGGAATTCCCCGAACTAGGCAGAATTTTAGCAGACCAAGAGATTCAGATACTCTTTATTCCTTTCTGGACAGACACTAAAAATGGGTATCTTAGAGTGCGAATATGTGCCCAGGCAAGGGCAATTGAAAACGAATGTTATGTGGCTATCGCGGGTAGTGTGGGTAACCTACCTAAGGTAGATAATGTTGATATTCAGTATGGACAATCGGCTGTTTTCTCTCCTTCTGATTTTGCTTTTCCCCATGATGCGATCGTATCAGAAACCACACCCAACACAGAAATGACGTTAATTGTAGACTTGGATTTGGATAGATTGACACAACTTCGGAATGAAGGCTCAGTCAGAAATTATCTGGATAGAAGACGTGACCTATATAAAGTTAATTGGACTGGGCAGTAAGTAGGCGCTTACTCTTCTTGTTATTTTTAAAAAAAGCCGCATTTATGTGGCTTTTTTTAAGACAAAAAATGGATATCTAAATGGTCTATCTTCACTAGTTTTAAATTCTGCGGCTTAATGTTTTAAGCTGAATGATATTGAAAAACTTCATCAATAGACTGGCCAAATACTTCGGCAATTTTGAAGGCAATCTCAAGTGTAGGTGAGTACTTACATTTTTCAATGGCCATGATCGTTTGTCGCGTTACGCCAATCAATTCTGCGAGCTCTTGCTGGGTCATTTCATCAGCAAAAAAACGCAGCTCTCGGATTTTATTTTTGATGGGGAGAGTAGACAAGTTAGTGACTACTTCTGTAATAATAAAGTTGTGCAGAAAATCGAACTACTTCAGAAAGAATGAAACTGAAAAGCAAAATATGTGCAGTTAAAAATGGAATATCTAGCACCTTAAATTGTTCAATAAATTCCGGGCTTATTTCCAGAGAAACCATTCTTCCTAATGTCATTAACACGCCAATAACTAATACAGTGTGGCCAAAGTTGTTACCTTTATATTCGTATAATTTATCTCTTTCATCAGCACCAAGTTTAGCTGCTTTACGATTACTCACCGCAAGCATTGACTGAAATATTATTTCAACAATAATGATGAGAACAAAAGCGCGAATTGATAGTTCTAGTGCTGCGGTTTTAGCGACCTGTTCAGGTAGGTTACCTAAAGCTATTATATTTAAAAAATAGTCACCAAAAATCAACAGGGTGGAGATCAATGAAATCCAAATACTTTTTTCCCTAAAAGACATATTCATAAAAGTTACTCCTTAATACGAGAGTAAAAGTGTATATA
>NZ_CAJXPA010000149.1 GCF_913058035.1 uncultured Paraglaciecola sp. | reverse complement strand
ATTTTTAATGGATTCCTTAACGTATCGTTAGCAATATTATTGATTAAATTTTTCAATGTTGAGGGCTATAAAAATAATAAACTAGTCAGTTCTTCTTTGGAAGAATCGATAAGATGGTTCTCGCTTGCCACATTATTAGTACCTATTCTTATTCTTATGGTGTTAGAAAGTAGAGACGAGTATTTTAGAATGACTGAGTTGTCCATTAATTCCATTGAAGAGGCGTATGACACGAATTTAAAAACAATAAGTCAGGACATTGAGACAGACATACTGACAAAGAAAAATATTTTAGATGACCTATCAAAAAATAAAAAATTTATTACACTTTTCACACAAAATAAAGTGCGCGATTTTTAACAAAACTTTCAATTATCACTTCAACACTTCGATCACGTTTTACTCGTTAATAATGGAATTGTGGTTGCTGATTACCTTTCTAAAGAAGCAAGTTTCAGTAACAAAATGCTTGGCAAAGACTTATTTTTACAACCTTCTTACAAAGAATCATTGAAAAGTAACCGTGTGGAGATCAGTAGCGCAAATTCTGTAATTGATAATCAAAGAATTATTACAATAGTGACTCCCATTTCAACTGAGCCGTTGCACGATACTTCATTAATAGGCGTTATAACAAAAAAACACATAGCTTCAATAATCAGCAACAGAATTTTGAAATTTGGTCAGTTTAATTTTGAATTATTTGACAATAATTTAAAATTATTTTTTTCTAATCTCCCATCTGTCGAAATCCCCGGAGGACATCCCGGTGTAACCTGGTCTAATTTACCTTTTGAAAACAAAAAAAATTTGTTCCACCTAATTATTGAGGATGAAAATGTACCCACATTAACGAAATGGAGAAATTCATATTTTATGAAAGAAAAAATGATTTCTAATGAATTTCCCTGGAAACTTACCATTTTATCGCCATTAAAAAATCAAGTTGATACGTTGAGTAAAGACTATACATTCTTACTATTTGTGATCTTTGGAATAGTGTTAGTTTCAATGATATTCACCACGTATTTTGCAAGAAAAATTGTTAAGCCACTTGTCGAACTTACAAAAATAACAAATGACATTAAATTAAACCCTGATGTGGATTATATTAATTGGCCTACAAGTTCAGCAACCGAAACAGACTTATTAATAGACGCATTTAAAAATAACCATCAAATTATTTCTCAAAGCTTTCAACAGTTAACAGAACAAAATGTTGAAATAAAACGTTTACTGGGCTACAACAAAGCCATTTTGGAAGCATCCTTAGATGCAATGATTACGATTGACTCCAGTGGTAATGTTATTGATTTCAACAACGTAGCAGAAGATGTATTTGGTTGGAGCTATGATGAAATAGTTGGTAAAACCTTAGCAGAATACATTATTCCTGAAAATATGCGTGAAGCTCATACACGCGGTATGAAACACTTCTTTGAAACAGGTAACGGTCCTGTATTTGGAAAACGATTGGAGCTCTTTGGCTTACACAGGGATGGTCATGTTATTCCGATTGAGATCTCTATTTCACCTACAAAATCAGATTCCGAGCAGATATTTACCGCATTCATAAAAGATATATCTGAAAGGCGTGATAACGAAAATAAGCTAATTAATGCTCAACAATTGTCTAAGCAAGTGGCAGATAATTGGGTCCGATTCATCGATACTGCTAATGCACCTATTTTTGGTATTGATGCAAAAGGTAAGATAAATGAATGGAATCAAAAAGCAGCTGAGATTACGGGGTTTCATGCTGATGAAGTTCGGGGTAAAGACTTAGTTGAAGAATTTATCACTGCGAATTATCGGCATTCAGTTAACGAGGTATTTCAAAAAGCATTACAGGGTGATGAAACCTCTAATTTTGAATTCTCATTACATACTCAAATTAATAATTCAGTCATGATATTACTTAATGCTACGACACGCCGCGATGAGCTTGGAAATGTGGTGGGCGCTGTTGGGGTAGGGCAAGATATTACTGAGCTTGATAGTTACCGCTCTGAAATGGAAGTGAAGGTGACCAAACGGACGCGTGAGTTGAATACTATCTTAACACTAAGTCCAGATGGCTTTGTATTAGTCAGTGCTGATAATTACATTCGTTATATCAATCCTGCTTTTTTAGATATGACGGGACTTAAATCCGATGCATTAATTGATAAACCTGCTGAAATATTTGTTGAATTAATGAACCGCTTATTTGATCCAAATCAAATAGGTGGAAAAATCTATATTGGAGGCGAAGACGTAGAGCAAATTGTCTATCTTTCTGGCCCTAGCGTACGGATTCTCAAAGTTAACCACAGGACAATGTACGGATCGAATGGGTGCAAAGAAGGTGAAGTACTTTATTTCAGAGATGTAACTCATGAAACAGAAGTTGATAGAATGAAAAGTGATTTTTTATCCACCGCTGCTCACGAACTTCGAACACCACTTGCCAGTATTTATGGTTTTTCTGAATTACTAATGGCTCGTGATTATGACAAAAATACATCCTATAAAATACTTGAAACCATTCATCGGCAATCATTAAATCTTAAGCACTTACTGGATGAGCTTCTTGATTTATCTCGAATAGAAGCCAGAGCCGGAAAAGATTTTCATATGGAAGACAACACACTTCAAGACATAGTAGAAGAGTCATGTGTTGAAGTTGAAGGTGCATTTAGTGGCCGAAAAGTGAATGTTCAGATTATGGGGGATTGGCCTGTATTGTCTTTTGATATTGATAAAATGCGTCAAGTATTTAGTAACTTATTAAGTAATGCATTTAAATATTCACCTGAAAGTGAAGACGTTATTTTACAAACAAGCGAGAGAGAAAAGAACGGAAATAAGCAGTTTGGTGTCATCATCATTGATAATGGTATAGGCATGACACCTGAACAGCTTGCCCGTGTCGGAGAGCGATTTTACCGAGTTGATGAATCTGGTTTTATACCGGGTAGCGGATTAGGCGTATCGTTGGTAAAAGAGATAATCTCAATTCATGGTGGAGATGTTGAGTTTTCAAGTGTTGCTGGAAAGGGAACTAGGGTAACTGTATGGCTTCCCATTGTTAACATTAACCCTCAGGTTTAGCTTACATGATATTAACTAAATTTTTAATCCTTTTAAAAAGATCATCTCACTCAATTATTATCTTTATTGCCCTGATTAAATTAACACATGACGTTAACAAAAAACGTGCTATGGAAATCCAAAGCAATGTTCAAGTATGTGTATCGATACATATCTATTGGATCAGCTCATTTTTATTGAAATACCCGATGAAGTTAAAAATAAAAAAATTATTATTAATAGATTAATTTCTGTATTAAATAGAGGAAAAATTAAAAATGATGCCTATTGTTATTATTAAGATCATGGAATTGGGTTGTATTCGTGTTTAAAAATTTAACATTGATGAACAGACTGGCTTTGATTGGTATTTTTTCTACAATTGGGACTTTTGTAGTACTGTTTATAAGTGTCAATAGTCTTAACATTATGACTGAAAGCTTCAAGAAAGTGATCAATCAAGACTCTGCTAAGGCTGCATTGAGCAAAGACATAATGGCAAACTTTCTAGAACTAGATAGAACTGAAAAAAATCTAATTTTGGCACTAACCATTGAAGAAATGCAAAAATACAATCGTCATTTTTTGAATACGAAAGAGGATATCGAAAGCAACATGGTTGAGTTGAAAGTACTCATAGATAAAGAAAACATTTCAGTCTTAGCTGCTCTCAAAACGATTTATGATGAATATGTGGTCGTTTATGAAAACATTTATAACCTAACAATACAAAATTCAAGCGAAAAAGCTAGATCTCTGATACGTGGTGATGCGCGCAACACAATAAAACGCGTAGATAAATTAACAGATGAACTCGCTTTAATTATTCATGATGAAATACTCACTGAATTGTCAAGTATAGATCTAGACAGAGCATCCATAGAAAAAAAGACAAAAGCATTAATATTAATCTCCAACATACAATCAGCTATTTTGAAGTCTATTCGGGATACTGGTCATACCATTTTGTTACTCAATGAAAGTGAAATGTCAGAGATGGCAATACGTTCCACAAAACATTTGGAACAAGTCCATGTGGATGCGCAAACACTCAGGAATATCTCTGATTCAGATAAAAATAAGCAAATTGATAAAATACTAGTCGAACTAAAAAAATATGATGAAGTCCATTCGAAAATACTGACTTTGTCGATGGAAAATTCTAATCAAAAAGCATTGGTATTATCTTCTACAAAATCCCGAGATTATATTTTTAATGCCAGTCGATTAGTTACTGATATATCAACCTATAATGATTCCAAATTGAATGATGCAAAAATCGCATCTGATGATATGTCAGAACAAACTTATACCAATTTAGTGACGGTATTTAGCGTTTTTATTATGACTCTTATTTATTTTAGTATTATCTTGTATCGATACTTCAATGAGAGATTGGCGAGTGTTTATAAACAAGTAAACGCGATAAAAAATGATACATTTGAAGTTCATACACAAGGTCAAGTTTATAGTGATGAACTAGGTACACTAGCAAGCGTTATAAGTGATGCTATAAAACTACTTAGAGAAAACCGTCTTGAGTCTGAAAATCAAAACTGGATTAAAGATGGAATTGCTTTGATTAACACTAGTGTTTTAGGAGATGGAATACTAAAGGATCAAATTGATACGTCTATTAATGTGTTATCTCAGTATGTAAACGCCGGTATGGGAGCATTATACATCTACGACAAGGAAGATAAGGTTTTAAAACTCGAAGGCTCTTATGCTTTCAGCAAACCGTCTGATATGCCGAGTGTTTTCAAACTAGGTGAAGGTTTAGTAGGACAAGTGGCTTATAACAAGAAGCCTATATTGTTATCTAATGTACCTGATGGACGCGTTATTCAAAGTGGCACAACCAGAGAAAAATCATTAAATATTTACATACATCCACTTATTTTTAAAGGGCAGCTTATCGGTGTTATTGAAGTTGCGTCATATGAAAAGTTTAATCCGATAGTACTCGAATATATTGACTCCGCCCTTTTGATTATTGCTGGGTCACTTTATGCAGCCAGGCAAGTTAATATAACCAACGCGCTTCTTGCTCAATCCCAAGCACTTTCAGAAGAATTAGAACAACAATCACTGCAACTAAAATCACAAAATGAAGAGCTAGAAGAACAAACTCAAGAGCTAGAAGAGCAAACTCAAGCTATGTTGAGTCAGCGCTATGAACTTGAAATAAAAAATCGTGAGTTGGAAGCCTCTCAGCTTGAAGTCAATAAAAGAGCACAAGATTTAGAAAACGCAAACCGTTATAAATCTGAATTTTTAGCGAATATGTCACATGAACTCAGAACACCACTTAATTCTATGTTGTTGCTTTCAAATTCTCTTTCTAAAGTAAAAAAAATTGAATCAACCAAATTAAATAAACAAGCTGCAATAATCTACGATGCAGGCAGTAGCCTTTTGGATCTTATCAACGATATTTTAGACCTTTCCAAGATAGAAGCCAAACTTATGACCCTTAATATTGGCGAGACAGACATTAGCTCACTCGTACATGAGATTAAAGAGCTCTTTATGCCTCAATCTGATGCAAAAAATATTGAATTCGAGTCAATCATAGATCCGAGGGTATTGAGAACTTTTTCAACTGATAAAGCAAAACTAATGCAGGTTCTGAGAAACTTCCTCTCCAATGCTATAAAATTTACAGCTAATGGTGGCCGCATTACAATTGAAGTGACATCCAATGTTGAGGAAGATAGGGTTCTCAGACCGATCGTTATTTCAGTGGAAGATAATGGTATTGGTATTGCCAAAGAAAATATCAATCTTATTTTTGAAGCATTCAAACAAGCCGATGGAGGGACCAGCAGGCAATATGGTGGCACAGGACTGGGACTGAGTATATCTAAAGAATTAACAGCCTTATTGGGCGGTAGAATTTTTGTAAAATCAACTATTGATAATGGTTCAACCTTTTGTATTTACCTGCCGATTAAAATTAATACCGATTTAATAGATGAAAATTTAATAGAACATCTTGAATTCGACAATGCACCTTTGGCTATAGATAGAATGGAAAGAAAAAGTCCAGTTTTTACTGCTGATGATAGAGACAAGTTAGAACATCATGATATCGTTATTTTAGTTGTCGAAGATGACACAGATTTTGCTAATATTATTATAGAAGAAATTCATCAGCTCGGGTATAAAGCGATAATCGCCTTTGATGGTAACACCGCAATTTCTCTGGCTAGAGAGCATATACCCACCGCTATTATACTTGATATTCAATTGCCAATCTTAAATGGTATGGAAGTACTAAGAATTCTTAAGTCTGATATAAATGTTAGACATATACCCGTTAAAATTTTATCTAGTATGGAACCACAAACGATCGCCAAGAATTTAGGTGCCATAGATGTTATTCAAAAGCCAATTATAAAAGATGAACTTAACATGTTGATTACTTCTTTGGTTGACTTCGTTCAAGACACTGAGAAGCGCATATTACTTATTGAAGATGACAATGTGCAAGCAGAATTCTTAGAAGAACTTTTAACAGATAAAAATATTTCTGTAACCGTCGTCAATACCGCAAAAAAGGCTTTGAATGAGTTATTAATTAACAAATATCACTGCGCAATTGTCGACCTTAACCTTCCCGATATGAGCGGATTTAAACTTTTAGAGTTAATCGAAGAAAAAAATATAAAGATCCCCGTTATTATTTATACCGCAAGAGACTTAACCAGTGATGAATTGACAAACCTTAGAAAATACAGCGATGCAATTATTTTAAAAACGGCTACATCGAATGAACGATTAGTAGAAGAAGTATCATTATTTTTACACTGTGTTAAAAACTCATTAAATGTGGAAAAGCAGCAACTTCTTTCCCAAGCCATGAACACTGACTTGAGGCTCGAAGGTAAGCGAGTGCTAATGGTAGATGACGACATAAGAAATTTATATGCTTTATCTGCTGTTCTAGAGGTTAAAGGTCTAGATATAACCTCTGCTCAAAATGGTAAGGAGGCTTTAGAGCTGCTTCAAAATACAGAAAAAAAGTTTGATATTGTTCTTATGGATATCATGATGCCAGTGATGGACGGTTACGAGGCAATAAGAGCGATTAGAAAAAATAATAATTTAAAAAACATTCCGATTATTGCGCTTACTTCAAAAGCGCAAGCTGAGGACCGACAGCTTTGTATTGATGCGGGTGCGAATGAATATATGTCTAAACCGATTGATCACGAACAACTGTTATCGCTTTTAAAAATTTGGTCAACATATCAGAGGCCTTATGATGAAGGATAAGGTTCAGAATTTATTGGCATCTATTCATGAATACTACGGTTACGATTTAACTGATTACCATATTGATTTCTCAATAAGGGCAGTAAAAAATGAAATGTCTCATCAGTCAATTTCAGATATCGATACTTTCACTGAGACACTTCTCAAAGACGAGTTTAAACTTAATAGCTTTATCCGTTGTTATTTAATTAATGTCAGTGATATGTTCAGGGATATTGAGCCTTTTAGAATATTTCGAGAGCAAGTTGTTCCTGATTTAAAGTCTTATCCTAGAGTAAGAGTATGGTCTTGTGGATGTGCATCTGGAAAAGAGGCATTATCATTGGCCATAATACTTGAAGAAGAGGGCCTCTATGACAGGACCATAATTTATGGCACTGACATTAATCAAAAAGCGTTAGAAGCGGCTAAAAGAGCAACGTATTCTATTGAGGATGTTATTGGTTTTACCCAAAATTACTACCTGAGTGGTGGTAAAAGAGACTTTAGAAATTTTTACACAATTAACTGGGAAATAAAAACGGTCCACTTTAATCAAAGTTTGCTAAAAAACTTATATTTTTCTGTTCACAATCTAGTGAGTGATAAGGTTTTTAATGAATTTGAAGTGATATTTTGTCGCAATGTATTTATCTACTTTAATGACAACTTACAAAAGCGTTCACTACGTATGTTAAAAAATTCTTTACGTTATCGAGGCTATCTATTTTTAGGTCATAGTGAACATATGAATTTTAAAGGTATCTCTGAACATTTTCGTATGATTGATTCAAAACATAAGACTTATCAAAAAATAAATGATGAGGTGTGTATATGAAAAAATTTAAAATACTCATTATCGACGATATCCAAGAAAATATATTTTCACTGATTACTATTTTAGAGCAAAATCCACATTTTGAATTAAAAGGTATATCTAGTGCAATCAAAGCACTCAGTTATATCGATCAGCAAGTTGTGGACCTGATATTGTGCGATGTGCAGATGCCAAATATGGATGGATTTGAGTTTGTTTCTATCATCAGACTGAGGAAAAAAACAGCAAATATTCCTGTGATATTCGTCAGTGCACACAAAAAAGAAAGCGCGTTTTTTCAGAAGTCGAAGGAGCTAGGGGCAATTGATTATCTTGTAAAACCTATCGATGCGGATGAGCTTGTTCATCGGCTCAATACGTATCATAAATTTGCTATGCGAGAGCATGAAAAAATAAAAGAACTAAATGAGTTAAACAGTAAGCTTTCTCAAAATAACTCGTTTTTACAGTCTTTAGAAGAAAAGGTGACAGAACGAACCCGTGAATTGAATACTATCTTAACTCTAAGCCCAGATGGATTTGTATTAGTCAGTGCAGACAGTCATATCCATTATATCAACCCTGCCTTTTTAAATATGACCGGACTTCAATTAGATAAGTTAATTGGTAAACCTGCTGAAATGTTTATTGAATCAATGGCCAGTTTGTTTGATCCCTCTAAAATGGTTGACGTGAAATGTATTGGTGAAGAAGATGGTGAACAAATGGTTTATCTTTCTCGCCCAACCGCACTTATTCTTCACTGTAACATCAGAACAATGTATGGACCTGAAGGTGAAAAAGATGGCCAAGTCCTTTATTTTAGGGATGTAACCCATGAAATAGAAATTGATAGAATGAAAAGTGATTTTTTATCTACTGCGGCTCACGAATTACGCACACCACTTGCCAGCATATATGGATTTTCTGAACTATTAATGGCACGTGAGTATGACAAAGAAACATCACATAAAATTTTTGACACTATTCACCGACAATCATTACACTTAAAACGTTTACTAGACGAGCTTCTCGATTTGTCGCGAATAGAGGCTCGCGCAGGTAAAGATTTTCATATGCAAGAAAATACACTGCAAGGTGTTGTTCAAGAATTATGCACTGATGTTAAAGGTGCTTTTAGTGGACGAAAAGTGGACCTGCAGACACAAGGGGACTGGCCTTTACTGTCTTTTGATGTTGATAAAATGCGCCAGGTATTGAGTAACTTACTGAGTAATGGGTTTAAATATTCACCAGAAAATGAAAATGTTATTTTACAAACAAGCGAAAGAGAAAAGAACGGAGATAGGCAGTTTGGTGTCAGTGTAATCGATAAGGGAATAGGCATGACCGCAGAACAGCTTGGTCGTGTTGGTGAGCGATTTTACCGAGCAGATGAATCAGGCTCTGTTCCAGGCAGCGGATTAGGTGTGTCACTTGTGAACGAGATAATATCTATCCATGGTGGAAATGTTGAATTTGTAAGCACCACGACAAAGGGAACGACAGCCACGGTGTGGTTACCGATTATAAAGAACGAGATAAAGAGGTAAAAGTGATGAGTAAAAAAATAATTTTAATTGTTGATGACCAAGGTGAATTACGGAAATTAGTTCGTATGACACTAGAGTTTGGTGATTATGAATTACATGAAGCTGAAAACGGTCAACGTGCCTTAGAGCTATCCAAAGTTATTCAACCTGATTTAGTGATTTTGGACGTGATGATGCCTGGTGATATTAATGGTTATCAGGTGTGTGAAAAACTGAAACAGGGGCAAAATGAAAAAGTACCCTATGTGTTGCTCCTTACTGCCCGAGGACAAAAATCAGATGTGGAAGAAGGGGAGCGGGTTGGTGCGGATAATTATCTGGTTAAGCCTTTCAGTCCGTTAGAGCTAATCGACAATGTTAAGAAAGCATTAGAATAAATATTTAATCGAGGTTTGTGAAATGGAAGTTCAAAATTTTACCGGAAATAAAATGGATGTTTTGGTTGAAAAGCTTACATCGTCAAAAATAGAAAGCGAATCTTCCAATGACTTTATTGATGTTGCCAATATAGAAAAAAAAGATTTGCAAGCCCAGCTTTTTCGTTATGCCCAAGACATTCAAAAATTACTTGCAGCGCAAGATATCGCTGCTTTGCATGAAAGCCAAAAAAATGCGGCATATAAACAATTAGAGCGGTTTAATCAGGACTTTATGCTCTTGATGGCACAAAAGGATGCATCTTATAAAGCTCTAGAATCGTCCCATCTAGATACTATAAGGCGCTTAGCGACAGCTGCTGAATTTAAAGATGATGATACGGGTGTCCACATTGTTAGGATGAGTCGAATATCTTCAATGATCGCTCATGCTTATGGACAAGATAAAATTTACTGTGATTTACTAGAACAGGCAAGTCCAATGCACGACATAGGAAAAATAGGCATTCCAGACAGTGTATTAAAAAAGCCTGGTAAATTAACAGAAGAAGAGTGGGTTTGTATGAAAAAGCATCCTGAGTATGGCGCTAATATTTTAAGTGGTTCAGAGGTGCCTTTATTACAAATGGCAGAAGAAGTTGCACTGTCACATCACGAAAAATTTGATGGAAGCGGATACCCATCAAACTTAAAAGGTGATCAAATCCCATTAAGTGGACGAATTGTTGGCTTGGCTGATTTTTTTGATGCACTCACAATGGACAGATGTTACCGCAAAGCATTCTCTGATGAGAAAGCGATTGCGATGGTCAAAGAGAACAACGGAACGCATTTTGATCCAGCAGTTGTTAAAGCATTCTTATCTATTAGTGATGAAATTATTATTGAGCGCAATAGAATTAATGAGGCAAGTTAATTTTTTATTTGATTAATTTTCACTATTCAGGCTGGTGTGCTTTTTTATCACTAATAAGCGTGAGTAGAGTTTCTATAGAGATTTGTATTTTCTAGTACGTACTGCTCTAGAT
>NZ_CAJXPA010000148.1 GCF_913058035.1 uncultured Paraglaciecola sp. | reverse complement strand
AAGCGTCAGATGTGTATAAGTGACAAGTTTATACCTATCAGATTCTTGTGATATTAAGCTAGTTTAATACCACAAGACAAAACATGTGCATACATGCATGCACGCATGCATGCATGCATGCACATAATGTACAAAAGTTAGATATAATAATTAACTATTATTATAAATACACCTTACAGCCGCTCTACAGCTATATGTACCTTACAATACTAATAACATCGTTCTGGTTTGCTCCATTGTTATTTTCAGTAAAATAAATTTTGGTCTGATTTACTACGTCGCTGATGACCATATTTAAGCCAGCCAGCACATCTTTTCCCTAACTCAATCTCGGCACGATTTTCATACTCCAAGGAATATGCGTCACTTAAGGTGCCTGATCAGCGGCTATTAACACTTTTATTGATGAATATTTCGCCACACCACCCCAGGCGGCCCAGCAGGTAGCAAAGACTAAGTGGCGTTTTCCTTCATCCATTTAAAGGAACAATATTCTAGGCTCGTTAGCCAATTTTCATTTCTAATGTGAGCCTCTATAAAAGAGGTGATTTTACGAATTTCATTTGGCACATTCTTTTTAAGAGCAGAAAAGTGTATGAACATCACATTTGGTACGTCTTAAACTTTCCACTAGCTTTTACGTTTTCCCAAAATGACTATAAGGGAATTCATCATTTTGATACCACACATTCCAATATTTTTTTATATTCATTGGGTTTTGGTTTCAAGTCCGACTAACCCAGGGGTTTTATTAAGCGCATCATACCAATGGCGTTAACATGGTGGTTAAAAGACTCCAAATCACGTCTCTGACATCCTTACCGATATAGATATATTTAGCTTTATCGTAAAAGCACAACGCATCAACTGGTAAGTACGTTTTAAAAAAACGCCCATGAGTTTGCGCTGCCACTAACTGAAGTTTGAACACTTTGGGTGGCAAACGAAGATCCATCCATGGTGATATCTGTGCAACTTCAAGCTCTGGATCCCCACCAACCAGAAATTGTACAACGATTTGTTGCATTCAGGTTGTATCGCTTTGGCATAAGTGGAAATAATAATATTGTCATCGAGGAGCTCAAAATCATTCCAAATGGTTGAATCAAAGTGATGCTTATGTATTTATCTGGTTTTTATTGGTAAATTCGCCACGTTATCGGTATCCCCTCCATACTATTATCAAGCATATTTTTATAAACAAAATTGAGTTTTACTCAGAGTTTGAGAATAACTACAAAACAAATTCATATGTAAAATATATTAATAACATGTTTAGGTTCACTATTAAGTGGGTTTCACCAAGTCCAAGTGTTCCACTAAATCAATGCTCTCTATTCTATATAAACCTTATAAGCTTGGCCTAACGCCGGTCATCTCGATAGACAAATCCCATAGCTTTTTTGCAATTGATTCACTATAACTACGTTTATTCGACCTAACTTTAATCGCTGGCCCCGAGATTTCACCTCGCTTAGAAGGCCCGTAGTATTCTCCACCCTTCACACCCGCCATAGTGGCGGCACACAAAGTTGGCCAAGCACCTTGCTCTGCCGAATTAAAAAAAAGTTTTAAAACAGGCATCATCAACATAAAAGGTTTCGGGATGTATCGAGGCAACTCTGTGTTAGCTACCCCAGGATGAACCACAACTGAGATTGTGTTATCACCTATAGCGTGTAAACGGCGTTGTAATTCGTAACCAAAATACAGATTTGCAATTTTACTTTGTGAATAACACGCCCAAGCACTGTAATATTTTTTGGCATTAATATCGTCAAAATTAATTTTCCCCTTTCTATGGGCAATGCTTGCAGTGCTCACAATCCTGGCATTAGTTGTGGCACGAATTTTATCTAATAATAGTGATGTTAATACAAATGGCCCCAAATGATTAACACCAAATTGTGATTCAAAACCATCTTGTGTGTACTCCAATGGTGGCACCATAATACCTGCGTTATTGATCAATATATCCAGTCTAAGCTCTTGATTAATTTGCTGCGCCGCTTTTTGAATGGATACCAAACTACCTAAATCTAATTCGACAATAACAACATCTGCTTTAGGAAATATACCAAGTATTCTGTCTTTAGCTGCTTGCGCCTTCGACAAAGAACGACAACCTAATAATACTCGGGCACCTTTGCCTGCTAGGGTTTTTGCCACTTCAAAGCCCAAACCTGTATTGGCACCAGTGACAACTATTGTTTTTCCCATTTGCTCGGGTACATCCGCAGCTGTAAAGCCTGTCATATTTTTCTCACAAAAAAGAGTTGACTAAGTTAAAGATACGTATTTTTAATAAATATTCGATCATTTTACGCGGTGATCATTTTGTATCCAACGCGAGGGAAATGTACATAAACTTCACCTACTTTTTCATCCATTCGTTTAACCGCAACTTCATCAGTTTTAGACACTATCAATTCACCGGTGACTGGAGCAATACCATAGTCAGTCGGTATAATTTCAACACGATCACCAAACCCAAAACCATTCACCACCAAAAATTCACTATTCGAAAACGATACTGTCGGTGCCGAATGTGCAACATCAATGGCAGCTGTTGCATCGATACTGGTTGGAAACCCGTGCCCAATAGCCTTCATATTTTCAAACCACAGATTAAGTTGACGATAACCCTCCAGTAACATACAAACCCCAGCGTTATTATTGATAAACCAAAGGCAGTGATAAATTGAAAAATCTGCAATACTGATTTGTTCACCACACATATAGGAACCATCAGTACTCAGTTGTTGTTCCATCTGTTGCAGGTAAATGGGTAAAAGCTGTAACGCGGTATTTGCATCCATAGATAAGCCACTTCCGCCCTGACGCATTTTCGCTCGATCGTTGACAAAGTCTTCCACAAACTTTTCAGATACGCGTTGACGAAATGCTTTAAATCCAGCAGGCGAAAACGCTAGCGCCACAGCAACACTAAACAAATGTTGGTCCGCCCACGCAGCCAAGGTATTGGTGGTGAGTGACAAACTGGAAGGGAAAATACTCTCACCACCACACTGTTCGTCAATCACTCTAGCCATTAAGCGCGTGTCACAATAGATATGATTGTTATGCTGCAGCACAGGTGTTTTCCTATAACCACCCGTCAGTGTCACCAAGTCTGGCTTGGGCATGATTATCGGAACGTTAACAGTTTTATAGTGTGCGTTTTTATGTCCTAACAGGGTACGAATTTTTTCTGAGAAGGGAGAAAACTCATAGTGGTGTAAAATAAAATCATGCATCGGCGTTATCCTTTATGAGTATTCTGGCGCTGAGTGGAGTCTAAATTCTCAATCGACTATAACGTGAGCGTGTAGTGAAAACTCATTCAAACATTGAATATTCGATTATTGATACAGCCAATAGTGAGGCTGAAAACTATATTTATCAGAGTGTTATAAACCTAAAACTTTGGGTGATCAGATATTATCCTCGATACTAAAAATGGCCACATTGAAGCATTCTGTTATGCTAATTTATCATCACTGTCTTTTTGCATGTTAAGCATTAAATAAAACAAACAGACGACTAACTTTACGCAGTAGGAGTTGAAACAGAATTTTTTGATGGCATATCCATTGTTAAGTTACGTAACCAACATTTAGCTTTCAAGCGATACACAAACAGTACCGATTTAACAACCTCTTCCGAATAGGTAATCAACACTACCCAATAAATTGGTAAAGCATAATAAAATGCAGCGACGAAAGTTAACGGAATGCCGATGATCCACATTCCAGAGAAATCAATAAGTAGACAATGTTTATTATCACCCCCAGCTCGCAAAATTCCCATAGAAGCCGTCATGTTGAAGACTTTAATGCAAGTACCAAAAGTAATTAGCATAAAAATATCGTGTGCTACAACAAGCGTATCCTGATCCAAGTTGGCATAGGGCATAAAAACAAAGGATTCCAGACTTAACATCACCAGTCCTAGTAGAAATGTGACAATAGGTGCACTAACAACAAACCCTTTGGCTACTGACCAAGCAGAACTAAATGCATCTTGCCCTAGTCGCTGCCCCACCATAATCGAACAAGCGGAAGCAAAACCAAAAAAAAACGCAACCAATAAACCTTCTAATGGTGCCATCAAGCTCATTACCGCGAGTTCTTGGGTACCAATGCGACCATATATAAGCTGATAAAAAAATGTACCCAATGACCAAACACCGAAGCTCACCATCATTGGCCATACCAATTTAATTAAATAAACCCACTGTGCTTTGTCATAAAACTCATTACTGAGTGGGCGAGAAGGAAACACGACATGCTTGCTTTTATACAACCAAAGTACAATCAGTGATGCGTGAACACCTCTAGCAATAAAGGTTGCCCAGGCAGCGCCTGCTACTCCCAACGCATTAATACCTAAACCGCCATTAATTAGCCAATAGTTCAAAGCGATATTAATAATAATCGCAATCGTACCGAGCAACATAGAAAACCTAACTTGACCAAAGCCGCGTAAGGCATTTTCAAAAACCATGACCACAACAACAAATGCTAAACTGGGCATAGTCACCCAAAGATAGGCTTTGCCAGTGTTAATGATGACTTGATCAGTGGTGCCTAGCCCAACAATAAGATCACCAAAAGCAAAGGTCAGCAATACCACAGGTAATAAAACCCCAGCACCAATAGCCAGTGTTTTTATAATGACAGGACTAATACGACCGTTTTTACCTGCCCCAAAATACTGCGCAGATAACACACCTACACCTGTAGCCAAACCCGATAAAATGATTAATATAACAAACTGAACGCGGTTGCCCAATCCAACAGAAGCAACGGCCGAGTCACCTAGATGACCCACCATCATAATGTCGCTCATTCCCAACATCGTCACCAGAATGCTTTGTAACGAAATAGGCCAAGCAAGTTTAAAGCTTTGTTTCAGTGTTGATGTATTGTTATTTAGCATGGCGATATTTAACTTTGTTCAATAGCAGATAAATAGAATAAGCATGTATTTTATAAGAGTGTAAGCAAATAAACATCATTACGAATATCATGTACCATGTCTGAAACTATCATGTGAATAAAAGTATGTGGCGTGAAATTCTTAATATCGACCCAAGTTGTAAAGAATCATTTCTTAACTTTGAATCGCTTCCTGGTAAAGGAAAAGCCCTTATTGCTTTTGCGGGCGTGTCACATTTAAGACAAACCTACCAGATAGGAAAAACGGGTAAAGGCGAATATTTAAATGACCGGAAGAATGATCAAGTTCATGTCCATTACTTAATTTCCACCCAATCAGGCGCTGGAAAACTCACCTTAGAGTCGGGATGCCAATCTATTGGCCCAAGCACCATGATGCTAATACCGGCGGGGACGCCTTTTCTCTATGAGCTTGACGCAGACCATTGGGACATGTGCTGGTTGTTATTACATGACTGCCCAGAGTATAAGTTTATTCACCAACTCAAAGCAGGTGTCTGGCAAAGTGCCAACACCTCGTTGTTATATCAAACCATGTCATTGATCAGAGATTTTGAGCACAGTGATGGCCGTTATAAACCCGACATTCAGCTAAGGCTCATCGAAGTATTACTGTATCAGATTGAACAGACCCTAAAAAAGACACCCACACAAAGTGCGCAGCAGCAGCGTTTTCAAGCACTGATACGTAACGTTAATAAACAGCTGCAGTTACCATGGAGCGTGAGTTCACTGGCAGCTGAACTACACATGTCAGAGCCACAGTTCTATCGACTATGTAAAAAAGAAACAGGCAAGACACCTATGAAATTACTGACCCAAGCCCGTATGGAATATGCCTGTTATTTATTGCGTTATACAAATTGCAATTTAGAGCAAATCGCCGACACCGTAGGATATGCCGACAGTGCCAGCTTCGCCCACCGATTTAAAGAACGTTACAAAAGTAGTCCCGGGCGATGGCGTAGTCATGCAAACTTGGATCGAAATTAAATACTAGAGTCTTACAAATTTAAAACCTAATAACAAACTTGTAATTTTATTAAAGTCAGTTCATCTTTGGATCTATTATTACCTAAAGCTATCGATTTCTCTCTAACCTAAAGCTTAATTAAATGACCACGGCTCAAACCAATCTGGGATTAATTAATTTGGTCTGTGCTCAACATCATTTTAAACACTAATTAGTTAATCGGTTAAAGGATGGCTAGAAAAAATTCTGAACAGCTTACCCAAGTTGAACAAAGCATTAAGCAAGTTCTGTTCTGGTCAACCCCAACCAGACACTTTTTTTAAAGACATTTCATAATTTATCAGTGACATATAGCTTCATATGTTCGCGAATCGCTTGGGCAATTTACAATATCCAGTCATATTTCAAACTGCCAAAGAATCGCTCTACCACCGCATTATCCAGCACGCCCCTATTTCGCCTATTGAGGCGTGTATACACTAACCCTTAAAGTTTGCTGAAGCGACGGCTGGTATATTGTGAGCCCCGGTCACTGTGGAAAACGAACTCCTATTTGAACAATGTAAAATTTACAACCTTGATAATAGCCTGACTTATCGAGTCCGTCGTCATACGTTTTTCTAAGTGCCAACCCACAATTCGGCGTGAGTATAAATCCATCACGACAGCCAGATACATCCACCCTAGATCTATCTTTAAATAGGTGATGTCGCCAGCCCACGAACCATTTGAACAGAACAGTACGTGATAGCAAAAATATAGTGGAATACCGCAGCCCACTAAGTATCGCTAAATCGTCTAAAGTTCATGATAATTTAATGATTAAAGGGGCACAAATGTGATGTGCACCAGAGGACTTGCTTTTTATGCAACACGCCTACCAATTCATTGTTTAAAGATAAAACATCACTTTTTGTCTTTAAACTTAAGCGTAAATAAAAATAATACGAAATAACTGGTGAAAGCAAACCAATAGGGTAACGCGCCATCTACTGAATATAAATAAGTCCCTAGTAAGGGCCCTACCGTAAAACCTAGTGGCGGGCAGGAACCGGCCACACCAGCCACAGCGCCTTGCTCTTCTGATGAGACAGCAATAGAGGCACCGGCCATAAATCCAGGCCCAGCAAGACCCATGCCCAATCCCAGAATACACATAGACAATATATACATGTTCTGAGTATGGCCCATTGCCATCATGGCAAAAGCAATCATCATCATAGGCATAGATATTCTTAGCAATACAAATGGCCTAACAGATAAGCGAGGTATCACTAGTAATTGAACAAGGAGCGCTGCCGCAGCTGAAAACATCAAACTAATCCCGACAATTTTAGCGGTATCGATACCGCTTAGCCCCAACTCATCTTGAAAACGAAACGCAATGGTTTGTTGCACAATGGCAAAACCCATGAACAAAAATACACCCGCGACAACAAGCGGGAAAATCCTTGCATCGGTGTATTTGAGTCTTGGTTGCTTTTTAATTACCGCTGGCTTTGGCAACTCCGGCAAGGCATACAGTGTTAATACAGCTGCGGCTAGCGTTAAAAAAACTGAGAAATATAGTGGCGTGAGCAAACTAATACTGGCGAGCAATCCGCCAATAGCAGGACCTAATATTGAACCAATATTGCCTGCAGCTCCGATGGCTCCCATACCTTTAATACGATCTTCTACGGTTGTAATATCAGCCATGTAAGCATTGGCTGAAGGAGACACTGCTGCCATCACTGTTGCGTTAGCGACACGGGTCACAATTAATAATATAAGAGCGGTTACAGGAATAAGATAACCTAACAATGCAGCCTGAAATACGCCAGCAAACATTATGGTGCCAACAGAATAGCCAAACAGACCGATTAATAAGATTTTTCTTCTACCCCAGACATCACTGGCACGCCCCCACAAGGGACTAACCAAAAACAAAGTTAAGGAAGAAGCAGAAATAATAGCGCCAATCTGCACTTCTACTAGGCCTACTTCTCGCCCCAGAGGTGCTAATATGGCAAAGAGTACGGTTTGCGCAAAACCCATAGCAGCTGCTGCTAACAAGAGCGTTCGTTTGGCTAAGACGTTATTAGGATGAGAAGGCAACATAAAGGTTGGGCTTACGAAAAGATCGTAAGCACTGCTCCTGAATAATGATCAAGTTCATATTGTATAGTTTTATGATTTTTGTTGAGGGCTTGTAATAAAGTTTGGCCAACAACAAACTCAACGTTGAACATGACACCGACCAAAAACTTCCATCCTATATTTGCACACATAGTTTCAGGCAATGTTGCTGACTTAGCCATTGTGTATATAGATGACTCGGCCTTGCAATTGGACGGGCTAAACAGTTTGAACGGGCTAGACAGTTTGAACGGACTAGACAGTTTGAACGGGCTAGAAAGTTTGAACGGACTAAACAGTGCGACTGCATTTTTATACACTTTTTTACCTTTTGAAAAGTTAATGTTGATCAAATCCGGTTTTATAGCTCTACTCGTTGCTTACCGCGCTGATCAATGAGTGGATCATAGCTGTGGCTAAGTTTTCGAAGCTACGTTTATCGCCTAACAAATGCGCCAAATCTAATGAAATCAGACCATGTAATCCTGCCCATAACACATAGAAAATATTTACTGGATCACCAATCATAGTGCCGTTTTCCACAGAACAATTCACCACCTGACGCATGGGTTCAGCACTACGAAAAATCTCAGCTTCCAGCTCACTATACTTTGCACTGTCTGGCTGTGCTTCGTTATACATCACTCGGTACGAATCCGGATATTGAATAGCAAACTGTAAATAAGCACGCAATAATACTTCTAACTGTTTGCTAGTATCAGGCTGCTGTTCCAGTGCAGCTGCAAGAATATCGGCAATTCGTCCAAACTCTCTTTGTCTTAACGCCGCCAGAATATCAGCTTTATTTTTAAAGTATCGGTAAGGCGTTGTGCGACTGCAGCACAAATCAGCAGCCAATGTGCGTAAAGAAATCCCCTCTACCCCATGCTTTCCAAAAGACACCAACGCCTGATCACACATCCGATTACGAAAACACAGTATTTCTTCCGGGGTCAATATCTTAGGCATACAGCCCTTAATGTTATGCTTAACAGTGGTTCATCAAACAATTGCTCTGTTAACAAATTGAAGAATAACCTCTAAAAAATAAAAGTTTTTATCAACATATCTGTGAGATGAACAACACGGTTTAAGTGTCTAAAATAATAGACAACATATAATATATCTTATATTGACACTGTCAATTTTTATAATATAGGGAATCAATAGAATGAAACCCAACAAATCTCTGATTGACTAACTAGCAGCAAGCATAAATCGAATTAGCAGTTTAAAGGCATCAGAGTTTAATACCTGACTATATAGTTTAATCATCAATTGAAGATAGGTAGGCTATTTAAAGGCAAAAATAATCCGTGTAATTAGGATAATGTTTTAGTGTGGTAGACCACTTTGGAAAAAGTAATTATATCGAGTGTTAGGGGCACCTCAATTCTACCCCTTTCATCTGGCCCTGCGATCACATTTTACAGTGTTTCTATCTTAGCCAGTATCTGGCTAAATTCTGCAAGCTCTAATTCTAAGTATTCGCCGCCATCACGCCATTCCACTCCTATTAATACATTGTCTTGGGCTAAGTCTTCCACCCAAAACTCCAACCAATCAGCAAGGCTAATAGACATAGGTATGTAGTCTTGCCATTCATCAACGCAGTGGCTTTTAGCCAATTCCTTGCTTGACCAAACGGGCATCACATCGGTGTTTTCAAAATTAATTGAATCGAGAACAACCCAACCTTCGCTGGCTTGGTCTTGTAATGCCCATAATGTTTGGGTGGATTGTACTTGGGTCATAAAATCAGCTGGCGGAGTTTTGGGATTGGTATCTGTCATAATGAATTTCATCCTGTCTAAATGTATAGCTAATCATACGGAGTTAGCAACAAAGGAACAACGCTAAACTTAAATTTGTTAGTCGCCTTTGACCGCTAATTAGTGCAGTGAATTCGACCCACAATACATATATAGAAACATAAAATCACTCCCGACTGATTACCCAAAATTCATATAAATTATCTTTTATTTTATTCCATTCCTAATTTTAGAATAATTAACCATTCACCTTATAAATTTATATCTACAAGGTTTTTATATAAATTAGTGATAATGTTTATTGATAACTAATGACTCACACTCTTTCCGCTTTAATGTGGTTACGTAAGGAAAACTTCATGATCCGTGTTCAACATTTTATTAACTTTTTAGTCACAACCCTTCTTTTAATTGGCGTTCCAACCCATGCTATCAGTCAACCAGAAATAAAAATGAAGTCAGTGCTGGTGACTGGCGCTTCTACAGGTATTGGCCGTAATTTGGCTGAAACCTTGGCAAGCAGTGGCTATCACGTTTATGCCGGTGCAAGAAAAGACAAAGATCTAAGTGCACTTAATGCAATTAACAATATTACAGCGGTCAAACTCGACGTCACTAAACAGGATGAAATAGATGCTGTTCTTGCCTTAATTCGAGACAACGATACTGGACTCTATGCACTGGTTAATAATGCTGGTATTGGCAACGGTGGAGCAATATCTCAGACGCCAATTGAAGAGCATAATATGGTTTATCGCGTTAATGTAGAAGGTGTATATCGTGTTACTAAAGCATTTTCTCCTTTAATTATTGAGTCTAAAGGGCGCATTTCTACCACGGGCTCTATTGCAGGCACAATAACGCGTGCAGGGGGAAGTGCTTATAGCGGAAGTAAACATTGGATTGAAGCTTTTACAGATGCGCTAGCGCTTGAGATGGCATCGCTAGATGTGATGGTCAGTGTTATTGAACCGGGCAACTACCAATCACATATACGTCGCAGCTCAGTATTACGCAGTTTTGCGAAAGTAGAAGCTACGGGTGGAGAAATCACACCCGATATGCAAAAGATGTTTAGCGACACTGCAGCAAGAGAACTTTCTTATAAAAAGCCAGATGAAGTATCGGCAGCTTTCATGCATGCATTGTTCGATGACAAACCACTGCGCCGATATGTAGTCACACCAAATCAACAAGAGCAAGCCTTAACAATTAATACAAAAATTCGTCAGTTAGTAGAACTCAATCAATGGGGTCCCCATAGCTACACTCGAGATCAACTTATTGAAATGTTAGACAAAACCATTGCAAAAACAGCAAAGTGAATTTGATATATTTAATTAATAAACCCAGCTTAAGCTGGGTTTATTATTATGGTAACTATGCAAA
>NZ_CAJXPA010000147.1 GCF_913058035.1 uncultured Paraglaciecola sp. | reverse complement strand
TCGCTAAATACCGCCTCAATAACATCGAGGGACATATCTAATCGCTCAGATTCTTCCGCATCAACAGTTAACCCAATATTGTAGCTTTTGGCTTGCAAACAAAGTGCTTTAAGTTTGGGTGCCGCTTCAGTCATTATCCGTTCTTTTTGTGCAAATTCGTAACGAGGATGGATAGCAGAAAGCTTAACTGAAATACCAGGCACTTTGCGAGGGTCGTTCTTACCCGACGCACGAGCCACTGCGCCAATGGCATCTATGGCGACTTGATAAGCTTTATAATATTTTTCAGCATCGACCATGGTGCGTGCACCTTCACCTAGCATGTCGTAAGAATATACGAAGCCTTGCCGCTCTTTCTTGGCTGCATGATCAGTGGCATCTTGAATCGTTTCGCCCATAACAAACTGCTCACCCATAATTTGCATGGCGTAGTTCATTGCTTTGCGAATGACCGGCTCACCTAATCGACCAATAACCTTCTTCAATAAACTAAAGCTATCTTTTTCGCGTTCATCAGCATAGTCAACCATCGTTCCGGTCACTAATAAACCCCAAGATGAGGCATTAACGAACAGTGAATCACTGCTACCTATATGACTGTCCCACTGCCCTTTAGATATTTTGTCACTAATGAGGGCATCTTGAGTATGCTTATCTGGTACACGTAATAAGGCTTCGGCTAAACACATCAACACCACACCTTCTTCACTTGATAGTGTGTATTCTGCCAGTAAGGCATCTATTGCACCGTTTCCCGATTCGTCTCTACGTATTTTCAGGGACATTTTACGGGCTTTTTCCCACGCCCTGCTTGCAGCATTATCGTTAACTTCTGCCAAGGGTAAAATATGCTCTACCGCAATACGTTCATCAATACGATAGAACTCGCGAATTTTTTGACGAATAGGGGACGCCGTGATGTTTGAATTATTAAAAAGCATATGCTTCACCTCAAATTTTTTTAAATAATGTTTTGCAATTACATACGTTAATTACACTTTAATTTACTGCTTCGATTGAATGTAAAATTCAGTTGCTGTGGATCCACAGAAGCTCACATTATAATTAGGGTACTCCTCATCATTTTTATGCAGATTAAGTTAATATTTTTCGCTCATCAAAATAGCGGTAAGACTGACCACTGAAGGCCAGCTCACTAAAATTTATGAATACACTTTGACCTATAGAAAAGCACCTAACCTAAACACTTGTGTTTGGGCTGAACAAAATTGAACTTGTGCCTAACTTTGACGGTCAATTTTTAGCTCTTCCGTCTTAAATAGGCGCATGACCCATATAAAGAAGAATGGCGCGAAAAATAAAACCAATATTGTTGTGGCCGTAATACCACCCAGTACGCCAATTGATATTGCATTTTGTGCACCCGAGCCGGGCCCTGCTGCAAATGCCAAAGGCATCACACCCAAAATAAATGTTAGTGATGTCATTAAAATAGGGCGAAGTCTTTGTTTAGCGGCCATGACCGCTGAATCATAGGCATTCATACCATCTTCAAAATTAATTTTTGCAAACTCAATGATCAAAATCGCATTTTTGGCAGCCAAGGCAATAGTCATTAATAAGCCCACCTGAAAGTAAACATCATTTGCTTGTCCAGACCACCATGTGGCCAAAACAGCACCAAATATTCCAAGTGGTACAGTTAAAATAATCGCCAAAGGTATGGTCCAGCTTTCATATAAGGCGGCCAATGCTAAGAACACGGCAATGATTGAAATCAAGTAAACAATCCACGCCTGTCCACCGGATTCTTTTTCTTCATAAGATAAGCCCGTCCATTCCAAACCAATTCCACTTGGCAAGCTTTCAGCGAGTTTTGATATCTGGTTAAGGGCTTCACCTGAACTAATGCCTTGTGCGGCCTCACCTTTAATTTCAAGAGAAGAATTGCCGTCAAATCGTGTTAGCTTTGGTGCGCCATATGACCATTCGCCTGAGCCGAAGGCTGACAAAGGAACCATGCCACCAGTTGAATTGCGCACATACCAGCGGTCTATATCCTTTGGCAGCATTCGGTACTCAGCGTCTGCCTGTGCGTAAACACGCTTAATACGACCATCTTCTAAGAAGTCATTAATGTAAGAGCCGCCAAGTACAGTACTTAAGGTTTGGTTGATTGTGGCAATGGGTACACCCATTGCTTGCGCCTTGCTCGAATCAATATTGAGGTCATATTGTGGGCCGGGCGCCAAACCATTAAAACGTACACCTTTTAAGTAACTGCTGTGGTTAGCCTCTCCAAGAAACTGTTGCATGGCATTGTTAAGAGCGTCTTGCCCCAGTCCTGCTCGGTCAACCAATTGAAATTCAAAACCGCTGGAATTACCTAACGCTATTATGGCCGGCGGCACAATTGGAATAATCATAGCGTCTTTTACAGATGACAATGCTTTACCTGCTTGTTTACTCACCTGAAAGACGCTTTGATTTTCTGTGCGCTGGGACCAATCTTTCATTTTGATAAATGCGATTCCCACGTTTTGACTGTTCCCAGAAAAACTAAAACCAGCTGCAGTAAATATTCCTTCAACCGCACCGTTTGTTTGGTCTAGATAGAAGTCTTCGACCTTCTCATTTTTCTCAACTGTTTGTTGCAAGGTTGAACTGACAGGCCCGTTAACTAATGTGAACATCCGGCCTTGGTCTTCGTCAGGCAAAAATGACGTCGGTATTCTAACGAACAGACCAATTGCAACAGCGATTATCGTAAAGAACACGGCAGGTAGAATAAATCGGTTCGCCAATACTTTTTCTAAAAGGTTTGCGTGGCCCATCTTCATTTTATTAAATGCTTTATTGAACAGTCCGAAGAATCCAGTGTTCTTTTCTACCTTCGCTTGTTTTAGAACAATGGCACATAATGATGGCGATAGGCTAAGTGCGACAAAAAGTGATATCCCCATTGCCACTGAAATCGTAACGGCAAATTGTCGATAAATGACCCCAGTCGATCCTTCAAAGAATGTAATCGGAATAAATACGGCCCATATAACGACGGTTGTGCCGACAAGTGCTCCTGAAATTTCTTTCATCGCTTTTATGGCTGCGTCCTTTGGACTTATATTGGGATCCTTTTCCAATTTATTTTCAATGTTTTCGGTAACAACAATCGCATCATCAACCAACATTCCGATGGCCAGAACCAGCGCGAACAGTGTCAAAATATTGATGGAATATCCGATCACAAGAAGAAACGCAAAAGTGCCAAGCAGCACAACTGGAATGGCTACCGTCGGTATGAAAGTTGCGCGTGCTGTTTGTAAGAATATATAAATCACTAATATTACTAATAGAATTGCTATTAATAGCGTTTTTATGACTTCATAAATTGAAGCTTCAACAAAAGGTGAAATATCAACTGGATAAACGACCTTTAATTGTTTAGGAATAATATCGTCAAATTCTTGAATTCTATCTTTAACCGCTTGGATGGTTTGAAGGGCATTTGCATCTGACGCTAGTTCAATGGCAATGCCCGATGCAGGGCGGCGATTATAGCGGCCGATAACACTATAGCTCTCGGAACCAATTTCAACGCGGGAAATGTCACCTAAGGTTACGTGAGATCCGTCTTGATCCACAGTCAGTAATATTTCTTCAAATTCATCCACGGTTTTAAGTAGAGTTTGTGCCGTAATGGTTGCGTTTAATTGTTGACCTTCAACACTCGGGGTCCCACCAATTTGTCCGGTGGCTAGCTGAACATTTTGTTGCTGCACCGCATTAATGACATCTTGTGTAGTAATGTTGAAATTGTACATTGATTGCGGGTTAAGCCAGATACGCATGGCATGCTCTGGCCCGAATGTTCTGATTTGTCCGACACCGTCAATGCGGCTCAGTGGTTCTTCCAAATTAGACGCCAAAAAGTCGGAAATTTCATTTCGCCCATATGCGTCATCCGTTGAATAAAACCCAACGATTAGGGAATAACTGCTCCCAGCTTTACTAACGGCAACACCCTGACGCTGAACCGCTTGAGGCAAAGAGGATTCCGCTTGAGATACTTTATTTTGGGTTTGCACCTGCGCGATATCTGAATCGGTTCCTGGCTCAAAGGTCAGGTTAATGCTTGCCCGCCCAGATGAAGAACTTTCCGATTGGATGTAGCGCAGATTATCAATACCCGTCAAATTTTGTTCGATAATCTGCGTTACTGTGTTTTCAAGTGTTTGTGCTGACGCACCTGGATAAGTAGCTGATATTGATACCTTAGGAGCGGCTATATTTGGATATTGCTCAATTGGCAATGATGTTATGGCAAGTGTTCCGGCTCCCATAATAACGATGGCAATTACCCACGCAAAGATGGGTCTGTCGATAAAAAATTTAGAGATCATTAATTTGAGCTCGTTTTGTTATTTTCAGCACTGGCTGTAGCACGGTTATCAGATTTCGTTGCTCCAGAGGACATATTATTTGAATCCTTCGAGTTGATGTTTATAGGATCGACTTTGGAGCCCGGTTGCAACATCATTGCCCCCAATACAATAACGGTATCACCCGTTTTAAGACCGCTTTTGATTACCCAATTATTTTTGTAAGTGCTGTTGGTGATCACTGCACGCTTGCTCGCTATATTGTTAGTATCAACAATCCAAACCGACTTTGAGCCATCGGCCTGAATACTGACGGCCTTTTGCGGCACTATGATTGTTTCTTGAGTTGCCATTTTATCGATGGTTGCACGCACGAACATGCCAGGTAATAAAGCTGCATTTGGGTTGGGGAACACAGACCTCAATCGGATCGTACCCGTGTTCTCATCTACGGCTAAATCAGTAGCATACAGACTGCCTTTGTGAGGATAGACATAATCGTTATTGCCAAATAAAAGCGTTACCTCAAACTTCGCATCTTCGCCTTTGGTCATGCGACTTGTCACCAAACTTTGCTGCAAAGTTTTTGCATCGGCTGCTGACTGAGACAAATCGACGTATACAGGGTCAAGTTGTCTAATGGTTGCTAGAGCTGCTTGTTGTTGCGCAGTAACGAGAGCACCGTCGGTCACTGTCGATGGGCTAATATAGCCTGAAATAGGTGCATAAACCTTAGTGTAGTCAAGGTTGATTTTTGCGGTTTTCACCTCAGCCCGTGCAAGAGCAACAGCGGCTTTGGCTTGTGCCACACTCGCCTTAGCGCTATCAAACTCTTGCTCGCTTACGGCGTTGGTTTTCATCAGGCTTCGATAGCGGCTTTGTAATGCAAGGGAAAGCTCCCGTTGTGCTTTAATATTTTGTAAATTCGCATTTGTGCTTTGATAATCCGCTTCATATCTTGCTGGATCAATCTGGTAGAGTTGCTGACCTTCTTCAACAAGGCTTCCTTCTTCAAAAAAACGCGATTGAATAATACCGCTTACTTGAGGACGAATTTCTGCTGTCTTGAAGGCCTTTACACGACCGGGCAATTCTTTGGTCATGGCAATTATTTTTGGTTCTATTGTCATGACACTTACTTGTTTTAAAGAACGCTGCCGAGTTTGCTCTGCATCCTTTTGTGAAGAGTTTGATAGGGACTGATCCGGATTGTCCGTGCAGCCCGTCAACAAAAATACGCTTAAACATGCCATAAATATTGAGACCACTGTTTTCTTGGGTGGAAAAGGGTATGTAGTCGTTGTATTTGGTGAGCAGGGGGCTACGAGTGCAGATTCGCTGCTTATGATTTTATTTGTTTCGAATATTTTCAATCTCATCCATAAACCCGAACAGCAAGAACGTCATGTTGCACGCCATGTAATACAGAATTGGCTGTTGAACCAAGTAGCAATTTAATACCACTTCTGCCATGTGTGCCTATTACGATTAGGTCTATATTTTTTTCATTGGCCATTTCTTTTATCTCATCTGCCGCGACACCAATTTTCACAAAAACATTAGACTCAGTAATACCAAATTCTGTGGCAATATCACTTAGTTTTTTATGGGCTAAGGACATGCGTTCAGAATCGTCTATCGCGTTGAACTCCATTGGATAAATGTAAGGTTGAATATATGTTGTAGGTAGTAAGGTATACATCAATATTAGATCCTCAGAAGACTGACAAACAGCTAATGCTCTGCGAATAATACTTTCGTGAGGTGCATTAACATCTACTGCGACTAATATATTTTTGTAATTGCTCATCGTGTTTACCCCATTGAGTGTTTAAATTGTAAAACGATTTTACTGTTGATTTGCGTCTTTTAGTTATGATTGTCGAACCTCAATAATGACCTTGAGCATGTCGAACTATAGAGTCATCGAAAAAATAACTTGCCTTGAGTTTTTAGGATCAATTATTGACGCCATGCCTAAACTTTCAGCTAGTTCCCGCATTTTGTAGTTACTGCAAAGTTCAATTAAAATAAGTTTTTTAATACTGTTAGTCCGTGCATGCTCAATCAAATGATTAGCTAGTTGTTTTGCGATGCCCTGATGTTGAAACTCATCCGACACAGTGACAGCCATTTCACGTTCATCTGGTTTTGAAACTATCGCATAAAGGCCAATGCCAATTTGTTTTTCGTTCGCTCCCTGTTGAACTGTCGCGATATAGGCCATGGAATTTATATGATCGATATTACAAAGCGTCGAAATCATTGACGAAGATAATTCCCTGTTACTGCTAAGGAAATTCTCATGCTTAGCTTGTGCTGACAAATCTCGCATAAAAGCTGCCTCTATTTCTATGTCATCGGATGTAATCGGTCGAATAGTGACGTCTACATCGCCGGCTTTTATATGTTTGTCATTATTTCTGTCACTATTAATGAGTAGCTCTGTCATGATTTATACCCCCTGTAAGACAAAGTAGTAATTTGTTTTACGCTCAATATATAGCTTGAATTCGATAAGCTCAATTAGGGGTATCCATACAAAAACTGTGGAAACCACGTAGTGATTTTGGCATTTACACTATCACTAACGCACTTTTTCCTATGCCAACAACACTACTTTTTGTTAATGATTTTCACAGTGGAATACGAGGTATCTCCAATAACGTTAACAGTAGTTCAAAGGTAAACGGTGTTTCTAATATGCGGTCATGCTTGGCACCGCTGTATATCTCGGTTGCTATGATGTGACTGGGTTGGAATAGTTAATCATGTCTAGAACATCCTTGATTCAGTCACACCCTTGCAAAACATGTCATACTTCTGGTGTACTGATGTTTTTATTGGTGATAATCCATAACGAACTAATTTACGGTTCGGTATCAAGGTCAAACCGTGCTGATTTAACACGATCTCCAAGCAAGGGGAGTTAGATTAAAGACAAATTAATAAAGAAGGATTTCAATAATGCACAGATATGTATTGATGGTTTTATTTGCATGGGCGATATTAATGGCGAGTAATATCAGAGCAAAAGATGTGGAGCTTGTTCCTGGTGAAACATTTAGTAAAGACAACTTTACTATCACATGTGGCCAATCGACAACTCATTCCCCTTTGGCACTGAACGACTGCCAGTATTGGGATGATTTTAGTAACAAGTGTCTGTTTGAGAAAACTATTTATACGAATAAAAATCTTGAATGCGTTGAAGAATGTCAGCGCTGGGATAAGTTCACAAGCACTTGTTTTTACCAATCAAAATGTACCTTTTACCCATCCCATATGATATTTGTGAGGACTACATGCGAAAAGTTTGACGACTTCAACAATACTTGTTTAAAAATGAAGGATACAAAAATTGGGCGGTGAGAGGAAAGAACCAAACAGATGTGACTATTTATAGAGCAGTAGAACAATGGGTGATGATACAATTGTATTGAACTTGGACGCCACATTAAGCCTTAGGGTGGTTGATGCATACATTGCCTAATCATGATTTACATGTGTTTCACGAAACAAACTACAAAACTATTTATGTCTAAACACATGGCGTTTTAAAATAAGAGCTAAAAAAATACTTCGGGTATAAACGCGTCATACGACGTTCTAAACATGCCACACAAAAGACTATGTAAAATACTAGTGCAGTTTGACGTTTCTGGTAAGGTGATTAGTAGTGTTTTCAGGCAATGTTTAAGATTAGCGTCACTCCCATTATGTTTGCCAAGGTTTTAAACAATAAAACTGTCGCTATAATTGACGCGTCAATAAAAAAATCAAAAAAGTTAGCATACGATCAACATAAAGATTAACTCGGGAAAGAGGCTGCTAGATGTCTGATTATAAAAATGTTCAGACTCACTGCGGATATTCAAGTCTACTGCTGCGTTCCAATGTCAGCGGGTCAGCAATGCACGAATACAACCATCAAGTGTTTATTGCAACAAGGCTCCCCCAAAGGAACGGATTAAAGTCTGTATGTAAATTAGAAATAACACCAAATCACCAGACAACTAAACGAAAGTACGAGAATAAAGGTAGCCTAATTCAGCAATAAAAATTTAATCAGTTTAAGTAAAGTGTAATAGCGGCTAAGGTTTTATCGGAGCCTGTAACAGATTCTGTGTAACTAAAGCTCCCTCATAGTTCAGAACAGTGACCAAAACCACATTTTTTGAATACATTAGCTATAGTGTTCATTATTTTCAAACTTTACCCTTCAATATGCAGTTCTAGGGTTTTTGCCATTAAACGTTCCTCTCGAGTACTTTTCCTCGTAAGAAGAACGCAAAGATGTCGATAATTAATTAACAGTCAAGCATACCGATAACTTTTCGTTGCTGAAATTTATGAATAGCAAACATGAGGTATTTAAATGAAACTGTCAGAACATCCAAAACCAGGCTTATTACTCGCTTTGACTCCCGTTGTGTTAACTCTGTTAATTCTTGGGACGCAAATTTTTTACTTTGGTGTTTTCGAACCACATATTCCTCTTGCGATTGGCTTAGCCATCACTAGTGTTGTTGGAATTAAGCTAGGACTTAAATGGAAAAATATAGAGGAAGGTATTTTTCACGTTATTCACGTCGCTTTACCTTCGGTATCGGTTTTGATAACGGTTGGGATGATCATTGGCGTTTGGATTGCCAGCGGTACGGTACCAAGTATTATTTATTTCGGATTAAAAGTACTTTCGCCTGAACTATTCCTAGCTGCTGGCATGGGAATTTGCGCCATAGTTTCCCTTTCTCTTGGCACTAGCTGGGCAAGTGTAGGTACTGTTGGTTTAGCTTTAATGGGAATTGGAGAAGGCTTTGATATTCCTGCATATTGGACTGCTGGCGCTGTAGTTTCAGGTGCATTTTTTGGTGATAAAATTTCGCCACTTTCCGACACCACTAATTTGGCCCCTGCGGTCACTGGAACCGATGTTTTTTCTCATATAAAAAATATGATGGCAACTACCATCCCAGCTATGCTAATAGCTCTTATAGTATATTTGCTAGTCGGATTTTTCGTCATCGACACCCAAAGCATTTCATTTGAAAAAATCAGCGTCATCACTAATGCCTTAGATGAAAACTTTTATATTTCAGGATGGGTATTATTGCCAGCTTTGATAGTGATGGGCTTAGCTATAAAAAAATATCCCCCCATGCCGTCACTATTCGCAGGCGTTGTAGCGGGTGGGGCAACAGCAATGGTTGTTCAGGGTCAGAGTCTGCAATCGATTTTTGATTTTGCGAACAATGGTTATTCAATAAATACCGGCATTGGAGAAATTGACAGCCTGCTAAATCGAGGTGGTATTCAATCCATGATGTGGACAATTTCCTTAATTTTGATTGCTTTAGGCTTTGGTGGAGCACTAGAGAAAACAGGCTGTTTGAAAACGATTATCAATGCTATTAAAAGTAAAGTCAGTAGTTTTGCTGGTACTCAAACCGCAGCTATTGGAACTGCGTTTACGACTAACCTAGTAGCTGGCGACCCCTACTTATCCATCGCTTTACCGGGAAGAATGTATTCACCGGTTTACCGTGGTATGGGTTATTCAACTTTGAATTTATCGCGTGGAATTGAAGAAGGCGGAACATTAATGTCTCCGCTAATTCCATGGAACGCGGGTGGCGCATTTGTAATTTCAGCTCTAGGTCTTGGTATTGCTGATGGTCATATAGAAAATCTTTTGTACATTCCCCTCGCTTTTGCATGCTGGACGGCGCCCCTGATTGGAATTTTCTATGCTTATACGGGGTTATTCTCGCCAAAAGCAACAGACGAAGAAAAGGAACACTGGGAGTCCTCTGGTGAAGCAATAGCCGAATTTAATTCTGATGGTACACCAAAAGTCGAAGATGAAGACACTGAGGAAGACACCGCCGATGATTGTTTAGATAAAAGTGGGCAATAACTATAGCTTATTTATTTAAGCGCGAGATGCGTTTACGAAATTTCGTGTTGAATGGAAATATATGCTAAGGGATCTGACGACGCCAAAGGCGCCATCGTAAATAAATATAATCAGATCCGCCAGGTTTAAGAACCTGCTGATTTCGCTGCAGCTGATTCGGTGTGGTCGTTGGCTGTAAGTAAATCACCTTCAGAAGTTTCAAGATGCGCACGAATAAACCATTGGAACTGTTCCAAATTAGTTAACTGACCAATTAGCATGTCTTCCGATACCGGATCTAGCTCTCCCATTTCAATCATTGCTTTGCGATGATCGCTATTCACCCCGTTGTAAACTAAATCAAGGGCGCCCAGATGCTCCATAACCAATGCTTTACCTAACGAATAATCATTCCAAGTGCGGCGATCAGAAATAGATTGGGGTGTGCCTAACGGAGTTCCTCCTAAAGTAGCTATTCGTTCTGCAATAGTGTCAGTCATGTCGCGTACAGAGTCTACCTGAGGATCTAGCATTTCGTGAACGCTAATAAAATTAGGACCAACAACGTTCCAGTGAACGTGCTTGAGTGTAAGGGCCAGATCGAGCAGAGCTACCATACGATTGTCTAAAGTAGATAATACTCGGCTTGCAGTCGTTTCGTTCATGCCTGGTACCGTGAATTTAGCTAATTTGTGCTGATTGTTTTTAGTCATAATTTCTCCTTTATGGTTCAAAATAACCAGAGAGGTATAAACCTCTCCTTGACGCGTCCACGCTATCAAAGTTACAAACGTTGTGTCAAATAAGAGGATTGATTTTGAATGCCTTGTCTATGAGATAGGAAAAAGTATGAAGAAAGCATAGATGAACCCGTTGGAATAAACCTGCGCTGAAGACCGCAAATGCGTATGACTTAAATGAGCAACTGACTATATATTGGGTCACGATTGAATATTTTATTGGAACGAGGCCAGAGGCGAACAAATGTCCGAGTATATTAAAGCTTGAAAC
>NZ_CAJXPA010000146.1 GCF_913058035.1 uncultured Paraglaciecola sp. | reverse complement strand
TGGCTGGTTATAGAGCTGAATACGCTCATTTTTTTAATTTACAAATATACAAGAAATATATACTTGTAAATTATTGTGGAAAATTAATTTCAACGCAGTAGTTAACGTTCTTGCTGAGTTTTAATACATCAAGCCTATAAACACTCTGTGTAACGTTGGATATTTATTTTTAACAATGAAGATTAGCATTGATAATTATCCAAAAAAGAAAGCACTAGGCTGAAATAATTTTTCTACGTGACTGACAAACTTCTTATCAACAAGGAAAAGGATAATGTGATCGTTGGCTTCAATTTTTGTATCACCGTGTGCAATTATTACTTCTTCACTTCTTACGATGGCTCCAATAGTAGTTCCTGGTGGTAGTTTTATCTCACGTATTTCACGACCAACTACTTTAGATGTGTTTCGATCTCCATGGGCGATGGCTTCAATAGCCTCTGCAGCCCCTCTTCTAAGTGAGTAAACATTAACAATATCTCCTCGTCTTATATGAGTCAGCAGTGCTGATATGGTCGCCTGTTGAGGTGAAAAGGCAATATCAATTTCCCCACCTTGAACTAAATCTACATAGGCACCGCGTTGTATCAGTACCATCGCTTTTTTGGCACCAAGCCGTTTGGCTAACATGGCCGACATAATGTTGGCTTCATCGTCATTTGTAACCGCAATAAAAGCATCGACTTGTTCAACATTTTCTTCGGTTAATAACTCATGATCTGACGCATCACCTTCGAAAACGATAGTCTTATCTAAATGTGCAGAGAGATACTTTGCTCTTTGTGGGTCAAATTCTATTAATTTTACATTGTGATTGTGTTCCAGTAATTTAGCTAATCCAGCACCAATTAATCCACCTCCTGCAATCATTATACGTTTATAACTCGATTCCAACTTTTGCAGTTCACTCATCACGGCACGAATATGTTTCGTGGCAGCGATGAAAAATACTTCGTCATCAGCCTCAATAATGGTTGTTCCAAGTGGGCGAATTGGTTTGCCCCTTCGGTAAATAGCAGCAACGCGAGTTTCTACATTAGGAATATGTTCTTTGAGAGAAGAAAGTGCATGCCCAACCAATAATCCGCCATAATAAGCCTTTACCGCCACAAGGCTGGCTTTACCATCGGCAAACTCAACGACCTGTAATGCTCCTGGGTAGTCTATTAAGCGTTTTATCGCACTGGTAACAAGCTGTTCAGGTGCAATAAGGTGATCTACTGGCACATCTTGGTGTTTAAACAATTGCTCTTGATAAATAATATATTGTTCTGAACGCACACGTGCGATCTTAGTGGGTGTTTTAAATAAACTATAAGCTACTTGACATGCCATCATGTTGCTTTCATCACTATTGGTTACCGCAATAAGCATGTCGGCATCTTCTGCTCCTGCTTTTTTTAGAACATCTGGATGCGAACCCACACCGGCTACAACTTGTAAGTCTAGCCTGTCTTGAAGATGTCTAAGAGTATCCGGATCTGAATCGATGACGGTAATTTCATTTTTTTCACCAACTAAATTCTCAGCTAAAGTGGCACCAACTTGGCCTGCACCGAGGATAATTATCTTCATGAATGAACTTTAAACCTTATTATTAGTGTGATTTCAGCAGCCTGGCATAATAGAAACCATCCATTTGATGATATCCAGGCAAAATTTGTTTACCAGGTTTATCCAAAGAGTCGTTATCAAAAGTATCATCTAACAATGCGTCAGTGGTACGAGATAAAAAATTGTGAATTTGTAGATGATTTTCCTCGGGCAATATAGAGCAAGTTGCATAAAGTAATGTTCCACCAGGCTTGATAAGAGGCCATATGGCATCTAATATTTTTTTTTGTAATTCCACTAACACATCAATATCTTTGGCTTTACGGAGCCACTTTATATCAGGGTGTCGGCGAATAATACCCGTAGCAGAGCAGGGTGCATCCAGAAGTACACGGTCATAAAATTCCTCTTCACTCCATTTTTCAGGTGTACTTGCATCACCAACTACGATGCTTGCATTGTGCCCCAGTCTGACTAAATTTTCTTCTATTTTCGCTGCACGTCTATTATCTATTTCTAAAGCAATAATTTTAGCTATATCTGGTTGAAATTCGATTATATGACAAGTCTTGCCTCCAGGTGCAGCACAGCAATCTAAAATAGTCTCACCTTGTTTCGGTTTAAGATAATGAGCTGCAAGTTGCGCAGCTCCGTCTTGAACAGCAAACCAACCCGAGTCAAAACCAGGTAGATTAGTTATGTCATGACCCTTTGATAATATTAATGCCTCTGGATGCTCTGGTGAATGACTAAAACCTATATCCGCTTTTTCTAATGCTTTTGCATAATGTGCCTGCGAAATTTTACGGGTATTAACTCTCAACCAGATTGGTGCCTTTACCTGCATATTAGTAAGTAATTCACTAAAACCATTTTGATACCCCGCTTCAAGTTTTTTGAATAACCACTTAGGTAAGCCTGAAGCTATTTGTTCATTTGGTGCTTCTTGCTTGGATATTTCTTCCCTAATAAATGTTCGTAAAATAGCATTGACTAAACCTTTCATGGCTAGTGTATTGAGCGGCTGACAAGCGGCAACTGTCTCAGATACAGCAGCATGTTGGCTGACCCGACTAAAAGCCAACTGATAAAAACCTAACATAATTAAGTGTTCCACAACTTTAAAGCGGTTCTTCAATGGTTTATCAAGCAACTGTCTAAGCCAAAACTGCAAAATAGGTAGATTACGTAAAACACCGTAAACCATCTCTTGTAGCCATGCTTTGTCTTGTTCTTTGTGAGGCAATTGGGCAATAGGTAAACACTCGCGTGCGGATTGGCCTTCTTCTAATATTTGATGCAGCACTTTTGCGGCATCAGCACGTAAATTGAGATAGTTAGCTTTTGACTTAATCTTCATAAAAAGCAATTCATATAAGTGATACACCTACTGCAAACCAGTCAGCTCTGCCATTTAATATATCAGCAGCTAACATTGGTTTTTTACCGGGAAGTTGCAGTTTAGTCAGCAATAAACATTGATTACCTGTCGCAACTAAAATACCTTGTTTATTTGCTCTAATAATCTGTCCTGATGGGGTATCAGAGCTTTCAGCTTTAACTACTTCAGACGAATATACTTTTATGTTGGAATTGTTAAGAATAAAAAATGCAACTGGCCATGGATTAAAAGCACGAATGTTTCTCTCCAATTGTTCAGCAGGTAAATACCAGTCAATTTGGGCTTCCTCTTTTGACAGTTTTTTTGCGTAACTGGCTAACCTATTATCTTGGATTTCCGGTTGTAGTTCACTGAGTGTATTTAAAGTTTTAATCAGTGCTTTTGGGCCAATTTCTGCTAGCTTTTGATACAAGCTGGCGCTAGTCTCATCTTTACGAATGGCAAGCGTATGTTTGGACAGTACAGCGCCTGTATCTAACCCTTCATCCATTTGCATGATAGTTACACCTGTTTCACCATCACCCGCCCATATTGAACGTTGGATAGGTGCTGCACCTCGCCACTTGGGTAACAAAGAGCCATGCACATTAAGACAACCTAATAATGGTGTGTTCAATATAGAAGCTGGCAATATTAAACCATATGCGACCACTATCATGATGTCTGCTTGTAGTTCAGACAAGATAAGTTGTGCTTCTTCTGTTTTTAAAGACTGAGGTTGATAGATGGGGATCGTATGCTTAACAGCTAATTGTTTTACTTCGCTAGCTTGTAGTTTTTTACCACGACCTGCTGGGCGATCAGGTTGGCTGTAAACCGCAATGACATCGTGTTCAGAGTCTATGAGTGCTTGCAAATGTAACGCAGCAAATTCTGGTGTACCTGCAAAAACTATTTTTAATGGCTTATTCAATTTTACTTCAGCCTTTTGTCGCTAGTCGAGCTTCTTTTTCTAATTTAGTTTTAATTCTCTGCCGCTTAAGTGGGGATAGATAATCCACAAATAATACGCCTTTTAGATGATCCAATTCATGCTGAATGCATATGGCCATTAAGCCATCTGCATCTAAAGTAAAAGGTTCACCCGTTCTATCAAGAGCACAAACTGTCACTTTTTCTGCTCTTTCAACTTGTGCATAATTATTAGGTACAGATAAACAACCTTCTTCGCTAATTGTTTTACCTTCTTTATGAGTGATTTCAGGATTAATAAAAACCATAGGGGTATCTTGGTTTTCTGATACATCCATCACCACCAACCGTTTATGAACATTGACTTGTGTTGCTGCTAAACCAATGCCGTTTTCTTCATGCATAGTGTCGAACATATCGTTGATTATTGTGGTAATAGATTTATCAACCTTCACAATCTTTTTTGCTACTGTGCGCAACCTTTCATCAGGAAAACGCAATACATCTAATATTGCCATTGTATTATTCAACTATAATGAGTCTTGGACTCAGAATTAAAAAACAACAGTAACTTCACGCTGTAGTGAAAGAGTCACTGTTGATGTATGTATTATTTAATATACGATTAAATGGAATTGACTATTTAATACAATTCAACCTAGGCTATTCTAGCGTAAATCAATCCAAAACATAATAGTCACTGCATCAAGGTGTATATAAGAATGACGAGCAAAAAAATTATTAGGTTGTTGATGCTGTTAGTGCTCATGCCGCTTTATAGCTTCGCAGACAGCATTTTAGTGAAAAACTCAGCTCCTGAAGTTTATGTGGTAAAAAAAGGTGATACTTTGTGGGACATATCTAATATGTATTTGGATAAGCCTTGGCTATGGCCCCAGCTATGGCGAACCAACATACATATTACTAATCCTCATCTTATTTATCCCGGTGACAAATTGCGTTTGGTTAAAAACGAAAAGGGTGAGACGGTGCTGGAGGTAGTAAGAGAGTTAGCGAAAACTGAAATAAAACTGTCTCCAAAAGGAATTAAATCGTTCAAGACTGCCGAGCCAATCCCTGCTTTACCATGGTCAGTTATTAAACCTTATATTGAAAACGAAATGATCATGTCGAAACAAGCTTATGACCGTTATCCATATGTCCTAGGTAATCAAGAGGGTTCAGTGCGATATGTAACTAATAATTTAGTACTTGGAAAGGCATCCCGTCGTAGTAAAAAAGACTTAAATATTGTTAGAAAGCAAAACGAATTGTACGACATGGATGGGAATTTTATCGGTTTGCAAATACGCCATTTAGCTGATGCTAAATTAGTCGATGCCGATATAGGAAAGCAAAAACTGATTAAAATAATACAGGCAAAACTAGAAGTTAAACGAGGCGATAAAATTATTCCAGCTGTTAAAAATGTGCCAGAGGAAATTTTTCTTTCGGCTGCAGAAGTTCAAACTGGTTATATTATTGATGATCTAGAGCAGCATAACTTGTTGGGAAAATACAATGTAGTTGTGTTGGATCTTGGTGCCGACCAAGTGTCTGCAGGCACAATAATGGGCATCTATCGCCAAGGACCAAAAATAATTGATGGCAAACAACCGAAGTATGAAGGTGAAAATAACGCGATTCGGAGCGCTTTTAATAGAGGTGATGAAATTTCTCAACCCGCATTAAAAGTTGGTGAAGTTGTTGTATTTAAAACTTTTGATATAGCAAGCTATGCGCTTATTACTAAATCAGCTAGAGTTATAAAAAGAGGAATGATAGTCGCTAAGCCCTAGTTTTTTTAGGGCTATCTATTTAGGGAGAAAATATGCAACAGGATGTTGAATTAAATAACAATAAAAATAGCGAACTAGAAAATTGGTTGAAGTTAGCTCAGATACCCAATTTTTCTATCAATAGTTTGAAAAAATTAAAGCAAAAATTTGATGTTGAATTATCTGAATTATTCACTATATCAAAAGCCTTACTAAAAGAAATAGGTTTTAACACTGAGCAAATTAAAGCGATTTTGTATCCTAATATAGAAGTTATTACTGCGAGTTTATGTTGGCTGAATTCCACAAATAATCGTTTCTTATTACATTATGACCACCCTAGTTATCCAGATTTGTTGAAACAGATTTCTAGCCCACCACCGCTGATATACGGCTATGGTGATCCCAAATATTTAAGTAATTATCAAATCGCGATAGTGGGAAGCAGAACACCTAGTCCACAGGGTAGAGAGAACGCCAAATATTTTGCAAGCCATCTAAGCGAATGCGGTTGGACCATCACCAGCGGCTTAGCTCTTGGTATTGATGGATTATCTCATCAAGGTGCAATATTAGGTGGTTTTATTACAATAGCGGTATTGGGAACCGCCATTGATAAGATGTATCCGCGCCGCCACATTGATTTAGCTGAAAAAATATTGTTAAACGATGGCGTGATTATTTCTGAGTTTGCACCCAATACACTAGGTCGAGCAGAGTATTTTCCAAGACGAAATCGAATCATTAGTGGTTTGTCTGTTGGTACTCTTATTGTAGAAGCGGCAATCAAAAGTGGTTCGTTAATCACTGCAAGATGTGCTTTAGAGCAAAATAGAGAAGTATTTGCGTTACCGGGAAGTATACACAGCCCCATGTCTGCAGGTTGCCATCATTTGATTCAACAAGGAGCAAAGCTGGTGACATGTGTAGAAGACATTAATGAAGAGTTTCAACATCTGATCTTGCCTTCTTTAACAAAGAAAGAGGATAAATTAGAAAAAAACATGTTACAGAGCTTGGCATTAGACAAATTGTTAGATAGTGTAGATTTTGAAGTAACGCCGCTAGATATAGTGGCCCAGCGTAGCGGTATAGAAGTAGCAGATGTCATGTCACAATTATTAGAATATGAATTACGAGGTATAGTAGCTGCTGTCCCTGGCGGTTACATCAAATTGGGGAAGAAATAACATGTTCGATATCCTCATGTATTTATTTGAAAACTTTATTCATAACGAAACTGAGATACGAGTCGATCAAGACGAGCTGACAGATGAGCTAACAAGGGCTGGTTTTCATCATGACGAAATATATAAAGCATTGTCTTGGTTAGAGAAACTTGCAGCATTACAAGACACTGATATTACACCTTACTTAGCTAAAGGCTCTGCTTCCTTTGTTACTCGGGTGTATATACAAGAAGAAGAAATGCGATTGGATGTCGAGTGTCGTGGTTTTCTAATGTTTCTCGAACAAATCAATGTTCTTGATTCTTTCACTCGAGAAATGGTGATTGACCGAGTGATGGAAATTGATTCTAAAGAGTTCTGCCTAGAGGACATGAAATGGGTAGTACTAATGGTACTGTTTAACGTACCAGGAAAGGAAAATGCTTATGCTCAAATGGAAGATTTGTTGTTTGAAGAGCCTGAAGGGCCACTCCATTAATTGTTTTTAATTATAAGTAGTAAGAGTGTTGTATTAAATGTCTAAGATTGACCACTCCCTTTTTTCAACCACCGCTTCAGAGCAAACTTTTGGGCCTTGTCCAAAATGCAACGCTAAGTTGAACGTCAGACGAGGTAAATCTGGTGCTTTTATAGGTTGTAGTCATTATCCAGAATGTGACTTTTCAAAGCCTTTACATGAACACGAAACTTCCAAGATTAAAACCATCGAAGGTTCTATTTGCCCATCATGTCAATCAACATTAATCATTAAGAAAGGTCGATTTGGTTTGTTTATTGGCTGTAGTGATTTCCCTGAATGTGATTACATTGAGTCGAACTCGAACAGTGAAGATACACAATTAACCTGTCCCATGTGTAAAAAAGGGCATATCACTAAGCGTTCAAATAAGTTTGGTAAGTCATTTTATGCGTGTGACAACTATCCAAAATGTAAATATTTATTGAACTTGCCACCTGTCGACTATCCATGTCCAGAGTGTCATTGGCCAATTATGCAACAGAAGAAAGGTAACACTGAAGCTGAGCTGCTATGCCCTCAAAAAAAATGCCAATGTAAAATTCCTCAGCCCTAATAATGCATCATGAAGTTGTTATTGGTATTGTGTTTCTACATTGCATGCTTGGATTAAAATTAATTGAAAACTGACAGACCTAAGATTACATGAAAAGCTTATCAATAATTGAAAATTCAGTGCGTATTATCCAGACCTTGCAGAAAGGGGATTTGATTGCTTATCCAACTGAAGCTGTGTACGGACTTGGATGCGATCCAGATAATGAAGATGCGGTACACAAATTACTATCATTGAAAAAACGTCCTGTTGATAAAGGTTTAATCTTAGTCGCTAAAACCTATTCACAATTGTCACCATATATAGATGATAAAAAAATACCTTTGCATATGCGTACTGAAATATTTTCTAGTTGGCCGGGCTCAGTGACCTGGTTGTTACCCGCCTCTAAACAATCACCTAAATGGGTGACTGGTGACAGCGATTTAATTGCGGTTCGAGTCAGTAGACACATTGTTGTAAGTCAATTATGTGAGTTATTTGGCAAGCCTTTGATATCCACCAGTGCTAATGTCACTGGAACTAAACCTGCAATAAATGTTCAACAATTATATCTACAATTCGATAAAACCTTATTACTAGTTGACGGTGCTTTAGGTGGGGCTAATAAGCCCAGCCAAATCCGTCATGGAGTAACCGGTCAAACCATAAGAGACAATTAGCTAGATGACATCAGATTCAGTGCCAGATATAGAAAAAGTTAAACAGTATTTACTTAAGCTACAAGACGTTATCTCCCAAACTTTAGAGCTGGTTGACGGTAAGGGAAACTTTGTTGAAGACGATTGGCAGCGCGAGCTCGGTGGTGGTGGTCGTACTCGTGTGTTAACAGGCGGTAAATTCATTGAGCAAGCTGGAGTTAACTTTTCCCATGTTTTTGGTGGAAAACTACCTGAATCTGCGACCGCTGCTCGGCCTGAACTAGCGGGTAGGAGTTTTCAAGCCGTTGGTGTGTCCTTGGTTATTCACCCTCACAATCCTTTTGTTCCGACAACCCATGCTAACGTACGTTTTTTTATTGCCGAAAAGCCTGGTGAGGAGCCCGTCTGGTGGTTTGGGGGGGGATTCGATCTGACACCTTTTTACCCATTTTATGAAGATGTAGTCCACTGGCATACAATTGCCAATAAACTTTGTCTACCTTTTGGTGACAACGTATATTCAGAATATAAAAAATGGTGCGATGATTATTTTTATTTAAAACATCGTGATGAAACGCGCGGAGTAGGCGGATTATTTTTTGATGATTTAAATAAACAGGGATTTGAAACAAGTTTCAAGTTTATGCAGGCAGTTGGAAACGGTTTTTTAGATGCTTATGTACCTATTGTGGAAAAACGCAAAGATATTCCTTTTAATCAAAAAGAGCGTGATTTCCAATTATATAGGAGAGGGCGTTACGTAGAATTTAATTTAGTTCACGATAGAGGCACTTTATTTGGATTACAATCAGGGGGACGAACCGAGTCAATATTGATGTCTATGCCACCACTTGTTCGATGGGAATATTGTTACGAACCTGAGCCAGATAGCAAGGAAGCAGATTTATATGCTAATTATCTTCATCCGAGAGAATGGATATAATGGGTAGATATACCGTATTTGGTAACCCAATAGCGCACAGTAAGTCACCTTCGATTCATCATTTGTTTGCTGAACAAGCCGGATTAACAATCGAATACGATTGTACTTTTGCAACGAAAGAAAACTTCATTCCTACTCTGACAGACTTTTTTCTGGACGAAAACGCAAAAGGTTGTAACGTTACTTCTCCTTTCAAAGAGCAAGTAGCAAAATGGGTCAACGTTTTGTCTGCAAATGCAAAACTTGCTGGTGCTGTCAATACAGTTATTAAAAAAGAAGATGGTACCTTTTTAGGTGACACTACTGATGGCCAGGGTTTAGTACAAGATCTGCACCGCTTAAATATACAGGTTAAAGATTCTCGTATATTGTTACTAGGTGCTGGTGGTGCTGCCAGAGGAGTATTACAGTCTATGTTAGCTTTAGATCCATCATTACTAATAGTTGCAAATCGTACAGAGGAAAAAGCACAGAATCTAGCTTCACTATTACCTCAAGATAATTTTATTGGCATCGGTCTTAAGCAATTAAATACGATTCAGCGACCCTTTGACCTTATCATCAATTCTACATCTGCTAGTCTGGCAGGAGAGTTACCCTGTATTCCAGACTCTGTGATCAGTAGCTGCGCTAATTTTTATGATATGAGTTATGGGGACAAACCCACAGTGTTTATTCAATATGCAAAAAAGTTAGGGGTATTCAACACTTTTGATGGATTAGGTATGTTAGTAGGGCAGGCCGCAGAAAGTTTTTATTTGTGGACTGGTTATCGACCTGATGTAGCTCCCGTTATTCGTAAATTAAGAAGTAGTTTATGAATCAAGCCGTTCAAGTCTTAGATGGTTTTACCTATGTAAGTGCAAAAGAAGCAATTAAAGTAGATATTATGTATTCGGGCCAAATGTTGGCCTGTTACATAAATGGTTTGAGTAAAGAGAAGTTAACAGATATGTACAAAAATAAGCAGTTTGAAATAGAAGACATAATCGAACAAGAGCTTGAACAAGACAAATTAAATTCAGACGGTGAAATATGGCTCAGCGCCAGATACGTTTTCGCATACTGAGTCTAATTGGATTCCTCAATATATTCGTCTTTAAGTTTTATATAGTTTAGGGCTGATTGTTTTAAAAATGCTACCTCGCTTTCTTTTAATGGCCTTGCCTGTTGTGCAGGATTGCCTTTATACAAATAACCACTTTTGAGTATCTTGTTGGGTGGCACTAATGTACCAGCTCCGATAAACACATCATCTTCAACAATTGCACCATCCATTACAATTGTACCCATACCAACTAATATTCTGTTTCCTAAGATACAACCATGCAACATACATTTATGACCTATTGTCACATCTGCACCTATAATAAGAGGATAGCCATGAGGATTGAGTTCACTTACTCGAGATACATGTAATACGGTTCCATCTTGAATATTTGTTCTAGCACCTATTCTTATATAATTCACGTCACCCCTTGCAGCTACAAGTGGCCAAATACTCACATGTTCAGCACATTCAACGTCTCCTACTATCACGGATGAAGCATCTACATAACAATGTTTTGCTATTGTAGGAGATTTACTTTTATAAGAACGAATAGGCATGTTTATTCCTAATTGAAAACAATGTGCATATCATATCAAAAATAATTGACATTTTATTACCTCAAATAGCTACTTTAATGTGCACCTAGTTTGCTTTTTAAGCACTTAAACGTTAATTGTAAATTAGGGCTTGCATAGGAATCTGATGTATCTATAATGCGCCCTCGCTTCAAGGGAGACCACTTAGGTCACTCGCAACATCACAGGGTAAACCTCGATGTTGCA
>NZ_CAJXPA010000145.1 GCF_913058035.1 uncultured Paraglaciecola sp. | reverse complement strand
ATACTATTACTCTTATAATGAGTGTTAGTGCATTTATACGACAAGATAAATTACTAAGTTTTGTATTGTTGATAGCTAGTCTGCTGTTTTTTAGTTCGCATCTAATTCTTCGTTCAAAGCGTCTCGCCAACCCTTACAAACTTTCAGCCAATTTATTGACCACCTCACTTATGTTGCTGATGTTTTATTTAGTATTCGCAGGAGGAGTCGAAGGTACAGGCCCTTTATGGATTTACATCGTGCCTCCCATAGCACTGTTTTTTGGAGGGATGCGCAAAGGCTTGCGAAACCTAGGCGTATTTGTTTTGGTTATAAGTATTTTATTGTTTTATCCTGATCACCAATTGCTTGCAACGACTTATTCTTTTGAATTTAAATCTAGATTGATTTATTCGTTTTTGACTGTTTCATGCTTATTTGCTTTTTACGAGTATGTAAGAAAAAGTTCATTTCATCAGCTTCAAGAGATGAGTCAAAAGTTTGAAAAACAAGCTATGCAGGATCCCCTTTCTGGGCTATTAAACCGACGGGGAATGCGGGAGAATTTGCAGCAAGAGTTTGAGCGAAATCAACGTTACAAAAATAATCTAACCGTGATGATGTGTGATATAGACCACTTCAAAGCCGTCAATGACCAATATGGACATGATAAAGGTGATGACATCATAAAAAGTTTAGCCATTATTTTCAGAGCTGGACTTCGCAAACAAGACTCCCTAGCAAGATGGGGCGGTGAAGAATACTTATTTTTACTAGTAGAAACCAACGGTGAGCAAGCAATGCAGCTAGCAGAAAAATTGCGACGCAAAATCAAAGAAAAACAGTATAAGCAAGATGATAAAGTTTTCGGTATTACAATTAGTATTGGATTACATCAAATTGCTTCGACTGATACTATAAACCAAGCCATTACCAAAGCAGATACCAATCTTTACAAAGCCAAGGAACAAGGGCGCGATCGCTGCATTTTAGATTAACCTCTGAGCAAGCAAACATTCTGAACTTAACCCCGAAGGTAAAATACTCAACTCATGCGCTCAAATCGTTACCCCACTAATGACGAAACGCCAATAAACTGGCGAATATTTTCCCAACTATGGCCTTATTTAACTGAATTCAAGGTCAGAGTAGGCTTGGCCCTACTGTGCTTAGTTGCTGCTAAGACAGCTAGTATTTACTTACCCTTTATTCTTAAATATACCGTTGACGATCTCAATGCAGAACGAGCAACAGACGCTCTTGTGCTAGTACCTTTTGGTTTAGTTGCAGCTTATGGATTACTGCGTTTAGCTAATGTACTGTTTGGCGAGATAAGAGACACTCTTTTCGGACGCGTTACTGAGCGAGCGATGCGCCGCTTAGGACTACAAGTGTTTCGTCACTTACATAATTTAGATTTAGATTTTCATCTTAATAGGCAAACAGGTGGGCTGTCCAGAGACATAGAGCGCGGCACCAGCGGTATCAGTTTTTTAATGCGCTTTTTAGTATTCAATATTATCCCAACTTTATTTGAAATAGCAGTCGTTGTGGGTGTGTTGTTTTACAATTACGGTTTTAGTTTTGCTCTGATAATTTTAGTTTCAGTAGTGGGTTACGTGGGTTTTTCAGTCAAAGCGACAGACTGGCGAACTAAGTATGTACGCGAGGTTAATCAAGCAGACTCGAGCACTAGCTCAAGAGCCATTGACAGCTTACTCAACTATGAAACCGTTAAGTACTTTAATAACGAAAACTACGAAGCAAACAGATACGATGTCGACTTAGCTAATTGGGAAAACGCACGCCGCAAAAATCGTTTGTCATTGTTCGCGTTAAACGGTGGCCAGGCGTCGATTATTGCGATGGCTATGACCAGTATGATGGCGTTGGCAGCCTATAAAGTTGCACAAGGCGATATGACCATTGGTGACTTTGTATTAATTAACGCCTTTACAATGCAGATATTTATGCCGTTGAATTTCTTGGGTTTTGTTTACCGAGAGATACGCGGATCGTTAGCCAATATAGAAAATCTATTTAACCTGCTAGATAAACAACCTAATGTACCAATAGATACAAGCGCTAAAGAACTAGAAATCGGCCAAGGCAAGATAACTTTCAATCAGGTGCAATTTAGTTATCGCCCCGACCGAATCATTCTTCATGATATAAGTTTTGACATCCTACCGGGTCAAAAAGTTGCAGTAGTAGGGGAAAGTGGCTCGGGTAAGTCAACGTTAGTCAAGTTACTATTTAGGTTTTATGACTCTTCAAACGGCAGTATCAGTATTGACGGGCAAGATATTAGCAAGGTCAATCAACATTCATTACGCAAAGCCATAGGTATTGTTCCCCAAGATACGGTGTTATTCAACGATACTATTTTCGAGAACGTTCGTTATGGACGGCCAGACGCAACTGATGCCGAAGTGCAACAATCCATTGACTTAGCCCATCTTCGCGGGTTTATTGATTCACTTCCGAATGGTGAGCAAACTTCTGTCGGTGAACGAGGACTAAAACTCTCGGGTGGCGAAAAACAACGTGTTGCGATAGCTAGAACTATATTAAAACGTCCACCTATTATGGTGTTCGATGAGGCAACCTCCTCTCTTGATAGCCGTTCAGAGCAAGCTATCTTGACTGCATTAAAAGAAATTTCGCAAGGCCATACTAGTCTGGTAATTGCGCATCGCTTATCCACTATTATCGATGCTGATAAAATTGTAGTGATGGGCAATGGTCGAATATTAGAACAAGGTAGCCATCGACAATTACTAGACTTAAACGGTGCTTATAAAAAACTTTGGCAAACACAACAGGATCAACATCTCGAGTCAGACATTGGATAATCGAGTCTTGATAGAAGCCGTCAATCAGACGATGCCATTTGGTAAGTATGCAGGAAGAAAACTATTACACTTACCTGAACCGTACTTAGTTTGGTTTAATAACAAAGGTTTTCCTGAAGGTAAATTAGGCCAGCAACTGGCCTTGATGCATGAAGTTAAGGTCAATGGCTTAGAAACCATGTTAGCACCACTTTTACGAGAAGATTAATGAGTTATCAGCATACGCGCAACAGGGTTAGAGACAGACCTAGAAACGCTCAGCGTGAAAACATTGATAAACAGATTTGTTGTTTGCATAAAGCGATGGCCAAAAAACTGCTTGCTAACCATCACTACATTCCACAAGTTATGGCGACAATAGAAGCCCGGTACGAGTCTGGTAAGATGCGTTATGGCGCATATCTGTTTTGGTCCAGCCTACTTGAGTATATCGATCAGCCAGCTCTGTTTATGGATACCCTACTAGAAGATGCACCACAGCTAAGGAAGTATCGACGCCAAACCCCGCTTGTTGGGATCCTCACTGAACAAGAAAGACAAACAGTATTAGATGAATTAACCTTCTAAGTTTTTTAATACAAGCTCATAACGTTTATTAGTTTATTAGTTTATTATATTTACAAAAAACAAAAATAATGAAAGTAAACGAAAAGTGTTTTAACCACACAACACAAATAGAACAACAAGTAAGTTGTTAAACGTCATCCAAAATATCAGTAACCTGAATGTGCAAACGCAGCTTTTGATGAATTCTGACTTTATAAAACGCTTAGTACTTCTATGCTTTTTGTCCTACTAATTTTTTTCCCTCCTAGGCTTACTTGCTTCGTGGTTAGATATTTTTTCGCTTTAAATTATTAACTAATAAGGTCGTCTAAATTTATGTCTGTTGAATAGCTTTAGGATGTGGCTTAATCTTCTTATATTCAACAAAATGTACAGAAATTTAGTCATGACTTCGCGATTTAAACAGAAAACAATTATTATTACGGGCGCATCCGCAGGTGTTGGCGCAGCCTGTGCTCGAGCCTTTGCTGCTCAAAAAGCAAATTTGGTACTGGTGGCTAGAGGTCAACAAGGATTAGATTTAATTAAAAACGAATTGTCGACGCAGACAAAAGTGCTTACCGTGGCAATGGATGTATCAGATACAGAACAATGTTTGGCTCTTTTTGCCAAGGCTGAGCTAGAATTTGGTTGTGTTGATGTGCTGGTAAACAATGCTGGCATGCACAGCCGAGGCAACCTTGAGACTGTCTCTCCATCAGATGTGGGTGCCATGGTTGATATCAATCTTCGTGCGCCCATGATGCTATCTTGTGCAGCTATTCCATATCTGCGAAGAGCTGGCGGTGGAGCAATAGTGATGCTTGGATCACTCGCTGGCATGGCTCCCTTACAGGGCGCAGCTACCTATTCCGGCACCAAAGCGGGATTGCGAGCTTTTGCCTACGCCCTTGCTGATGAAATGCGAGACAGCGGTATATATGTTGGGGTGGTCTCACCTGGTCCGATTGATACTGGCTTTATTATGGATGAAATTGACAACGTTGAGGACATCGTTTTTTCCCAGCCTATGAGTAGTGCTGACGAAGTAGCAGATGCGGTGTTAAGTATCGCAGCAGGAGAAAAATTAGAAATCCCCATGCCAGCGGCCAGCGGTAGGATGATGAATCTAGCTTATCTTTTCCCTCGGCTACGTCGCTACCTGCGACCCAAATTATATGCTAAGGGGCTTAAAAATAAAGATAAATACCGTGGTCGATAGTTTAACAAATAACTCTATAGGCTTTTGATTAAGACAACTGCATTTAATCACTTCAAACAGTGGTTCATCACAAAATTACTACCAATCCCGAGCGAAAACTACTCGGGTATAACATTTTTTCGTTTCCATAAAAATTCAGTAAAACATCCATAATCTCGGATTTAAGATATAAATAGTTATATTTTTTGCGAGCGTCGATTTCACACTGGCTCTGTTTGTTTTTTTAGATAATATGAATACCTAGGATTTTCTATCTACCCGCTGCGATGTAACGTTCCACCTGCCGCGCCAAAATAGGTAGAGGCATCGCACCTGTTCCTATCACCACTTCATGAAAATCACGAATATCATATTTATCTCCTAGCTCAGCCTGGGCTTTGTTTCGTAATTCAAGAATTTTTATCATGCCCATTTTATAGCCAAGCGCCTGCCCCGGGTTAACAAAATAACGCTCTACTTCTGTCACAATATCCTGTTGTGATATAGGTGTGTTTTCAGTGAAATAATCGATCGCTTGCTGCCGAGTCCACTTTTTAGCGTGAATGCCTGTATCAGTAACAAGTCGAACCGAACGCCAAATTTCATCCTGTAAGCGACCAAAGTCATGCATTGGCTCGGTATAAAACCCCATTTCTTTTGCCAGTTTCTCAGCGTAGAGAGCCCAACCTTCTACAAAAGCATTGCCACCTCCAAACTTTCTAAATTTGGGTAACCCTTCAAGCTCCTGTGCTAACGCAAGTTGAAAATGATGCCCTGGCACACCTTCATGAAATGTAATGGCCTTAAACACATATTTTTGCACACCTGTCATATCTGCCAAATTCGCATAGTAAATGCCTGGGCGACTCCCATCCATTGATGGCACATTATAAAATGCGATACTGGTGGAGTTTTCACGCCACTTTTCGACTCTGCGCACTTCAAGTTTAGCTTTTGGAAGACGTTTGAAAAATTGTGGTGCCACCTTAAAAATTTCTGCTGTTTCGGCCCGTGCCTCAGCCAGAAATACCTCACGTCCAACATCGCTGTTTGCGTAGAAATTGTTGGGATCGGTTCGCACAAACCTGAAAAAATTCTGAAGATTACCTTCAAATCCCACATTTTCCATAATGCCGCGCATTTCCTTGTGAATACGCGCAACATCAGCTTTTCCAAATTCATGAATTTGATCAGCGCTCATCGTAAGATTGGTATGGTGTTTAATTCGATTCTGATAAAAATCATCACCATCTGGCAAAGCCCAGACACCCGTTACTTTATTTTGTAATTTAGAAAGACGTATGACTTCGTCAAGTAATGCTGTGTATCCTCGCTGAAACTCTCCATCAATAGCCTCATTAGCTTGTTTTACAAAAATCTTTTTCTCCGCATCAGAAATATCAAGTTGAGTGATTTTTTCGGCAATATCATTTCTCAATGGTGATTGCTCAATAATACTTCTGATATCTGCAATCATAGCTGGGAATGCAAATTTAGGTGCAACAACTCCAATAGATTCACGATCTTGAGATTTTTTAACCATCTCTTTCATCAGACCTTCCAGACCCTGAATCCGAGAGATATAATCAAGTGCATCTTGGCGTGTATCTACTTTGTGATTGTTCTGCAGCAAACTTAATGGACTGGTAAATTGTCCTCGAAACTGATCAACTACATAGAAATGTCGCAAAAATATTGCATTCTCAATAGATTGTTCTTGATTAAAACGAAAAATATCATAACTAAGCTGACTTTCAGGGCTAAGTTTTGTGTAATCAAATTTTGTTAAAAGTATCGCCAGATCAGCTTTTTTCTCTGCAGTGCGAAGATTTGCGACACTATCGGAGGTATCCGTCCATTCTCCCTGACGTTTAGTCTTCAAGCCTAATCGAGTTTGACGATTGGGACTATTGGCAACGTTACGCTCAAAAATTTCTTCAAAAAAAGTATTCAGACGAACATTTTCAGATCCGACCTGCTCTGTTTCATGGGCGTACAAGGTAACAGATACAACGCTACCTAATATGCTCCCAGCCACTATAAAAGCCGCTAATGTTGTTGTTTTTAAAGTCACAAGTTTCCCTCTTATAATCTGATGATTGATGTTTATAACGTCTGTCATCAGTGACAGTTATTTTTAGGTATTTATCTGCTCTAATCAAACTCACTAAAATAATAAAATTTTAATAATGTCACTAAAATTTTATTCAACTGCATGATCTTTCGCGATATGAGATTGGATTAGTTTTTAATTATCTTCTTATCATCGTCTAAAAAATACAAAATGATAGGTATCTTTATAACGGAAAACGCTACACCTGATTTCTACAATAATCAACAGACTTCACTTTGGTCGTCGTCATCAGTCAAAGCAGATTATTTTTAAAGCTCATGGCTAATGAAAAATAAACTTGTTGTTAAACGTTCAAATAAAAAAGTCTGCCTTGTGCTGGATACTTTAATCAAGGTTTAGTCATCTTGTCTAATCAATAAAGGTTAATGAATAAAGGTTAATGAATCTCATGTTTACACTATTGTTTTTACCAACCCATTTTTTTGCATAATAATTTTAATTTCGTCGATACTTGCAGGATCATCGATAGTGGAAGGCATAACAAATTCTTGATCTTCTGCTATCTGGCGCAGCAATTTACGCAGTATTTTTCCTGATCGGGTTTTGGGTAAACGCTCAACGATAAATGTTTGTTTCAAACAAGCAACGGCACCAATTTTTTTACGAACCATTGCAACCAACTCAGCTTGTAAGTCTGCGTCTCTTATATTTACCCCATCTTTTAATAATGTTAATCCAACAGGCACTTGACCTTTTATATTATCGTAAACACCGATAACGGCGCATTCTGCTATGGCATCATGGGCAGCTATAATCTCTTCCATTTCACCCGTTGATAAGCGATGCCCAGCAACGTTAATAATATCGTCCGTTCGCCCCATAACAAACAAATACCCGTCTTCGTCTAAGTAGCCACCATCGCCTGAGCAATAGTAACCGGCATATTCGCTTAAGTAACCAGAATCAAAACGACTAAAATCGCCCCAAATAGTACTCAGACAACTGGGAGGTAGAGGTAATTTAATCGCAATTGCACCTTGCACATTCGGTGGAAGTGGCAGTCCGTTAGCATCGAGTATCTGTATATTAAAACCAGGCACAGGTTTGGTCGCAGAACCAGGTTTTGCAGGTAATCTTTCAATCCCGATTAAGTTTGAAGCAATGGCCCAGCCCGTTTCTGTTTGCCACCAATGGTCGATGACCGGCTTACCAATTATTTTTGAAATCCACTCATAGGTGGGTGGGTCTAGTCGCTCGCCTGCCATAAATACACTTTCTAAGCAGGATAAGTCGTACTTTTCTAATAATTTAGCCTCGGGGTCTTCTTTGCGAATAGCTCTAAATGCAGTGGGTGCAGCAAAAATAGCTTTTACTGCATACTCTTCAATTACTCGCCAAAATGCACTGGCATCAGGGGTTTTTACTGGCTTACCCTCAAACACTATGGTGGTGCATCCATGTAACAGTGGTCCATAAACAATATAAGAATGCCCCACTACCCAACCAATATCTGATGCCGCCCAAAACACATCACCCGGTTGCATATTATAAACTGCCGACATTGAGTATTTTAAGGCAACGGCATGCCCACCATTATCACGAACAACACCTTTAGGTTTACCTGTAGTTCCAGAGGTATAGAGGATATAAAGAGCATCGGTTCCGCTGACGCTAACACAATCGGCAGGTTGCGCTGCTCCTAAGGCATCAGCCCAATCTATGTCGCGACCCTGTTGCATGCTTGCAAGGCACTGTTCCCGTTGTAATAAGATAACTCGCGCAGGCTTATAATCTGCAAGCTCAATCGCTTCATTAATCATAGGTTTATATTCAATAATGCGGTTAACCTCGATGCCGCATGATGCTGTTATCAATAACTTAGGTTGCGCATCATCAATACGTACCGCGAGTTCATGAGCAGAGAAACCACCGAACACTACCGAATGCACAGCACCAATTCGAGCGGCCGCCAGCATCGCAATAACGGCTTCGCTGATCATGGGCATATAAATAACCACTGTGTCCCCCTTATCTACACCGTTGATTTGCAACAGACCTGCAAACCGAGCCACTTTTTCAAGTAACTCACTATAAGTAAATTGCATTTTTGTTGAAGTAACAGGTGAATCATAAATAAGTGCGATTTGCTCGCCACGACCTTGTTCGACATGATGATCTAGGGCCATGTAACAAGTATTCATTTCGCCATCAGCAAACCACCTTTGAATACCATTTTCATCAACAGACAATATTTTTTTAGGCGCTTTAAACCAAGGTAATTGTTTGGCCTTGTCGCTCCAGAATATTGCGGGTGAGTCAATTGAAGCTTGATATTCTGTGACGTAAGACATAACAATATACCTGAGTTAATGATTCTAAATAAAGGTTTAACAAACTACAGCTTGCGTCACTACTTAGTTAGACAATACTGTAAAAAGTTAAATTATGGTATTGGACTCGAGTCCTATGTGACGGTTTTTATTTGCATGTTAGCATCACACATAAATATCAAATGGTTCAACACCTGTGCTTTCAACTTTAAGACCCCTCTACCCTCTCATATTTCTGCTCGTGTGGAGCGCCGGTTATGCTATGGCAAAACTAGCATTGATATATACCCAACCCCTAAACCTACTCGCTTTTCGTTTTGTAGGTGCTTTTTTAGTGCTGACACCTTTGGTTATATTGTGGCGCTTACCCATCCCTAACTTTCGGAAGTCTTATGCTCTAATTGGAACTGGATTGTTTTTACACATAGGGCATTTTGGAAGTATTTATGTGGGTATGAAACTAGGGGCAAGTGCCAGTATCATGGCCTTATTTGCTGCTTCACAACCAGTACTGGTGATCATAGCAAGTGCGTTATTAGCTCGAAAGTTACCAGCTTGGAACATATGGGCTAGCCTGACCTTAGGACTGCTAGGTGCAACACTGATTGTGGGGGTTAACATGCAGGGTAACGAGGGGTACTTATTAGGCGCAATTCTTGGTTTTACTGCAGTTGTTGCGTTGTCAATTGGTCAGGTAATTGAAAAACAACGAAAGTTAGGTGTCCATCCCATTGTTGCTACTTGGGTGCAATACGCGTTTGCATCGGTTATTTCTATTCCATTCGCATTAGCGTTTGAAGGACTTATTTTTGAAAATACATTGCCTTTTTGGGGTGCTATCGCCTTTGTAGTTTTCGGTAATTCTATTGTAGGCATACTGTTGATGTTCGCCATGGTTCGCGAAGGCTCTATAGCAAAGGTGGCTTCGATTATGTTTATGGTGCCCGGTGTTGGGGCACTTATTGCTTGGTTAGTGGCAGACGAAGTGCCCAAGTTAATCACCATTCCTGGCTTTATACTTGCGATGTTAGGATCACTGTGGACCAGCAGAATAGCAAATAAAACGTCACCAACGAATATCCCGCAATAATTTCGAATTCATACAATTGACATAAAAACGTAATTTTTTTGCTCTGGTTAATTATTAAATGCTTAGCGTTCCCTATTTATCTTAATAGGAAACCTGAACAACTGATGGGATTTAACTTAGCGAATAGTTCACTGGACGGGCTTAACATCGGTTAGGTTGAGCACAATAAAACCTGTAACTTTGTCGCTACTACAGGAACAGTGAAATAGATATCCAAAGGACGATTGTAAATATCCAATTGAAAATTACCAGTATCGACACCGACGTTAATGTTTTGATTCATTTTAGTATTCATAATAAGCTAACTTTTGCATGCATAATGCGGGTCGATAACCCAGTTATCGAGACCCAGTAGACTATTCGAGTGTGGTGCTTGGAGTGTGGTGCTTGGAGTGTGGTGCTTGGAGTGTGGTGCTTGGAGCGTGGTGCTTGGAGCGTGGTGCTTGGAGTGCGGTGCTTGGAGTATGATGTTCATTCTTGTTATCGGTCTATCAACTGAGGAGCCATCATTTAATCGAACGACTGCAAAAGAAAGCTTTAGTTGCTGCTAAAGCCTGGTTCTCACCTTACCCCAATCCAATTAGAAACAGGATGGTTTACATGAGCTACTATCCATACAAGCATTCATATTCGCTTTCAAAAATATCCCCCTAATTTTTAGAACTATTCCAAGAGCTTCAAGCATACTTTTTATTTTTAATAAGTTAATTTGAGATGACTTAGCTATCAAGTCAACGGTAAACGCTGATATTCGACCAAGTTGGTGTATCTGATATAAACAAAGCTTGGTAGTGTTGTATACAATCAAAGTTGTATGTAAATTGTTAAAAGTTAATTTCAAATTTGTTGCAACAATATTTAACAGCATAACTATATTCAAATATTTTCCCCGAAGATGGCGTTATTACAACAAAAAGCAGCGTATATAATAAATTAGATAGCATGCAGTACTAGGAGAATAATGTGGAAAAAAAGACAACATATTGGCAGGAAAACCTACGCTTGATAGCAATATGTCTGATCATTTGGTTTATCGTATCATTTGGCTTTGGCTTGTTATTAGTAGAACCACTAAACGAGTTTCGACTCGGTGGATATAAGCTTGGATTCTGGTTTGCTCAGCAGGGTTCAATTTATACTTTTGTTGGGTTAATTTTTTGGTATAGCCATAAAATGAACAAACTTGATAAAAAATACGAGTCTGAGGACGGTCTCTTATACACATATGACGCTGCCGACGAAGACGACAGGGTAGCACACGAGAGTAGCAGAATGACTCAGAAAACACAGACACAAACAGAGACGACCTAGTCGCA
>NZ_CAJXPA010000144.1 GCF_913058035.1 uncultured Paraglaciecola sp. | reverse complement strand
CTGCGTCTTTTTTGTATCGTTGTCGCAGCATCTGACAGTTGCAATATCCTCTTTGTCGTCAGCGTCAGCTGTGTATAGGAGACCGGTACCTACATTGCAGTCTTTGGCACTTTTGCCATATATTTTGCCATAGCATGGTGGGCTCGTGCTGCATCAACTAGTGACTTTTATGTGGCAGGCGGTGGCATAACACCTATCCAAAACGGCATGGCAATTGGAGCTGATTGGATGAGTGCAGCGTCATTCATCTCAATGGCTGGTTTAATTGCCTTTTTAGGATATGGCGGTTCTGTATTTTTAATGGGTTGGACAGGTGGTTATGTATTACTAGCCATGTTGCTAGCACCTTATATGCGTAAACACGGTAAGTTCACTGTTCCTGAATTTATTGCTGATCGTTATTACTCTAAAACAGCTCGCATTGTAGCGGTCATTTGTTTAATCATCGCATCATTAACGTATATCATCGGTCAAATGAAAGGCGTGGGTGTGGCATTTTCGCGCTTCTTAGAAGTGGACTACGGTTTAGGCTTGGCTATCGGTATGGCTGTTGTTTGGTTCTACGCAGTACTAGGTGGAATGAAGGGGATCACCTATACGCAAATAGCTCAGTATGTTGTCATGATATTTGCTTACACCATTCCTGCCGTTTTCATCTCTCTGCAATTAACTGGCAATCCCATACCTCAACTTGGATTAGGCTCTACATTGGCAGACGGTAGTGGTGTGTTCTTACTTGATAAGTTGGACTTAGTGGTGACTGAATTAGGATTTAAAGAATACACCACAAATAACATGAATGGCTCATTGGATATGTTCGCATACACTATGTCACTCATGATAGGTACGGCTGGTTTACCACACGTTATCATGCGCTTCTTTACGGTTCCTTCTGCAAAAGCTGCCCGTTCTTCAGCTGGGTATGCATTGGTTTTTATCTCGTTATTATATACCGTTGCCCCCGCAGTTGGTGCAATGGCTCGTCTTAATTTGATGAGTACAATCGAACCCACTGCTGGTCAAAATTTAGAATATTCTGAGCGTCCTCAATGGTTTAAAGACTGGGAAAAAACTGGCTTATTAGAATTTGAAGACAAAAATGGTGATGGTAAAATTCAATATTCAGCTGACAAAGCAACCAATGAAATGGTGAGAGTTGACAATGATATTATGGTATTAGCCAACCCGGCTATCGCTAACTTACCTAACTGGGTAATTGCATTAGTGGCTGCCGGTGGTCTGGCGGCGGCACTGTCAACAGCAGCAGGTTTACTACTTGCAATATCATCTTCAATTTCCCATGATTTAATGAAAGGTGTATTAACACCAAATTTGTCTGAAAAAAATGAGTTACTAACGGGACGTATTGTTATGACACTTGCTATTTTAGTCTCGGGTTACCTCGGTCTTAATCCGCCTGGATTTGCTGCCGGTACGGTGGCGTTAGCCTTTGGTTTGGCTGCGTCATCAATGTTTCCTGCACTAATGATGGGGATTTTCTCTAAGAAAATGAGTGGCACAGCGGCCATTGCAGGGATGTGTTTTGGTATCGGAGTCACCATGCTTTATGTGTTTCAACACAAAGGTATCATGTTTATTCCAGGTACATCATTCTTAGGAGATATGGGGCCAAACTGGTTCTTTGGAATTTCTCCTAATGCCTTTGGTGTAGTCGGTGCATTAGTAAATTTTGGTGTCGCTTTTATAGTGCTACAGTTGACAGGGCCCGCGCCTAAGCATATTCAAGATTTAGTTGAAAACATGCGTAGACCTGGTGGCACTTCTGCAGTCAGCGATCACTAGGCATAAACCGTCTCTAAAATAAAACGTATTACCAACATTATTTGATAAGCATGACCCATTGAATAATAAGAATAAAGATTGAAAAGTTGCTATTTAATCTTTATTTTTAAACTGTTGTGAAAAAATCAGTTAACGTAAATTTTAATCATTAAGTGTCAACGCCATTTTTCGATATGTAATGATTAAAAAAGTAAAACCCTAAAAAAGAATGAATAATGAATAAACACACAAGAACAGCATTTATAGTGGCACCATTTTTAGCCATAATTGGATTTATTGCTGCCGATTATTATGAAGAAGACCAGGCTAAAAAGGAGAAGGTGATAAAGTTAGTACCGATTGAAAATTGTGATGTTATTAATCAACTGTGTGTTTTAAAAGCTGGCGACTTTGAAGTGAATGTGTTTCATAAAAACAACTTAACAACCGTCAACTCAACTTTTCCCCTAGATAGCGCAACAATATTTCTAGTTGATAAATATAACAACTCAACTGCATATCCTTTAGGCATGGTACAAAGCCCCTATTATTGGCATACCAAAACAGATTTGAGAGAACTCATCGGTAATTCAGGGGAACGTTACAAACTTCGACTTATAGCGAATATCAAAGGTGGAAGTTATATCTCAGAGTTCTACACATTAACAAAATAGCATGGTGTGACCACAGCGATGACCTGGTTGAATGAGGTTATATCCTATCTTTTCGTTTAAAATCCACAATCTAAGGGCTGTCACCAATTTATCCAAAGCGTAACTGACTTAAATTGATTCTGACCCTTTTTATTCTTATTCATACTCCATATCGAACTCTTAATAATAAAGTGAACCGTTACGTGATCGTGAAAGAATTTAGCTGCATTTTGCTTTTAATGTAATCGCGAATTGTCTTCTAATTCTGTTTGGTCTTCAACCTGCCACTTTTCTCCAATATCGATGTCATTAGGCGCACCTTACACGCACTTATAGTGTTTCAAAACGGGTTTAGGATCAGTTTTTCGCCATATTAAGGCTGCAATCAAACCGGCTAATATTACAAAATAATGATACTCAAAAGAGATACTTTTTTCACTAGGAGAGACCGTCATTGTCATGCCACCGTAGAGTAAAAAACAATCATCATACTAACGATTGAACTTCTATTGTGGTGAAAAGTACTGGTGACACACAAAAAGAAAACAAACCATGAGTCACCTCACTGGCGCATATGTTTAACCTGACGGGCAAACAACCACACCCCGGTCCAGATAGTTGGAAGCCACAATAAACGTAATACTTTGCATCGAGACTTGGGATAACTACAATACAAAAAACTCGTTAAAATCAGGATTGCAAAAGCTAATGTTAAATAAAGGATACTTTGAGACAATCGTTTATTTTATGTCATGCATCTGATATTAGCCGGAATTTTAAATTTTAAAGTGGCGAATCTAAAACGTTGTTGTAACCGACTTAAAATAAACCAAACAATTAAAAATGAATCACGTTGTTTGAATAGGCACAAGATACTCATAACCCTCTTACGTTTACCCTTATATACTGAAGTTCAATCTATATTTAGCATCCACAGGGTCACTGTTCAAATGACCTGAATGTGTATACTTAGACGCTGAATTACTAGGATTCTTCTTCGTACCGTTTATCTAAATACCCCAAATAGTCAGATAATTTTTTTGTTAACGATATATTATTAAAGTTATTACTGAACTCTTAAAAAGAATAAGATTGGCAACTTATGGGCTGGGTTGAGGAATATAAAAACTATTCACCGTTATTGCTGTTGATCAATACCTGATACAATATTTTTATTAGATAAATCGTAACCAGTACAGCTGAATAGCTGAAATCCTTTTCAATTATAAGCGGCTAAGACACAAGCTAATATAATGTGGAAAGTGAATATGAATTTGCTAAAAAAATCATAATGGATTTCAAAGCATTAAATGGATTATCAAGCTATCATAAAATTTCATAGAAAATCTTTGCATTTTGTCTTTTACTTAATAGTGATTTGCATCTTGTTTTTACCTAAAATAACTTTTGCAGAACAATATCAATTGCAACTGATAGTTGATCTGAGTGAGTTAGACGATGTCGATACTGATGCACTCTGGCTGGAGCCCTTAGCTAGTCCGGCAAATAACGGTGAGTTTTTTGTTGGGAAAGATAATGGGCGTGTTTATTTAACGAACCAAAGTTCTATAAACAACCAAGAAACAATTTTAAATTTAGCATTAACTTCTGATAGCCAAGCTTTTATTTCCCTTACCGCAATGACTTTGCACCCAAGCTTCACAAGACCTGAACATTCAGGATACGCCACTATATTTACGGCGCACACCACACAGTTTGATCCAAAAACGAACATTAATCGATTAACGCTGGATGATACTAATATTTCTTTTGGTTTTGAAACTGTGATCACAGCCTGGCAATATGATTTTGACAAACAAAAAATAGAGCCTAAAACTAAGAGAGAAGTGTTACGTATTCCCATAAATGAGGAGAGTAGCGGTATACGAAATCTTAGTTTTGATCCATATCAAAAGTCTTGGAACATTGATTATGGGCAACTATATTTTTCTTTAAATCACATAAATGAGCTTAATGATGAGCCTCTTTATTCTGGCGTAATATTACGCATCGACCCCCATGTTTTTGGAGCACTTAACTACACTGTTCTTGATACTAACCCTTTCATCAAAGACTCCCAAATCAGTAATGAAATAGTGGTAATGGGCATCCAAAATATTGAACGTTTTTTTTGGGCTAAAAATGATCATGCGTCAATATTCATCCAACATAATAACGATGAACAATACCGTTTGAGCAAAGCAATACTTGGTGATAATTTACTCACACAGCCAAAGTCTACCATTCTTCGGCAGCAACCCAATGACATGTCAGCAATGCTGCTTTATCAGGGACGCGACTTAATCAATCTCAGAGATAAGATGGTTTCTTTCAAACGGCTAAATAATAAATGGCATTTGAGCTCTCTTGCACTAACACCACTAAATGATGAAATACCAATATTCGAAGAGATCATCAGTAAATACCCTTTATCAGCGATTTCTGATTTGAACATTTATCAAGATAATAAAGGCGAGATAATACTTTTTGATAACAATGAAAGTAAGATGTATTCACTATCGTTGACTATCTCCAAAGCAATTGAATTGAGTTCAATGGAGTCAAACACGATGACGGATGAATCTAACCGTTATGTTTTGCACATAAGCTTATTGACGGGATTATTGTTACTTTTGCTTTTTGTGTATCGTAAAAAAAGACAACAGGATAAGACCGACCTCTTAATAAATAAAGACAATCTACGATTCGAATATGAACCAACTACACAAACCATCAAGCTATTCAAAGCAAATCAGAATAAGAGCTACAAAACGCTCGCCCTGTGCGACATTATCCGTTGCGAGATATTGCTGAATAACAATATTATTAACACAATATCTGAACAGCCAAACAATGCCCTGAACAATCAAATCGAAGCAGATATGCGTGCCATCTTTTCCAACGAATACTATGCCAAATTGGAAGATGAGAACTCTCGGCATATTGAACTAGTCTTATCCGTCAAAGGTAATAGTTTCAGAGTGAGTCTATATCTGAGGAGAGGCAGCAGCAGAATAACAGCTACAAAGTATCATGAGGTCATAGATATACTATTTGACTTGTGCTGGGGTATTTCTAAATGCATTAACCTCAAAGATACAGAAACTCGCATAATTCCTATCGTTAAATACTTTCATCCTAATATGAAGGTGTCGCCTAAACAATACAGCAAAACCCAACAAATAAAACATGACAAAATTGAAGGTTCAATTCAAGAGCCAGCAAATCATAAAAGCAAGGTCTCGCAATCCGAAAACCAAGAAAAATCACAAACTGAGTTGGTTGATGCGCTTGATAAGTTAGTCAATTTACATCAGCAAGGATATTTAAGTGGTGAAGAGTTTCGCTTAGCTAAAATAAAATTACTCAAATAACGTTTCAAATCAGTGAATACTGGGCATAGGTAAAACAAAACGTATTTGTTCATAAAATAAGTTTACATGATGCCTTAAGTCTTTTTACTTACTTCGCTAAAGCCATTTACATGACGACAAAACGTAGCACTTTTTTGCAATAAACCTTGGCTAGTGTTGTGATTGTGATGACTTATTTGATTAAAATATATAAGGATTTAGCCGAACACATATTGGCATACAGCGACGCTGGCGTAGCCACTGACATTATTGACTGCCATGCCTAATTGTAAGGCTGCGTTAAGAGCAATATTATTAGTCCCAGTATTGGCAATACACGCTAACTTAAGTTAAGTTAATTGTTTTAGGATTGCCGCGCTCAGTACCACTGTATTGGTTATGACGACTTCGGCAACGTGTAACGATTTGTTCTGCTGATGTGCTAGAAAACATGCTATAGACTCAACCTGATGCTTTTTAGGCTGCAAAAAAAGACCCAAACTGAAAGTTTATTGACCTAGAAATACTTCCACATATAGCTACTATTTACACCATAAAAAAAACAATTTCATAAGTAAATTTTGTCAGCTCAAGTACATGATCCAAATAATCCACACTTCTAGTGCTTAATAGCACATCCTCGCCTCAAATCGAGTCAGGTTATTACTAATGGCGTTTCGTTTAATGTTTTACTCGGCATATATCTGGCACGTTTTTTCGGTTTTAAGGTGTTTAGGTCTGCTAATACTAATCCGTCTACGCAGTGATTAAAGTCTGGGTCGATATTAAAACCGATAAAGTGTACGCCTCCTGCTTGGTAAGTTTCAGTGTATTGTTTGTAAAGTGTTGGCACAACCATACCCATATTTGCCAACTGATGTTTGAGTTGGTTGAAATCTGTTTTGTAATTGTCCCCACTAAAACTATGTGGATAATCCTTGGGCAGTAGATAAGGTAATTTAGAACTGGCAATACCGTCAGTGCAGCCAAAATATAAGGTGTAAAACTGGATCAATAAATCTTTAGCTGCTTTTGGGTAATGGTCACTTAAGCTAACTGGGCCAAATAGGTAGCGAAATCCCGGATGACGCTGTAAAAAAGCCCCTATACCAAACCATAAATAATCTAGGCTGCGTTTGCCCCAATACTTGGGCTGAACAAAACTTCTACCCAGTTCTAAACCTTGTGCAAAGTAAGGAGCCATTGCTGGCCCGTAATCAAATAAGCTAGCTGAATAAAGGCCTTTGACCGAATCATTTTCGATAATTGTTTTTGCATCACCAAAACGATAAGCCCCCGCAATCTCTAAGTCTTCTTTGTCCCATAAAATCAGATGGTAATAAAAAGCGTCATAGCGGTCGATATCACGACGTTTATTTGTGCCTTCACCCACCGCTCTAAAGGCTATCTCTCGAAGGCGGCCAATCTCCCTGAGAATGGGAGAGCTAGTTTGGTGTTGATATAGGTACATCACCTTGCCATCGGTGGTTTCACCTAAATCTTCACATTTATTTTTGAGGGCATGCTGTAATTCAGCACGATTTTCCGCTGGCGCAATAGCTGTTTGAGTCTTAAATATCCCAGCTTTACCGAGACCTATTTTATATAAGTGTTTTTTAAATAATGCCACATGTTCAATACGGGTAATTTTATTATTGCTGTAAGACTCAAAAGGTATGAGTTCACCTATGCGCATGGGTATGTGTTGGCGTTTATGATTAAACATTTCTTTGACCAGCAACATACTGGCTAAAGGTTTGTAAATCATAGACAAACCATAAAACAATGTTGAGTTTTTAGCATCTATAAATACTGGTAAAATAGGTGACTTGGCTTGTTTGGCTATACGTAAAAATCCACTTTGCCAGCGTGTGTCTCTAATGCCCTGAGGTCGTAGACGTGAAACTTCACCCGCTGGAAAAACGATCACCACACCTTCATTTTGGAGATGTGTTTGGATATTTTGAATGTGCTGTTTTGCAGTGCCTCCATGTATGTTGTTAACGGGCAATAGGATAGTAAGCATAGGCTTGAGGGCCATTAACATGTCGTTGCCAATGACTTTAATGTCTTGCCTGACTTCGCTGACTAATTTAATTAAAACTAAGGCGTCGAGTGAGCCGATTGGATGGTTAGCAATAATCACCAATTTTCCTTGGTTGGGCAGACGCTCCTTTTCTACATCCCTTGCAGAATAGCTAATATTAAAGTACTGCAGTACTTGTTCAGCAAAATCTAAGCCTTGGTAATGGGGGTATTCCTGAGCAAATTCTTGCATCTCCCGTTCGTGTAATAGATGCCTGAGTACGCAGCTAAGAGTTTTGGATAATAAGGGTTTATCGACAATTTTGGGATAGTGTTTTTCAAGGATATCAGACACAGTAAACATAAATAACTCTACACCTCAGTATTTTCTGGGATAATGATAATCAACAATTGTTACAGTTTAGTGCCACTAGAGTAGCGATTTGATGACAACGCTTAGTGTTATCAAATAATGGATAAACCAAATAAATATATACATTTAAGATTTAAATTTACCCTTATATTTACAGTCTATGGGCTATATACACGATGATGTTCATAAGGCTATTTAACGGGTATGAGGATTGAGTGTCAGCAGATGATTTGTTGCTTTATGAGCCCATTAGACAATGGTTTTGTGTATTACACACTTGCCACCCATATCACTAAAAATCAGGCTACTACAAACGGTCCACACAAACCGGTGCCGTCACATTGAACCAACGTTCTTTAACAGACCAAGTCTGGCCTAAAAGGGACGAAGGGTAAAATAGAAGGGGTCAGATACTGTCTTGAGGATCAAGCCCCAATCTGATTAATGCTGATAATTAACATCAAACGGCTTTCTTGATTTTAATACACCATAAGCCAGTACCAGTAATTTTCGCATCACCGCGATTAAAGCTACTTTTTTAGGCTTACCTTTGGTTAAAAGTTTATTATAAAAAGCGAGCATTAATGGGTTATATCTGACGGCAACCATGGCTGGCATATACAATGATTTACGTAATCGAGCACTCCCTGTTTTTGATAAACTGGAACGATTTAGACTGGTTCCAGATTGGTCAACACTTGGATTGAGCCCCGCATAACTACTTATCTGTTTTGAGTTTTCAAATAAAGAAATATCACCTATGTACGCTAGCAATGCCCACGCTGTTTTATCCCCAATACCATTAATACTAACGAGTAACTTAAGCTGAACTGTTAGCTGCTCATCCTGCTTAATAATCATGGTTATTTCTTTTTTAATGACCACTATTTGTTTATCAATAAAAGTCAGCACCGACTGAATGGAGCGTGCAGCTGCCTTATCTAAACTGACACCCGAACGATTGTTCTCCTGGCTTTTCATCTTACTTAACTGATCTAGGCGTGTAACAAGAAACTGTACCCGTTCAAATGCCGCAGACCTTGGTATGAAAAGGCTCTTGTCAATCTCTCCTCTATTAAATAAGTACTGACAATAACGAGCAATGCTCATCGCATCGGCTTTATCTGTCTTATTTCTCGCCATTTCCATCTTAGCAAACGCATGGGTTTGGAGTGGATTGGCAACAATGACCTTTTGGTTGGTTTGATATAAATGCTTAGCTAATGCCAAACCATAAATCCCCGTTGCTTCTGAACAGAAATAGGCAGGGTTTTTAAATGATTTTATCCATTGTGAAAGTTTTAAAAAACCAGACTGCTTGTTCTCAAATTGACGACTCAGATACTTACCATCAATTAACACGGCCACATCAAAAGTTAATTTAGAAATATCAATACCCACAAATATCATGGAGAAATCCTTACGTTGAGATACACTGATTTTGATTGGATAAGTTAACGTCAACTGCATTCTTGTCGCTATACGTGCTACAGCTTCAGACTGTGCACAAGATACTGTTCGCATTTTAAGACGTTAATGGTGAGGGGTAGGCACTAATCTGACCCACAGAATGGTAAGCACTAAGAGCAATTGCAGTGTCTCTACCCCTCTATCCAATCACCTTGGATAGTGTAAAACATAGCTTATGTTTTGCACGGGTTTAAGATACAAGAGACGTTGATTTTACGATTTAGTCATCTACACTCACGTTATTCCTTTATTTTAGGGGGCAGGGGAGATGGCGAGATTACCTCGACTAAATTTGGCGGGTATACCTCAGCATGTTGTTCAGCGAGGCAATAACCGCCAAGTCAGTTTTTTTGCTGAGCAAGATTACGCGATTTATCTCGATAAACTCAAAGACTACGCAAAAAAATATCAAGTAAATGTCCACGCATTCGTATTGATGACCAACCATGTGCATCTACTCATGTCACCTGAAACAGACAAAGGCGTGAGTCAGCTCATGCAGTCTCTGGGGCGGTATTATGTGATGTACGTTAATAAAAAATATCAACGTACAGGCACTTTATGGGAAGGGCGATATAAATCTACCTTAGTCGATAGTGATAATTATTTTTTGTTAGTGAGTCGTTATATCGAACTTAATCCGGTTAGAGCTAATATGGTGGAGCACCCAGCGGAATACCCTTGGTCAAGTTACCATGGCAATGCACTGAATAAAGATGTAGAACTACTGTCGCCTCATCACTGTTATCTATCACTTGGCACTAGCAAGGAGGCACGCAAACAGGCTTATAAATACCTGTTTAAACACCACATACCTGAACTCACGTTACAGGAAATAAGGGATGCGACAAATAAAGCATGGGTGTTAGGTGACAATCGATTCAAACAACAGATTGAGCAGCAAACGGGAAGACGAGCAATACCACTAGCCAGGGGTGGGGATAGAAAGTCCAAGAGTTTTAGGGGCATAGTATAGTGTAAATCGACGTCTCTGACCCTATTGGTTGAGATTACCTGATTATAGAGCCTCAACTTTTAATCAGTCACAGCAGGTTTACTGCTTAAACCAATGTAGAATCGCCTGATTGATGACTTCCGGTTTTTCACGATGTAAAAAATGTCCCGCATCTTCAACTAATTCCCACTGGTAATCAGCAGATTCGGCGAAACAATCGGCTGCTCTAGGCAGCATTTCTTTACGCATGTCTTTTTTTCCGCACAATACTTTAGTTGGTACAGTAATAGTATCGTTCAAACGTTCGAACAAGCCCGACAATCTGGGATCTCGAAACTTAGCCTGGACCGCAGCACGGTAGTAAGCCAGAGTATCTTCTACACCATTTCCCCAAAGCAAAGTTTTGATAATATGATCGACATGTTTTTGGTCGGAAAATTTTGGCGACCATAACTTCCACAGGAAACTCAAAAAACGACCTCTTGAGCCACGAATAATTAGCTCGGGCAGCCATGGTAATTGAAACAAAAACCAGTGAAAAGATCTAAAACAGTGTTTGGGTGAACGTTTAAGAGTCCGATTTATTTCCAAAGTATGTGGCACGGCTAGGATCATGGCCCGAGTGACTTTTTCTGAAAAAGCCCCCAAAATCCCATAACTGATGGCTGCGCCCCAATCTTGACCAACCAGTAAAACCGGCGCTGAGTCATTTAACTTATCAATCAGTACTGACATATCATTTGCTATCGTTGCTCGGTCGAAAAAACTGCCAGTGGCAACGTGTGTGCAATCAATGGGGTCAGAGACGTTGATTTTACGATTTAGTCATCTACACTCACGTTATTCCTTTATTT
>NZ_CAJXPA010000143.1 GCF_913058035.1 uncultured Paraglaciecola sp. | reverse complement strand
ACTTAGCATGTTGAGGAATACTTGTTTTAACTGGTCGGAGACAACAGTTATTTGTGGTAGATTGTCAATGTACTTTTTAGTTATTGAAACTTTCCTTGTTGCAAATTCTTTCTTGCTGAGCATAAGAATATTATCAAGGGTGGCATGAATATCCACGGATGCTTTTATACTTGTTGTCTGACGGTTAAAGACCTGTAGGCTTTTTACAAGATCTCTCATTCGATGACATTCCTTTAATGCCAAGTCCATTAATTCTGAATCATCAATATCCAAATCGGCTCTTTTTTTGACGCCTTGAATAATATTTGTGACACCTTGTAAAGGGTTATTGAATTCATGCGCAATGGATGCTGATAATCTACCGATAGAACTCATTTTTTCAGCATGAAGCAGTTGTTCATGAGTTTTCTGCAAATTAAGGGTACGTTCTTTGACCCTTTCTTCCAATTTCAGCAATATTTGTTTTAATTCATCAGCACGTTTTTCTTTTTCTTCGTTGGCAAGAGTTAACTCGTAAGCTCGCTTATCTTTTTCTTTGTTTTGAAAGGCAAGTTCTATGTTTGCAAGAACTAACTCATTTGCTCGCTTATCTTTCTCTTTATTTTGAAAGGCAAGTTCTTTGTTCGCAATAACTAATTCAGCTGCTCGCTTACTTTTTTCTTCTTTGGCAATGACTAATTCAGCTGCTCGCTTATCCTTTTCTTTATTTTGAAAAGCCAGTTCTATATTGGCAAGTTTTAGATCTTTCTCGCTAGTCTTCATTCGTTCGATACTCAAAGTTAATCTACATTAATTTATTACAGTTCTAAAATAATCAGGATTTTAAAGATCAACATGGAGTAAGTTTTTCGTTTCACTCCATGTTGGTGATCATCTCATGCGATGAGATAACATTGTCATCGAAAAAAATTTAGGGGTACGTTAGTCTAATCTAAGTTTATTTAATTTAATAAATTGGTAAATAGGTATAAATACTGATTTTTTATGATAATCGTATTTAACAAATTGCAGAACACTTTCAAACAAGTTTGAATAAGCTTAGTTTCAAAGCACAGAACCCAGTATTGTATTGATGTGAGCTTCGCAGGTTCACCGGCTCAAGTGATGCTTCATTAAAGTTAAACCTCAAGCTGCTGTAGGCCTTATTAAGGTCTGTCCCACACTTATTTCAATACAGCTCAATTTCAGTATGGAATAGTTGCTAACGCAGAATGCCTGATTGAGTTATTTTAATGTACCTTGATTATTTGCTTAGCTGCATAAGTCGGTCATTAATGAACTGGGATAACGATCGTTTGCCCTTCGTCTCCTTTAATGACGACGCGCTGTTGTATTAATCTGACTGTAATTAAATAGCTGGTTGTAGTAGTTAATTAACAAAATAGATGTAACGGGAAGGATAGGATTTATTCTCTTTGAATGCCTGTTAGCAGGCAAAACCGAATGATTAAATTGAGAATTTCGTTATTGATGCTGCCTAGTAGCTCTTTAACATATTCTAGATTTAAAAAATTAAAAAGAAAGGTGCTTGTTTTTACAGGACAACAAAAAGGTCTTAACACCACCACTTTTCTCGATATGCGCTGAAAATTCATTGGGCTTTTTGACTCTTATTATTTCTTATTAACTCTTAACACAGAGGTAACTAATCTGCTCAATTGTTGTAATCCACATACTTGTAAAATTGTATAACTTTTTTTAGATATTGATTAGCAGTTGATGTTCTCAAGCCTAACTCTTGGGTAAAACAATACGGTAAATAGCAAGTGGTAATTTTTTATCGGTTAGATACGCATCATACCTAGCTAATTAATTTGGTTCGTAATAAATAGGAAACCGTATAGCTGCACAGCACAAGTTCATTACCTTTTTTTACTCTTGACAATACATCGCTTGATTGTGTAATAAATTTAAAAATCTCTATTAAGATATTCCCATTAGCCAAAACTTGTCTTTAAGTTTCGAACTCTTTTATGGTTTTTATTAATTGCATTAATACAGGTATGGACGCTGTGTAAGACATCAGTGTATGTGGTATGAAATATTATCCAATAAACAATCTTGCCCTGACTGAGTGAGAAAGCATATTGTTTTACTCATCCGTTATTATTGAGTGGCTAATCGTTAATGCAGCTTCAAATGCTGATTCAATAGAAGCACCGAAACTCCAATCGCCTCCGACATATAACCCACGTTTTTGCTGACTCAGTATGCCTAGTGACTTTTGATCATCACCAGGTTTTGCAAAGCCCCAATAATGTGCATAGATATTCGAAACTGATTTTTCTGGTATATTAAACAACTCACAAATCCCTTCAGTGGCAACAGATACTGCCTTTTCTTTGCCCTGCTTGCCTAATTCATCTGACAGTTTGTTATCAAGTTGTGCCACCCATATTTCACTATGACCTGTGGACTCAAGAGGTAAAGGTCGCAATGGTTTGGCTGAGTCTCGTATTAACATCTGTATGGATTGAGCTTTTAGATACACTAAATCTATGTCAGGTATATCTAATTTTTCTGGGTGTTCTAATTTTATGCCAATTGACCAACAACTTGTCCAAGATTGCGATGACTCTGGCAAAATCATTTGCAATTCAGATTGTTCGATTATTACTTGAGTTTGTGGCCAAGGCGCAGTTAATACTACTTTATCAAACCATTCTGCATGCCAAACTTCATTCGATTTTAGTTGCCATCCCTTATCATCTACATAACGAATTTGGCTAATTAAATTGTTGGTATACAATTTGGTATTTTTTATCCAATGACGGCATACAGCATTCATTTTGCTGTTAAAAACATAATGCACTTTTTCACTGATAAAATTTTCTAACGTTTGATTAGTAAGCGTATTATGCTGCGAGACAAATATATTTTTTGGCCATTTACTGGCAAGTTTTTGATCACACAGACCTTGCATAAAGTCGATGAAATCTGCTTTTTGAGCATGCACAATAGATGCGCCTAAATCACATTGTCCCCAGTCAGTTTGTTTTGTACTCGCTCGACCACCACAGCCACGTGATTTTTCAAAAATGCTGACTTCTATGTCAGGTGAATCAAGAAAATTGGCCAACAAACAGCCGGTAAATCCTGCGCCTATGACTGCGATTTTCATGAGTAATCACCGTTATCTGCAAATACTATAAGATGCTCTAAATCAAAACGAATACCAATAAGTTCATTTAGTTGATGGTCATGATGACTCAGTGCCAAGCACAATACCTTAGCGCGACCAACGTGTTGTACTTCCAATTGATATAAAATATGAGATCCTTGAAACGCTCTGTTCAACACCTTAGCTAAAGTTTTACTCTCATCATCATGGATGATGTCGTCTGGGCGAACTAAAAAAACGACTTTTTCACCTGACTTAAACCCGCTCGCAGAGTTGATGGAAAACACACCTAAAGCGCTGTTCAACTTATTGTCGTTATCAACCGTTGCAGACAAAAACACACCATCGCCAATAAATTTTGCCACAAAACGATTAATCGGCCGATGATAAAGAGTGTAGGCATCTGTCCATTGTAATAAACGCCCTTTATTAATCACGCCAATCACATCCGCCATAGCAAACGCTTCATTCTGATCGTGAGTGACCATAAGTGCAGTGGTTTTTTCGTGTTTCAAAATTGAGCGCAGCTCTTTTGCAAGCTCATCTCTTAATTCCGTATCTAAACTTGAAAAGGGTTCATCTAATAAGAGTAAATCAGGTTTAGCGGCTAAAGCCCTTGCCAACGCCACACGTTGTTGCTGACCTCCAGATAAGGCATGAGGATATCTTCTGTTGTAACCTGGTAATCCTACAAGTATCAGTAATTCTGTTACACGCTCAAGCTTTTGTGAATTGGTTTGCGTGTGTAAACCAAAAGCAATGTTTTGCGCAACCGTTAAATGAGGAAATAATGCGTAGTCTTGAAACACCACGGCTATTCGACGTTTTTCAGGTTCTACGAGACTATTTTTAGCACTAACCAACTTATCACGTAAGTAAATTTGTCCGGCAGATAGCATTTCAAAACCAGCGATAGCTCTTAAAACAGAGGTTTTACCGCATCCTGATGGCCCTAATAAACAACCAATTTGCCCCACACCTAATTCAAAAGAAACGTCTTGAACAGCTTCAATTTTTTGGTAAGCAACAGATACATTATTGAGAGTTAACATAAGTTCCTTAATTGGATTGTTTACTATTTTCACTGGGCTTATCCATCAACATAGTCAACAAAATAACAGGTAATATACCCACACTGACAATGGCTAAAGCAGGTAGCGCTGCATCCATTAAACGTTCGTCTGATGCAAGTTCAAATGCTTTTACTGCCAAGGTATTAAAGTTAAATGGACGGAGGATTAAAGTAGCGGGTAGTTCTTTTAACACATCTACAAATACTAACAACAAAGCACTCAGTACACTGGTTTTCATCAAAGGCACATGTATCGTTCTCAGAATTTGCAAAGGTTTATGGCCCAAAGAACGAGCAGCATCATCCATACTGGGCTTCACTCTAGCAAGGCCTGTATCTATGTTATGCATAGCAACAGCAAGAAAACGACTACTATAAACCAAAACTAATGCAAACAATGAGCCTGATAAGACTAAACCAACACTGACGTCAAACCATCCCTCAGTGAGCATATTTATTTTTATATCGATCCAGCTTAGCGAAATCATTGCTCCAATAGCAATCACTGTTCCGGGTACTGCATACCCCAAACTCACCACACCAACAAGAAATCGAATGGTTTTACTAGGATTTAGACGTTTACCGTAGGCAAACAGAAGTGCCAATGTCACAGCAGTGATGGCAGCAATAGCAGCTAAGTAAAAACTATTCCACAGCAACAGCCAAAATTCGCTGTTTAGCTGCTTAGAATAAGTTTTTGACGCCCAGTTGAATAATTGTATGACAGGTAATATAAAACCAAAAAGCACAGGTATCACACATATAAACGGCACCCAAAACGCACTACTACCTGTTAATTTTTGCCTGTTAATTTGTTGCGGTTTTTGTCCTTGAAAATAATAGCGAATTTTACGTCTAGACAAATATTCAATAACAAGCAACAGCACTACAAAACTGGTTAGCATGGCGGCTAATTGTGCCGCAGCAATTCCGTTCCCTAATCCAAACCACGTTCTAAAAATACCTGTGGTAAAAGTACTCAAGCCAAAATATTGTACCGTGCCATAGTCTGCAAAGGCCTCCATCATTGCCAACGCGGCCCCCATCAAAATAGCAGGGCGAGCTAACGGTAACACTACTTTAAACAAATGTTTACTGGCTGACACGCCTAAGCTTCGTGATGCTTCTTCAAGGCTAGCGGGTTGTTCACTGAAAGCAGTCTTAGCCAACATATATACATAAGGGTACAATACCAAAGACAACATAATAATAGCGCCTGATAACGTACGAATATCAGGGAAATAATAATCACCATATTGCCAACCAAATGTTTCCCTTAATAAGGTCTGTACTGGACCTGCAAAGTCCAAAAAACCTGTATAAGTATAGGCAATGATGTATGCAGGCATCGCCATTGGTAATAAGATTAACCATTGTAATTGTTTGCGACCTGTAAATTCATATCTAGCGATACACCATGCTAAAGCAGTACCAATTATAATGACTAAAACACCTACACCAAAAGCTAACGCTAATGAATTAACAATATGATCAATTATAATAGCTGTGTATATTTGATGCCAAATACCAATTAGTGGAAAACAAACACTGACAAAAACTAAGCCAATTGGAGCAGCCAGAATAAAGCAGCCTACAACAATACCGACATACCAAAAATTGAACCAGCTAGTAAACCAGTTTGAAAACTTCATAAATTAAGTTACTTGAAAAAAATTAAAGTGTATCTGTGTAGACTTATTTCCACCCAGCACGGTCCATCATTTGAACGGCTTCCGCATTTAATTCGCCGAGTCGGCTCAGGGGAACGTCTTCAGTTTTGAATCTACCAAATGACTGCAGTAATTCACTCCAAGCGATATCAGCCAGAACTGGGTATTCATGGTTGGCCGTGGAATACCACAACTGCGACTCCTTACTCAGTAAAAAGTCAATTAACTTGATTGCAGCATCCTTGTTTGGAGCATTTTTAGTCAAAGCGACGCCAGAAATATTGATGTGCACACCACGGTCGGCTTGATTCGGCCAAATAACTTTTATTTTTTTTGCTTGCTCTTGAGTTGTTGTATCTTCAGAACTCAACATACCTGCAAGATAATAAGTATTGGCTATAGCTACATCACACATGCCTGAAGCAACGGCTTTAATTTGGTCTCTGTCTCCGCCTTGCGGAGAGCGTGCAAAATTATTAACTAAGCCGTTCACCCACTCTTGTGCATCTGACTCACCTAACTGAGCAATCAATGCTGCCACCATGGATTGGTTATAAATATTACTCGAACTACGAATGCACACTCGTCCTTTCCACTCTGAGCTAACTAAGTCTTCTAGGTTGGTAAGTGTTTTAAAATCGACTCTATCGACAGACACCATCAAAGGCCTAGCACGTAATGATAAACCCAGCCAATGCCCTTGCTCATCGCGAAGATTATTTGGCAATAATGAAATGGCTTCTGATGTGGCAATCTCTTGGGTTAAGTCTTGCTGTTTAGCACGGTATAAACGTCCCACATCTGTTGTTAACAATAAATCTGCAGGACTATACTTACCTTCACTCTTTAGACGTGTGATCAGGTTATCAGCGTTGCCAGTCACTAGATTGACCGAAATACCCGTTTCTTGGGTAAATTTATCTAACAAAGGTTTGATCAACGCTTCCTTCCGAGCTGAATATAAATTAACTTGCTCAGCCATAACAATTGGAGACACCATTGTCACCACAACAAATACAAAACAAATGAAATTTTTCAAGGGAAAAGTCCTACTATTTACAGGTAGATTTGAAGACAAGAGAATTATGTTAATCTAATTGAGAATTATTCTCAATAACAATTTATTCTTCATACATAAGGTAATGGCTTTGCTCCATGCCCAACGACTCATACGTTTTCTGAGCAATAAGGTTTTCTTTTTCTACGTACAACCTAAAGCCACATACATTTTGTTGTTGCTCAGCTAAAATCTTTACTTCAGCATACAACTGGGCATAGACCCCTTGTCTCCTGAAATCAGGTGAGATATAAACGCTTTGCACCCACCAAAAGACACCATTACGCCAATCACTCCACTCTGTAGTTACCATCAAGCTGCCGACCACGTTATTGTCTTGTTCTGCAACTAAATAAAAACCTTTATTGTGGTCCACAATTAACGCAGCCACACCTTTACATAATACACTTTCATCTAATTTTTTTTGTTCAGTTTCCCATGCCATCAACTGATTAAATTTAACCAATGATGCCAAATCACATTTTTCCGCCACTCTGATTTTGATTTTCTGCAAAATAATTTGTACCTTTATTTGATTATTAAATCATTAAATTTTAAACACTACATCGACCGTATTGCCATTATTGCCGTACGTAACAGAATCACTCAGTTCCTTGACAAGTGAAATGCCTCGGCCATAACTTTTTTCAACATTATCGAGATTTAACATATGTTTATGTTTAAAGCCTGTTCCTGAGTCTATTATACGGATTGCCAATGTTTTTTCATCAGGGTGATAATGTGCAGAAATAATAATCCGTGCACTGGTCAAAACTGAAAGTTTTTCTTCACGAAGGGCATAGTACGCAAAAAAACCATCTTCTGATTGTTTTAAGGCTGAATCTAGTTCTAAGACACCATGTTCTAGTGCGTTATTGTATAGCTCACTTAATACCGTAAACAGATCAGAATGAATACTATGTAAGCCTAATTGGTTGGTCATAACATTAACCAAATCCACAACAGGATCTGCTAATTTGATATGTTCAGCATCCAATTCAATAATAATTTTAATTGGAATTTTAGATGCCATATATTTATGAACCATAGGTTCGAATGGCTGACTGGTGAATATCACAATAGTAATATCGTCTTTACGCTTTATTGAGCCTAAATATTCTGTGGCTTTGCCAATTATTTCTTGGACACTGATATCAGGCTGACCGCTTAGCCAATTTTCAATGCCATCATCTCCTAGCATGTCTTTATTTTGATTTTCAAGTTCAACTATACCATCACTAAAAGCCACTAATCTGTCACCAAATTTCATTTCATAGCGTTCAGTATCAGACTCAAATTCATTAGCCTCCAATATTCCAAGAGACATATGCCGAGATACAAGCCGTTTCATTATTTTACCACTAGCGTCTTGTAATAATAGGTTAGGCATCCCACCATTCCAAACATCTATCTGTTTTCCAGTATTATTAATTTCAACAATTGCCGCAGCAAAAAACATATCATCTGGAAGTAACATCAATAAGGTTTGGTTAATGGTTTCAGCCATCTCCATTAAAGAAAGACCTTTTCTCGACATCGTTTGAAAAGCCTGTGAGACAGGTAATGCGCCGATGGCAGAGGCTAAACCATGACCTGTAAAGTCACCGATTAAAAAATACATGCCCCCTGTTGGACTTGCGCTGGCTAAAAACAAATCACCATTAAAATTACTGGCAGGATTTAAGCAATAATCCAGATATTGAGTAAATGATTTATCCACAGACAGTGCATTGGCAAAAATATGTTCAACTATCTTATGCTCGCGTTCTGTAGAGTTTTGATAAAAATAAAGCTGTTTATTTTGTTCAGCAGCTTTTTTACTTAATAATCGAGTACGGGCATGGACACGGATTTTTGCAGTCAAAATAACTTTATTAACGGGTTTTGAAACAAAATCATCGCCTCCTGCCTCCAAACATCTTGCTAGTGACTCTTCATCGTCAACTGCTGTGATAAAAATAATAGGTAAATAAATATCGCCAGTTAACTTTTTGAGTATTGTAGCAACTTGGTGACCGTCCATTTTTGGCATCACAACATCAAGCAATACAAGATCAGGTTTTAAGCGCTGTGCTAGTTCTACTGCAACTAATCCGTCTTCGGCTTCAAAGGTATCCAAATACCCCTGTTGCTCAAGCATATTTATGAGTAAAAAACGATTTATTGCGTCGTCGTCAACGACTAAAATACGCATGATAAGTTAAGGCAAACTATTCGATTACGAATTTTTTGTCAAAACGAGCAATTTTGAGAATTTTTATCACTTGCGACTGACAATGACTTATTTTGAATGTGGTCACTGTAGAACTTAAACTTTTTTGCATATTTAACAACATGCCTAAAGCAGAGCTGTCCATGTACTCTGTTTTTTGTAAGTTTATAATAATACTATTTACTTCTTCAATACCCTCTGAATAAGCAAGGCGAAAATCTCGCACTTTTTCAAAATCAAATTTTTGTCCTAGATGTATGGTTAATTCTTTACCATCAGCAGAAAATTTTCTATCTAAACTCATGTATTACCCCTGTTTGACAAGCAAAATTTTAGCGATTACTTTTATAAGTCAGTTTTCTAAGTTAATGTTATTAAATAATATTTTTATAGCTTTGCCTACAAAGAATCACTTTTTTTTATTAGAATGTATTTTTATCCATTAAGCATCAATAGGGTACAAGATATATATGAGTGAAAATAGATTGGTATACAGTACTCAAACTGGCCGCATTCAAAATAAAGAACCGACTAGAACATCGACAAAAACAGATGGTATTGTTCGTTTACGTCTTGAAACCAAGGGCCGTAAAGGTAAAGGTATGACAACAGTAACGGGGGTAGACTTTCCCGAAAAAGAGTTAAAAGAATTATGTAGTCAACTGAAAAAAATGTGTGGTACAGGTGGTGCGTTGAAAAACGGTATTATTGAAATTCAAGGTGACAACCGCAATAAAATCAAAGCAACCCTTGAGCAACTAGGCCATAATGTGAAACTAGCCGGGGGTTAATAACCATCCGCAATCAAAATTAGGAGTATTGATGCATCGTCTCGCCTTATCAGAAGTTGGTATTATATTAGCCGAACCATCTGATACACAAAGAAAAATTATCATAAAACAGTTAGCCGCTGCGAATATCCATCAAGTAGAACCTGTCAGCAGTGTTGAACAAGCAATACAAGCAATAAATAAGCACGGTGCAGATTTGGTTGTTAGCGCCATGTATTTTGAAGATGGAACGGGACTCGACATCATAAAACAAATTAAGAATGATGACTTCCTTGCCTCTACACCATTTATGTTAGTCTCTAGTGAAAATCGTTTAGAGAAACTGGAAGAGTTTAAACAAGCTGGTGTGGCTGCTATTTTACCCAAACCTTTTACACCAGAAAACTTAGCAAAAGCTTTAAAAGCCTCACTTGATTTGATTAATTCGGATGAATTAGATTTAGAGCTATTTGACGTTCATGATGTAAGAGTTTTATTGGTTGATGATAGTAAACTTTCGCGAAATCATATTCGCAGGGTATTAAATAGTTTGGGGCTACAAAAAATTATAGAGTCCGAAAACGGTGCACAAGCACTCACTATTTTAAAAGATAACTTATTTGATCTAGTCGTCACTGATTATAATATGCCTGAAATGGACGGTAGGGAGCTATCTGAATTTATTCGTTTTAATTCTGAAACAGCACATATACCCATTATCATGGTAACCAGTGAATCAAGCTCTAGTCTGCATATGGCAAATATCCACCAAACAGGCGTTAATGCTCTGTGTGATAAACCCTTTGAAGTTAATGAAGTTCGCGCAATGTTAGCCTCGTTACTCGGAAAATAATCCTAGAACCTAACGTTATTCATTATTTATAAAAACTAGAAAATTATGTTTAATTAAATCATTGACATATAAGTAGTGTCTTTATAAATTCTAAAACATCTTAACCTTTATCATTATTCGATTTAATATAAGATCTACCCATAATATAATTCTAAAATCTCCCCGATGGGAGTTTTTTCGGAACAACAAGTGGACATCATGTCATCATTAGAATTAGAAGAACTTAGAGTCAAAATCACTGAGCTTGACACGCACCTGTTGTCTTTTTTAGCCAAAAGACAACAATTTACTAATCAAGTCGCTGAAACAAAAATCAAAAACCAAATTCCTGTGCGAGATCAAAAACGCGAGGAGCAATTACTTCTTAGATTGATAAAAGAAGGTAAAAAACACGGACTCGACGCACATTACGTCACACAATTGTTTCATGTAATTATTGAAGATTCAGTGCTGAATCAACAAGCATTATTAGCTGCAAGAGCTAATCCTGGCAGTAGCTTGCCACTCAATCGTGTCGCTTTTTTAGGTGATAAAGGTTCCTATAGTTATTTAGCCACACAAACATATTTTTCTAGGCGTCCTGGTGAATTACTTGAAATAGGCTGTCAAAGTTTTTTAGAGATCATTAGAAAGGTAGAAACCAACGAAGCCGATTATGCTGTATTACCGATTGAAACCACATCGGCAGGCAGTAACGATGACGCATATGACCAACTGCACCATACTCAGACTGCTATCATTTACGCAA
>NZ_CAJXPA010000142.1 GCF_913058035.1 uncultured Paraglaciecola sp. | reverse complement strand
ATTTTAATTACATAAAAATTCACTGTAATTAAGTCAAATGTTTAAAGCCGAACAGCATGCTTGCGGTGGGTATATTGTTAAAATCTGTGTTAAAAATTGATTTATTTTGAAACAAAAAACAGGTTAATACGTCTGATTAAACTACACTTGATGTATATCTTTTATATCAACACGATAAAATTTTAGTGTTAAACAATATAAAGGTCTCAAAAGCATTAATACGTTAAGAAATGGAATAGAAACACCATCTAAGGAGCCATCAATAAACACTACATCACCTTTTTAGGGGACGTCATGAATATTTTTAGCCAGTTTCAAACCCGGTATGAACTCAGAAAACAAGAAGAGTACACACTAGAAGAATATCTTGAAATTTGTAAGAACGACTCTAACGCATACGCATCCGCCGCAGAAAGGTTATTAATCGCTATTGGCGAACCCGAATTTGTAGACACCTCCAAAGATCCGCGTTTAAGCCGTATATTTTCAAATAAAGTTATTAAACGCTACGAAAAGTTTAGTGATTTTTATGGAATGGAAGAATGCATTGAAGAAATAGTCTCATTTTTCAAACATGCAGCTCAAGGTTTAGAAGAAAAGAAACAAATTATCTATTTACTTGGTCCTGTTGGTGGCGGTAAATCATCCCTTGCTGAAAAACTAAAAGAACTAATGCAAAAAGTGCCTTTTTACGCGATTAAAGGTTCACCAGTGAATGATAAGCCACTATCGTTGTTTGATATAAAAGAAGACGCTTCTTTGCTCAAAGAAGATTACGGTATCGACGCACGTTATTTAGGTTCAATCATGTCACCTTGGGCAGTAAAACGCTTGCATGAATACGGTGGTGATATCAGAAAATTTAAAGTCGTAAAACTATGGCCATCTATTTTAGACCAAACAGCTATCGCTAAAACTGAACCAGGGGACGAAAACAACCAGGATATTTCTGCCTTAGTAGGTAAAATAAATATTCGGATGCTTGAGGATTTTTCTCAAGATGACCCAGATGCCTACAGTTTTAGCGGCGGTTTATGCTTAGCTAACCAAGGCATGCTGGAATTCGTAGAGATGTTCAAGGCGCCAATCAAAGTACTTCATCCTTTGTTAACAGCAACGCAAGAAGGTAATTATAATTCTACGGAGGGCATGAGCGCTATTCCCTTTGAGGGCATTATTTTAGCGCACTCAAATGAATCTGAATGGCAAACCTTTCGTAACAATAAAAACAATGAAGCTTTTTTAGATCGAATTTCGATCGTAAAGGTTCCTTACTGCTTAAAAGTGACTGAAGAAATACATATTTATAAAAAACTACTTGAAAATAGTTCATTGAATCAATCTCCCTGTGCACCAGATACTCTAAAAATGCTTGCCCAATTCTCAGTTCTGTCTCGACTAAATGAACCAGAGAATTCTAATATTGACTCAAAAATGAAAGTATATGATGGCCAAAATATTAAAGATACCGACCCAAAGGCTAAGTCGATGCAAGAATACAAAGACAATGCCGGTGTCAATGAGGGAATGTCTGGTCTTTCAACCCGTTTTGCCTTCAAAATCCTTTCTCGAGTGTTTAACTTTGACACCTCCGAAATCGCTGCGAATCCAGTTCATTTACTCTACGTTCTCGAAAAACAAATTGAACAAGAGCAATTTGCACAAGAAACGGCTGAACAATACTTACGTTTTATTAAAGAGTTTCTAGCACCTCATTATGTTGAGTTTATTGGCAAAGAAATTCAAACAGCCTATTTGGAATCTTATTCTGAATACGGTCAAAATATTTTTGACCGATATGTGACTTATGCTGATTTTTGGATACAAGATCAAGACTATCGAGACCCTGAAACAGGAGAAATATTTAATCGAGCAGTAATAAATGAAGAGCTTGAGAAAACTGAAAAACCAGCAGGTATTAGTAACCCTAAAGATTTTCGAAATGAAATTGTTAATTTTATGTTAAGAGCCCGCGCCAACAATAATGGCAAAAATCCTTCATGGCAAAGTTATGAAAAACTACGTGCCGTCATTGAAAAGAAAATGTTTTCAATGACCGAAGACTTGCTACCCGTTATTTCATTCAACCCCAAAAACTCACAAGAAGACAAAAATAAGCATGAGCAGTTTGTAGAGCGCATGATTGATCGCGGATACACTGAAAAACAGGTTAGATTACTTGCAGAATGGTATTTGCGGGTTCGAAAGTCTCAATAATAGTCAATCAATTGAGGGGATTATAGAGCTTATAAAGTGGATGTGACCATAGGCATTATCTAAGTCTTCCAACAATGGTTTATGCATGCGCGCAGCCTGTTTAAAAGAAGCTCGATAACTTAAGGTCTATAACCTAGGAGATATTAATGGGCTTAACCCATATTATTGATCGTCGACTTAACGGCAAAAATAAAAGCGCCGTCAACCGTGAGCGCTTTCTTCGACGTTACCGCCAACATATTAAAAAGGCAGTGTCTGATGCTGTGAGTAAACGAAGCATCACCGACATTGACCGTGGTGATAATATCAGTATTCCCAGTAAAGATTTAGACGAGCCTACTTTTCGATCCGGTCAGGGCGGTTTACGTGAAACAGTTAATCCTGGAAATAAAGATTTTACTACTGGTGACCAAGTCGCTAAACCATCCAAAGGGAAAGGCGAACAAGGCTCAGGACAGGGCGAAGCAAGTGATTCAGGTGAAGGCGTTGATGAGTTTGTATTTCAAATATCACAAGAAGAATTTCTTGACTGCATGTTTGAGGATCTAGAATTGCCTAACCTAGTAAAAAAACAATTAAAAGATACCACATCGTTTAAATATCAACGAGCGGGTTATTCTAATCAAGGAAACCCTGCAAAAATTAATGTTGTACGCTCCTTACAAAAAGCTTACGGCAGACGCTTGGCGCTCACAGGAAAAAAGCGTGAAAGCATTAAAAAACTTGCACTCAAATTAATGGAACTTGAATCTTCAACTGAAGATTACACAACAGAAATACGTACATTAAAACTTAAAATCGAAAAGTTCAAAACACGTATCAAAAAAATCCCTTGGATTGATGATGTTGATCTTAAATTCAATCAACACGTGAAAATAGCACTTCCAAGTACCAGCGCTGTGATGTTTTGTTTGATGGATGTATCAGGCTCAATGAGCAAAATGCACAAGGACATCGCAAAACGTTTTTATATCCTGCTATATTTATTTTTAAAAAGGAATTATAAAAAAATTGATGTGATATTCATCCGTCACCACACCAGTGCAAAAGAAGTAGATGAAGAAGAGTTTTTTTATTCCCGAGAAACGGGCGGTACAATTGTTTCAAGCGCTTTGAAGCTTATGAATGACATTATTAAGCAACGCTACCCTGCAGCGGATTGGAATATTTATGCCGCCCAAGCTTCAGATGGTGATAATTGGAATGATGACTCACCGTTGTGCTTAAAAGTATTGCGTGAAGATATTTTGCCGCAAATTCAATATTTCGCCTACATAGAAATAACAAAATTAGAGCACCAAAGCTTATGGCATGAGTATGAATCCCTAAGCCCTGAGTTTCCAGATAACTTTGCGATACAAAATATCAGTGATGAAAGTGAAATTTATCCCGTTTTCAGAGAATTATTCACTCGTAAGGACAGTCATCATGAGTAAGCAATTCAAACACAACTATATTTCCAGTGGATCTGAATGGTCCTTTGAACTAATCGAGAAGTACGATGAAGCCATTGCCAAAATCGCTAAAGAATACAATCTGGATACGTATCAAAATCAGATTGAAATCATAAGTTCGGAACAAATGTTAGATGCATACTCATCTGTCGGTATGCCTTTGGGCTACAGTCACTGGTCATTTGGCAAACAATTTTTGAATAGCCAACAAAACTACAAACGAGGCCAGATGGGGCTGGCATATGAAATCGTGATTAACTCCGACCCTTGCATCGCTTATCTTATGGAAGAAAACACCATGATGATGCAAGCCTTAGTAATTGCCCATGCGGGCTATGGGCACAATTCTTTTTTTAAAGGGAATTATTTATTTAAAACGTGGACAGACGCTAGCGCAATTATTGATTATTTACTGTTCGCTAAGAACTATATTTCAAAATGTGAAGAACGGCATGGGATTGATGAAGTGGAAAAGATTTTAGATTCCTGCCATGCACTCATGAAATACGGCGTAGATCGTTATAAACGCCCTCCAAACATCTCAGCAGAAGAGGAGTCAAAACGCCAAGTGGAACGTGAGATGTTCATGCAACAGCAAGTTAATGAACTCTGGCGAACAATACCTTTAAATCTAGATAATGAACATGACGTTATTCACACAAAGTTTCCAGATGAACCTCAAGAGAATTTACTTTATTTCTTTGAGAAAAATTCGCCACTTCTGGAGCCGTGGCAACGTGAGGTTATTCGCATTGTACGCAAAATAGCTCAGTATTTTTATCCTCAACGCCAAACACAAGTAATGAATGAAGGATGGGCTACCTTTTGGCACTTCACTATTATGAATACACTTTATGATAGAAAACAGGTGGATGAAGGCTTTATTATCGAGTTTTTAACATCGCATACAGCGGTTGTATATCAGCCGCCCTTTGACAGTAAATGGTTTAGTGGTATCAATCCATATGCCTTAGGCTTTTCAATGTTTCAGGACTTACGCCGCATATGTGAGTCACCAACGGATGAAGATAGGCAATGGTTCCCAGACATCGCAGGCTCAGACTGGCTAGTAACATTAGACTTCGCCATGCGAAATTTTAAAGATGAGAGTTTCATACTTCAATATCTTTCCCCAAAAGTTATTCGAGATCTCAAGTTTTTCTCGATTAAAGATGACGATCAAGCAGAGCATTATAAGATAACTGGTATACACGATGAAGATGGTTATCGATATGTACGGGAGCAACTATCATTACAGTATAATTTGAGTATGCAGGAACCAAATATTCAAGTTTGGGATGTGGATTTAAGGGGAGACCGTTCTTTAACGCTTCGACATGTCCCTAATCAGCGCATTCCTTTGGCGAATAACACGGAAAGCGTCCTTAAACATGTTCATCGACTTTGGGGCTTCGATGTTCATCTTTACAGTGTCGATGAGAATGAAACGACTAAAGAATTTCATTGCCCGCCACTTAACAAGGTAAAGTCGGAATAAACCCTCAATATTATGGAACCTAATTTTAATTAAAAGGCTAAGGCGTAACTAGTCAGTTTAAGATTTTTAATATAAACAGAAAATGAGCATAGCTTGGTGTAATTCTTAATTGGTGGCTTGACGAATACTATCAACAGTTTCCTTGTGTCTAATATTTAAGCAGCCCAGAATATGTTAAATGCTCGATCTGCTCGCTTCAACACAATTTACGAGGGATATGAATACTCCCATCGTATTAACGTATAAATATTACCCTGCTGCTGCAAACCAGTATAAAGTCTTGATTTTTTTTGTTTCAGGTAGTTTGATCGTTTAAAAAAATCTTAAAGCGATATCGTTCTGATTAACATTAAGACTATTCCTGGAGATTGTTTAATTAATTTAGGCCTAAGTCAAAAAAACCGAAAGGTTGTTAGCTTCTTAATTAATTATCAAAGTAAATTTTGATGCCCGAATTAATGTCAGTTACAGTAATGAGCTAGTTAGCCAACACCTTCACATGTGCTACAACACTACGAGCAAGAGCATTTAATGCATAACCCCCCTCTAACACAGATACTATTTTGCCTTCGCAGTATTTATCAGCAAGCGCTTTAATTTGCTCTGTTATCCATATGTAGTCCTTTTCGACTAAACGCAATTGTCCGAGTTCATCCTCAGTATGGCCGTCAAAACCAGCGGATATAAAGATAAGTTGAGGTTTAAATTCGTCTACTGCTTTAAACCAATTTTTTATCAGATCACGATACTCGCTGCCCGTTGTGCCGGCTGGAAGAGGAACATTAACAATACCTTTTCTGCAGGGTTCAGCACCACTAAAGGGATAAAACGGGTGTTGAAAGGATGAACAAAATAGAACACGTTTATCGCCTTCGACAATGTTTTGGGTACCGTTACCGTGATGAACATCAAAATCGATAATGGCGACACGATCTAAACCATGCACTTCGAGAGCATGCATTGCACCTACAGCAATATTATTGAATATACAAAATCCAGATGAACTTGCGCGCCCAGCGTGATGACCCGGTGGTCGCACTGAACAAAACGCACTTTTTGATTTATCTTCTAGCACCAGATCGACAGCATCAGTAACTGCGCCTGCGGCATGTAAGGCAGCGTTTAAACTTTTATCCATCATAATGGTGTCATCGTCTAACCAAATTTTTTCGCCACCTAATGATGGTGCTCGATCAAATATGCTCTTAACAAATGCTTTGTCATGTGCAAGTTCTAATGACGACAGTTTTGCAGGATTGGCATCGGCAAAGTGCAACACATAATCAAGGCCAGACGCAATTATTTGATCATTAATTTTGTACATCCGTGCAGGCTGTTCAGGATGCTCGTCGCCCATGTCGTGTAAATCGCAATGAGGGCTACCTACAATAGTCACTGTCATTTTAATTATCCTTTTGTGAGGTCGGTTTTAATCGACTTATCATCAGCATTTAAGTATTTAATTAATTCAATTTCCTGTAAGTCAGAATTAGCAGAACGCACAAAACCAAATTGCTCAAATACTGAAATCATCGCTTTATTATTACTTCTTACCAACGCAAACATTGTTTCAAGGCAACGCTTTTTGGCAATATCTATCATAGTTTGCAGCAGTCGCTTAGCCATGCCTTGACCCTGATTTGTCTCTCGTGTCACAAACGCCACTTCACACGAATTTGGTTGAGGAATGAAATAATAACGTCCCACTGCCTCTATTCGTACTTTTGACCCTTCTTGATGCACAATGGTCAATGCCACATCTTTACTTTGATCAACGCTAACCAAATCACACGATTTTTCCCGCGTCATTGGTCCTGGCGAATAGTTATAACGCATCTTAATTGTTTCTTTAGTGTGTGAATAAAAAAACTCTTGCAAACGACGCTCGTCAGAGGGGTTGAGAGGTCGCAAATAAAACTTCTTATTCATATCTAAACGTAAAAGCTGCATATCACCTAATTCAGAAATATCGGTTGGCGTTTTTGTCTGATAATCAGGGACCCAATATTTTTTTCTAATTTGCGCCAGTAGTTCATCTCTAAATTTAGGATGCGCCACACGGATTAATTCAAGCGCCCGCTCGCGCACACTTTTGCCCTGTAAACTTGCTATACCAAACTCAGTGACAACATAGTGTACATTACCGCGCGATGTTACTACGCCAGAACCTTCAGTTAGGGTTGCAACTATGCGCGACACTTCTCCGTTTCTCGCTGTTGAAGGTAAAGCAATAATAGGTTTTCCGTTTTTACTTTTAGACGCCCCGGTTACAAAATCTACTTGTCCCCCTATCCCACTATAAAAATGATTCCCGATTGAGTCCGACACCACCTGCCCACTTAAGTCGACTTCTAGTGCGCTATTGATTGCTACCATATTGTCATTTTTAGCAATATTAGCGGGTTTATTCACATAAGAAGAAGGATAAAATTCTACATGTGGGTTCATATCAACAAAATCATATAATTTTTGAGTTCCGAAGCAAAAGCTGACTACCGTTTTACCTGGATGGAAGGTTTTGTACCTATTATTCACAATACCATGCTGAATTAAATCGACTATGCCGTCGCTAATCATTTCCGAATGAACACCTAAATTTTTATGATGCTGCAAATACCGTGTTACTGCATTAGGAATTTTACCAATACCTAATTGTAATGTAGCGCCATCTTCAACTAACATTGCCACATATTGACCAATTCGATCGATTATTTTTGTCGTTTCAGGTATGGCGACTTCAGGCAAAATTTGTTGATGTTTAATACACGCACTAAATTCACTAATATGTAGAAAAGAATGTCCACACGTTCTCGGCATGAGAGGATTAACTTGTGCAATAATGTGCTTTGCCGCTCGTGCTGCCGACATCACCACATCTACCGATACACCTAATGAACAAAAGCCTAGTTCGTCCGGTGGTGAGACCATAATTAGAGCTGCGTCGAGAGGTAATATATCTTCGGTGAACAAGCTAGACACTTCAGATAAAAAACAAGGTGTGTAATCTGCGCGGCCTTCTTCCACTGCTTTTCGAATAAGCTTGCCATGAATAAAAAAAGTATTAATTTTAAATCTTGAAGCATACTCAGGCAAAGCCCATTTGTTGTCTGATAATGTACTTATATGAGTAACTTCGATATCGTTTAAGCCCTTACCATCCTCAATAAGACTATCGATTAACGCATTAGGTACCGCTGCATTTGAACCAATGAAAACCCGGTTACCTGAATTTAAAAGGCTATGCCAATCAATTTTATTGCTGAATTGTGATTTTATGAGTTGCATGCAAAACAGCCTACTGAGTATTTGAATTTCTTTTACTTTATCACTATTACTTACATTTAAATTTAATATAGATCCCAAGCTTATAATTTAATGTCGCTTTTAGTCTGAGGCTGAATCTGAGATGCATATCATTGTTAACTGATGTATCGAGGTGTCGAAAACAGTTTTTATTTTTGTTCCATCTAAGCCTCCGAGTATTGAATATTACGCAGGTCTTGTTTTGAATAATGAAACGAATCCCGATCTTTATGTTGCAGCCGATATTTTAGGAAATGGATATTTTCAATGTGTGTCTCGTTGTGTCCTGTTAGATTATTTATGCAAATCAGTTGTTACGGATAGCTGCGAATGAAGACTCCATTTTCATCTACAAACTGCCACATAATAGAGTCGTGCACGCTGTAATTAAGCTCTTGATGTTACAGTTTGCTGTCAAGACCAAACTCCTGTTTCAGCTGATTCTTTGGGGTCAACCATCGCAACTTCGATATTGTTTGGTGTGCGAAGACCAAAAAAACCAAGGTATTTGAATATTTTCGTAAAAATCTCAATGTCCTGTTCTAGTCAACAAACTCCTAGCTCCTCCAATTGTATAGACTTCTAGAAGTCATGACTTAACTGTCGTTTTAATACCTCATTAACAAATGACGTGTTAAGAACTGTCCTAGCTGACTGGATAACAAATTCATCCACACTTGCATCAAGTATTGTTGCCATTGTTAGTGCGCTTGAGCGGTAAAATCTAAAGTCGACGTTACTAAAAAGATTAAAAAGACAGAACACTTTTATTGCCTTATTTTAAAACACATAATCAAGGCTATGATCACAACTGAGCGTAATATTATGATAATTATTGTATCGAGTTAACTTTCACAAGGAAGCATTAGAGGACTAACATTCATTTGACGTATCAAGAAAACAAAAAGCTTTTTACTTTTCTAAGAACCTGATAAATCACCAACAAACTTAGTTTAGCTACCTGTAAATTTAGGCGCTCTTCGTTCTGAAAATGCCTTTATACCTTCTTGCAAATCATTTGACTGCAAACTAGTCATCATAGTAAACATACCATTCAGCATTAAGCTTTGCTCGTCGGTCATATTCTCTGACTTACGCAAAATAAACTTAGTTCCGCGAACTGCCATCGGTGAGTTTCCAGCGATTTCATTGGCGATGACAATACCTGCAGCCATGGTAGCTTCAGCTGATTCATAAACATCGTTTACCAAACCAATCTTCTCGGCTCGGTTGGCTTTGATATCTTTGCCTGTGTAAACTAGCTCTGCAACATGACCTGCATTAAGTATCTTAGGAAGGCGCTGCAAGGTACCCACATCAGCAACCAAACCCAATCGTGTTTCACGTACACTAAATACAGAACATGCACTGGCTATGCGAATGTCACAGGCGGTAATCAAATCCACACCAGCACCTAAACAAAAGCCCTGTACGACTGCGATGACTGGCAATGCACAGTCAGCTAAGGCAGTAATAGCTGACTGAAACTTCTGAGTATTAGCTAGCTGCTGAATATTGGCTTCGGCTTTGGAACGGGCTTTGGCGTTTTTATGATCGCTTAGACCATCTTCTACTAGGTCAATACCAGCGCAGAAGTGTTTACCACGACCAGCAAGAATTATTGCACCTATATCGTCGTCTTCGCACAGAATGTTAAGGGCGTCTGGAATGGCTGACCATAATTGTGTCGACAGTGCATTATATTTGGCTTCACGGTCTAACCAGACTATTCCGACCTGCCCCTGCTTTTCGATACTTAGTACCTGGGATGAAAAACTCATTTTAATTCATTTACCTTTTAACTGATCTTATATTAAATAATTTATACACATATCTATGATTCTTAAAACTGCCTAGTTGCTGGCTGCATTCATCGTCTTTTTCACTTCACGTGTTGCAACAACCGAGTCACAGCTGGTGAAGGAAACACAAAGTTTTGCTTATTTACCGCCACCATGCAGCTCTAGTGATTTTAATATAGAGACGTTCATAACATTTTAACTATTGTTAATTTATTCTGTTGTGACACTGACTTCAAAACCTGCTTTATACTTATCATAAACAAACCTTATTTACTGACCCCCATAATGTGGCGCATAAGTTTATTCATACCGCCAATCCAGCGATTATAGTTTGTTGATTTGTTGCGCATATATTCCAACACAATGGCATGAGGTAATATCAGGAAACTCTCCTTACGCAGTTCTTCAACAACACAATTGGCAAGCTCTTCTGGTTCTATCATGCCATCACTCGCAGCAGCTGCGATAGCATCATTATCGACTGCAGTCATGGGTGTGCGCACTGCCTGAGGACAAAGCATAGAAACCTTAATTCCCTCATGCTTATGATGAATAGCTAACCACTCACCAAAGCCAACTGCGGCGTGTTTGGTGACACCATAAGCAGCACCACCAATCTGATTGAGTAAACCGGCAGCAGACGAAGTATTTAAAAAATAACCACCACCCCTAGCTACCATCCGTGGTAACAAATGACGGGCAGCATAGACATGAGACATAACATTGATATCCCAGCTCGCTTGCCATTCGCTATTCGGGGAATCGATATTTTCACCTATAGCCACACCAGCATTAGAGCAAAATAGGTCGATGGCACCAACGTTGGTTTCGGTTTCTTCTATCACCCGAGATATATCATTTTCTTTGGCAACATCAGCTATCATGGCAATGCCATTAACCATGACTGCCGTGTCTTGAGCGTTATTTAGGTTTATATCGACAACAACAATCTTTTTAGCGCCTTCTGCGTGAAAACGAATAGCTAAAGCTCGACCAATACCGCTGCCGGCACCAGTGATCACAATAATCTTGTCCTTTAGTTCCAAAAGATTTCTCCCATATTTTTAAAAGTTATTTTGGACTTTTATAAAGTACATAATGAAAATCACACTCAAAATTTTCTTTGCAAGGTGATTGCAAATAATCATAAATTTCAGTTTACAAAATATTAACTCATTCAAGGCCAGATACCAGTGCGCTACCTACTAACATCAAATGAGAGCCAAACTTATACAAGCGATATAATAT
>NZ_CAJXPA010000141.1 GCF_913058035.1 uncultured Paraglaciecola sp. | reverse complement strand
ATACAGGGGTGTTCCATAACCGTGCCAGTAAATACTTGCTAAATTCACGCTACCGCCTTTTGTTAATTGCTTTGGTAAATTAAATCAGGTGAATTTGCCTCTACAAAGAGCCAAAAGTGTTGAACTATTATAAAATATCATTAATTATTGTTTCATTAACAACTTTATTGAAATAGTTAGGTGTTGTTATTATTTAAGTCTATCTTTATCTGTAACGATATAGAATTATAAATATCATTAAACCAAGGAGTTACAGTGGAATCTTTGCAAGTCCATGATCATATGAATCGGCGCCCAGTTACCTTCACTAGCGATATGACAGTGGCACAAGCGGTAGAGCGGTTATTAGAAACCAAACAAACAGGTGGCCCAGTAATTGACTCTCACAGTAAAGTAATAGGATTCTTATCTGAACAAGACTGTCTGGTGCAGATGATTGAATCTAGCTACTACAGAGAGCAGGTTGCACATGTCAAAGATATAATGAAAACTGAAGTATTGGCAATTAAACCTTATACTTCAGTCATTGAGTTAGCACAAAGGATGACGTCTGAGAAACCCAAGGTGTATCCAATCGTTGATGATGATGGTTATTTGCTTGGCACTATCAATCGTTCTGCTTTATTGAATGCCATAGACTTGCAATTGCGTGATGGTTATAAATTACGAACTAGTTAAGTAGTATTTGTTATTTAATAACTCTGGTATTTACTCGGTTCATCTTCTAGGATCGAGTCCAGATTTATTGATGTAACTAGTAGAGCACTTTATTTGACGTCAGCCCAAACCCAATCAGAAATTAGCCTAAAAAAATTGTCCTCCGATATCGCGTCTTGCATGTCTAAAGATAAATTTAGGTTGATATCCCGTTTACGAAAATATCCTAGTATCTCCCCAGATAAACAATTGACTTATTTAAGCAAGTTGCAAAATGATATCAATAAGTCGGTTCAAATTTTCACTTTAAGGGCATCACAGCGTCCAAAAATTGAATTTCCTTCTTTACCAGTTTCTGAAAGGAAAGATGAAATAGCAGACGCTATTACCAATAATCAAGTCGTCATTATCGCAGGTGAAACTGGCTCAGGGAAAACAACTCAGATACCGAAAATATGTTTAGAGTTAGGCAGGGGTATTAGGGGGTTGATTGGGCATACGCAGCCTAGACGACTCGCGGCTAGAACCGTAGCTAACCGAATTGCTGAAGAACTCAAGACACCACTGGGACAACAAGTGGGTTTTAAAATCAGGTTCTCAGACCACGTGTCTGATAGTACGTATATCAAATTGATGACAGACGGTATTTTATTGGCTGAAATTCAACAAGATAGGTTTTTGAGTCAATACGATACAATTATTATAGATGAGGCGCATGAGCGCAGTTTAAATATAGACTTTATTTTGGGCTATCTTAAGCAACTTTTGCCAAGACGCCCAGAACTTAAACTTATTATTACTTCCGCGACGATTGACCCATTAAGATTTTCTAAACATTTTGACGATGCACCGGTTATAGAAGTCAGTGGCAGGACTTATCCTGTAGAAATGCGCTACCGAGAAATCGAAAGTAGCGATTATGATCAGATCCAAGCCATTACCGAAGCGGTGAATGAACTTTTAACTGAAGCGGGTGGTGATATTTTAGTGTTTTTGAGTGGAGAACGAGAAATTCGTGATACCGCAGATGCACTAAACAAACAGCAATATCGAAATACAGAAGTGTTGCCTTTGTATTCAAGGCTGAGTAACAGCGAGCAAAACAAAGTATTCGCTGCACATTCTTCTAGGCGAATTGTGCTTGCTACCAATGTTGCCGAAACGTCATTGACTGTGCCAGGAATAAAGTACGTTATTGACCCTGGCACTGCTCGAATTTCTCGCTATAGCGTGCGCAGCAAAGTGCAACGTTTACCCATTGAAGCCATTTCACAAGCCTCAGCTAACCAGAGGGCAGGGCGTTGTGGGCGTGTATCTGATGGTATTTGTATTCGTTTATACTCTGAAGAAGATTATTTATCTAGAGATGTGTTTACAGATCCAGAAATATTACGCACTAATTTGGCCTCTGTTATTTTGCAAATGATGTCCCTAGGGTTAGGCAAAGTAGATGATTTCCCTTTTGTAGAGCCACCTGATTCCAGAAGTATTAATGACGGTTTTAAATTACTCGAAGAGTTAGGTGCAATTGATAATAAGCTGGGCCGTCAAGGGCTAACTCATCAAGGCAGACAACTAGCCAGACTGCCCATTGACCCCAGATATGCACGCATGGTGGTGGAGGCAGCCAAACAAAATTGTTTGAGTGAAGTGCTCATCATTGCTGCAGGTTTAAGCATTCAAGATCCTAAAGAGCGCCCTCAAGACAAAAAACAACAAGCAGACCTAATGCACGAAGACTTTACCAATAAAGAGTCTGACTTTCTTGGCTATTTCCAGCTATGGCAGGGGTTCAAAGAACAACAACAAGCTTTATCATCGAGTCAATTACGTAATTGGTGTAAGAAACATTTTATTAATTTTATGCGTATGCGTGAGTGGCAAGACATTGTCAGCCAACTTAAAAAATCTGTAGCAGAATTAGGTTTTGGTATCACTTCGCAAGCGGCTGAGTATCAAGCCATTCACCAAGCTATTGCATCAGGCTTATTATCTCATTTAGGTAATAAAGATATAGAACGTGAATACTTAGGTGCCCGTAATAGCCGTTTTAAGATTTTCCCCGGTTCTGGTTTAGCTAAATCTCAACCTAAATGGACTATGGTGGCCGAGTTAGTTGAAACAGCTCATTTATTTGGTCGAGTGGCCGCTAAAATCGAACCAGAGTGGATTGAACCGCTGGCGCAACATTTAACTAAAACAGAATATTCCGAGCCTCATTGGTCAAAGAAACAAGGTGTGGTGCAAGCATTTGAGAAAGTCAGTTTGTATGGTCTGATACTCATTAATCAAAGACGAAAAAACTATAGCCAGATTGACCCAGAAATTTGCAGAGAAATATTTATCCGTGAAGCTTTGGTCAACATGCAGACTAAATTAAACTTTTCCTTTTTATCTCTTAATCAAAAAATGATAGAAAACATTGAAGGCCTTGAAGAAAAGAGCCGTAGACGAGATTTATTAGTAGATGAAGGCACTTTAGTCGATTTTTATGGTGAAAAGATACCCAAGCATATTTGCTCTGAGGTTAATTTTAAAAAATGGTGGAACAAACAAACTACTGAAAATCCCGACCTCCTTAATTTTGACCCTAAGGCCTTGCTAAGGAAAGATACGCAACATATTAATGCATTGTCATTTCCAGAAACCTTTAAGCAACACAACCTGACGTTGGGTTTAAATTATCATTTTGACCCGAAGGATGAAGACGACGGTGTGAGTTTGATGGTGCCATTGGCATTACTTAATCAAGTAACACCTGTGGGACTCGATTGGCTTATACCTGGACTACGTCATGAACTTATTGTGGCTTTAATAAAAGCGTTACCAAAGTCTTTAAGGCGAAACTTTGTGCCTGCTCCCAATTATGCTGATGCTTGTTTGGCTGATATGCAACAAACTGATAAGCAAGGTGTCCCTATCGCGTTTTTAACTGCATTGTCCTTAAAATTAAAGCGTATGACGGGACGTGAGCCTGAAGCCAGCGAATGGCAACTAGACAGATTGCCTCAACATCTAATTTTTAATATTAAAGTTGTCGACCAAGATGCCAAAGTTATTGCCCAAGGCCGTGATCTATTTGCATTACAACAAAAATTACAAGGCAAAGTAAAACAAAACTTACAAGCTGTGGCCACCCCGGAACTTGAAAAAACCGGTTTGGTCAGTTGGGAAATCGATAACTTGCCAAATGAGTTTATCAATAAATCTAGTGGCTATGAAATGAAGGCCTACCCAGCTTTGGTTAATGAAGGTAACACGGTAGCCGTTAAATTATTTGACCAACCACATATCGCTCAAGCATCTCACAAATTGGGATTACGGAGATTAACTATATTGGGTATCCCTTCACCGGTAAAATATTTACAGGAAAAATTGCCCAATAAAGCCAAGTTGGGTTTATATTTTAATCCTTTTGGACAAATCAAAGCCTTGATCGACGACTGCATTGATGCAGGCGTTGACCAGCTGATCAACCAATACTGCCAACAAAATAACAGTGATATTCGCGAAAAACATCATTTTGATAGATGTTGTGAGTTTGTTAGACAAGAAATCAACGAAACTGTTTTACGTATTGCTCAACAAGTCGAGGTGGGCCTCACTGTTGCCCATGACATCAAGAAAAAAATGAAGGGCAGTGTGCCACTTAATCTTATATATGCTCATGGTCATATCAAAGCTCAGCTCGATTCGCTGGTTTATAAAGGTTTTGTCGCTGATGTAGGTGCGCATAAACTACTTGATTGGCAACGATATATTAAAGCAATCGCTAAAAGGTTAGAAAAAGTAGCCATAGATCCTACTAAAGATAAATTACATCAACTTAACTTAGAGAAGGCTGAACAAGCCTATCAGGCAAAATGTAATAAAATATCCGCAAATCAGCCCGTGCCTGCTGAACTAAAAGAAGTTCGCTGGTTATTACACGAATTACAGGTTTCATTTTTTGCTCAGCTTCTAGGCACAGCCGCACCTATTTCTGTTAAACGAATATTGAATCACTTGGATTCAATATGATTTGCTTTGACATTGTTTTCACGGCACCCTATAAAGTAAGGGATATTATTAAAACTACATGAGGTAACGGATGTTAGGTTATGACGATAAACGCAATTTTTTTCGTATGATGGTCAATTCTGTATGTGAAGTTAAAATACTTGACGATGAATCTTCGCGAAGCCTTCAGGCAGTGTGCAAGGACATAAGCGCTACAGGCATGTCTTTTGAAATAGAGGGGAGTTCTATTGAGATGGGGACAAAAATCAATGTTTACATTGAATCAACCAACTCACAATTCCCTTCACTGAGCGCTGATACTAAAGTGGTTCGCTGTGAAGCTATTGATGACAATTCGTGTACCGTAGGTGTTGAAATTCTTGAGATGAAATAAGCGACATCGAAGCCGCTTATTTACATTTTTGAATATAAGTTGAGCTAATAAACATAGTTTTTAGTTCAACTTATAAGACCCGACATACGAAGCCTTTTAAATAAAATCCTTCTGGATAATTCGACCCAACAGGGTGGTCGGCTGCTTGGCCTAATCTTTCTATAATTTGAACTGTTCTGCCAGCATCTAAAGCCGCGTCAGCCACCACTTTCTGAAATAAATCAAAAGATAATAAGCCTGAACAACTAAACGTACATAAAATACCACCCGGTTGCATAATTTGCATGGCTAACATATTAATGTCTTTATAACCGCGACAAGCACGTACTAATGATGCTTTAGAATCGACAAACTTGGGTGGGTCTAGGATGATCTGCTCAAAATGTCTTTCCGCTTTTTTAAAGTCGCGTAATGCTTGAAAGACATCTGCGTTTATAAATTCACATTTATCAGTATCTAAATCATTAATTTCAACATTTCTTTTCGCTGTGGTTAACGCTAAGTCTGATACATCTATACTAGTTACAGACTTAGCGCCGCTAGCCAATGCATAACTGCCAAAGGTACCGGTATAGCAAAAACAATTAAGTAAGGTTTTGTCTTTGACATATTTTGCCGCAATGGCACGGTTGTCTCTTTGATCCAGATAAAACCCGGTTTTATGTCCTACTTTGACGTTAACGATAATTTTTATGCCATTCTCTTCAATCACTACTTCTTCAGGTACATCACCATGCAATACCTGAGTAATCTGTTCTAGACCTTCTTTTTTTCGAATTGCCACATCACTACGTTCATAAATAGAACACTCTGGAAATTCTTTTTTTAATGCCCATACTATTTTATCACGGTGTTTTTCAGCTCCAGCAGATAATAACTGACACACCAATACATCTGCATATCTATCAATGGTAACACCAGGGAGTCCGTCCGATTCTGCTGCAATAAGTCGATAACCTGTTAATCCATGTCGTTTGATTAAATCTTCTCTTGAGGCTTGAGCCGTCGCTATACGTCTTTGAAAGAAGCCATTATCGATACTTTCATCTTTTTCAAACGTCCAAATCCGAATTTGAATTTGCGACTCGGGAGACCAAGCTCCACGGCCTAAAAAGCTCCCATCATGGGACATCACATCAACGGTGTCTCCCATGTTAATTCTGCCTATGGTTTTTTCTATAGCACGAGAAAAAATCCAAGGATGTTTACGTAATAAAGATTTTTCTCGACCGGGCTGCAAAATGACGCTAGATGACATAGGATAACTTTTATAAATAATTTGACACAATCATACATGAGGGTAAGGTTTTGCTAAACAGAATTTCCAATCCAAAAAAAGATTTTAGATTATGAAAAACCCCATGCAGTTTATAAAACACGAAAATGGTTGCGCGCCTGACTCATTAAAAGTTGCTCATACTGATATCCCGACGTTGTCATCTGGACAGGTTCTTGTAAAGGTGGCGTGTTTTGGTTTGAACCGAGCCGATACTTTACAAAGGCAAGGTAAATATCCTGCGCCAGCAGGTGAAAGTGATATTTTAGGTTTGGAAATGAGCGGTGAAGTAGTGCAAGTTCACTCTCAACAAATAAGTCCCCAAGCTTTTGAAATCGGCGATAATGTATTTGGTTTAGTGGCAGGAGGTGGGTATGCCGAATATGTAGCCGTGCACAGCCAACATCTAATGTTAGTTCCTAAAAACATGGATATGCCTCAAGCGGCAGGTATAGCTGAATGTTTTCTGACGGCATACCAAACACTGTTTATCGAAAATGATTTACAATCAAATCAGCACGTATTAATCCACGCAGGCGCAAGCGGAGTTGGCCTTGCTGCTATTCAGTTAGCTAAAAGACATGGTTGTTCAGTGGCAATAACAGCCTCAAGTCAGGTGAAGTTGGATTTGTGTAAACAGCTTGGTGCAGATTTAGTTATCAATTATAAACAACAAGATTTTGCGGTTGAAATACCCAAACATTGGCAAGGTTGTGATTTAATTATTGATTTCGTTGCGGGTGATTACCTTAATCGAAACCTAAAGCTGCTGAATGTTGATGGTAACCTGATATATTTGGCCATGTTGTCAGGTCGTTATGCGGATACATTAGACATGGCGATGATGCTGGGTAAAAGGGCTACTATTAAAGCGTCAACTTTAAGAAGTCGTCATGATCAGTATAAAACCCATCTGATAAAAGAATTTAGTCATGCCTGCTTAGCTGATTTTGATGACCGCAAATTAATTCCTAATATTGATACTCAATTTGCTGCAAAAGATGTTGGTAATGCACATCAACGCCTAGAAGATAACGATACTATGGGCAAGTTGATTGGTTGTTGGTAAAACATAATTAATAATTACTTTTTATATTTTTCATACAACCTATGCAGTGCTTTTTTATTCTATTAGAGTAATCTCCTGACAGCAGTGTCAAGTTTTCTTAAAAGCTTGTTTCAACACTCCCTTCTTATCCACATAAATTTAATTGAAAACCATCAAATTGGTGAAACAGGACCTATTAAATGATTGAAAATACCCAACAGCGAAACGAGCTAACTGGCTCAAATGCAGTGCTTGAGCAAAAGTTAAAAACCTATTTTGTCGATTTAGCTAGCGAACGAGTGGGCGGCGAAACCTTGTCTTGCAGTGATGACTTTTTCGCTGAAATGGAAAACTTACTTAAAGCTGGTCGTGGTACTTTTATTGATGATAAATATACACAACGTGGAAAATGGATGGACGGTTGGGAGTCTCGCCGCAGTTACGGTAGAGATAATGGCCGTGAGTTTGATTGGTGTATTATTCGTCTGGGCATCAGTGGTGTTATCCGCGGGTTTGATATCGATACTAATTATTTTCGTGGCAATGCGCCACAAACTGTTTCGGTTGAAGCATGTACGAGTGCAGGGCAGCCAGATGAAAGTTCAGTCTGGCATACTGTTTTAGATAAAAGCGATGTTGCTGCCCATAGTCAAAACATCTTCGAAATTGTCAATACACAGCCATGGACTCATGTAAGACTGAATATGTTTCCAGATGGTGGAATAGCGAGGTTTCGAGTCTACGGTGATGCTGATGTTAACTGGAATGATTTTGTTGAAGGTGAATTAATAGATTTAGCATCTATTAAAAATGGTGCAAAAGCATTGTTAGTGAGTGATATGTTTTTTAGCGATAAAAACAATTTAATCATGCCCGGGCGTGGTAAAGACATGGGAGACGGATGGGAAACAAAACGACGTCGTGACCCTGGTCCAGATTGGTCAATTGTTAAATTAGCTACACAGGGCAATGTTGAAAAAGTCGTAGTTGATACTTGTCACTTCAAAGGTAACTTCCCAGACACTTTTACGCTAGAAGGAATTAATACCAGTAGTGACGATTTTAACGATGCCAATGCTGAGCTAGATTGGCAACCTATTATTCCTCAAACCACTTTATATGCGCACCGCGAGCATCTATTCATTAATGAAATAGTCGCTGACAGATTACAACAATTTACCCACGTTAAATTAAGTATATATCCAGATGGCGGTATTTCTAGAATGCGTGTATTCGGTAAGCGAAAGTAACGGTTAATAACTAAATTGCAATTAGGATAGTCACTTGATGAAAGATAATAAACAAATAACACCTAAAGCACTAACCCGTGAAAATTTTGCACCGTTTGGTGATGTGATTGAAGTCAACGACAATGCCAAAAACTTCAGCATTAATGATGGTTTCACTCAGCGTTATCATGATTTAGCCGAAGTTGACGTGACGCAGGAAAACGGTCGCACCTTGATTAATATTTTTCGTTCAACACCACTTGAGCAGCCAGTCAGTATTAAGATGATGGAACGTCACCCATTATCTAGCCAAGCATTTATTCCTATGGGGCAACAGCCCTTTTTAGTAGTGGTTGCGCCTAGGGGTGAACTGGATATTTCAAAAATTGAAGTGTTTTTGGCTTCATCAAATCAAGGGGTGAATTATCATAAAGGCACTTGGCATCACTACTGTCTTGCGTTACATCAAGTCAGTGATTTTATAGTGGTAGACCGAGGTGGGGTTGGAAATAACTGCGATACGATTAAGTTAGACGGAGCACTTGTCATAGCCCAAAGCTGAAGTTGAGTATAGGCATTAATAATAAATGAATAAGGCCACGACTGGTCTTTATATTTAATGGGCAATTTGAATTAATTTAGGGTACAAAATGAATAAACGAATCAATGAACATGGTTATAAAATTGCCGATTGTCTTTACAACTTAGTCAACCGCGAAGTACTTCCGGGTTTACAAGTCAATCAACAAGACTTTTGGCGAAACGTTGCTAACGTTTTTGATGAATTTATTCCTAGAAATAAAGCACTGTTAGCAACGCGAGAAACGCTGCAATCAAAAATCGATGCTTGGCATTTAGATAATTTGAATAACGCATTTTCACAGCAAAAATATCAACAATTTCTAACTGAGATTGGCTATTTGGTACCTGAACAAAGTGATTTTCAAATTACCACTGAAAACGTGGATGCTGAAGTGGCATTAATTGCAGGACCGCAGTTAGTTGTGCCATTGATGAACGCCAGGTTTGCGTTGAATGCTGCCAACGCTAGATGGGGCAGTTTGTATGATGCACTTTATGGCTCTGATGTAATTGTTGATGAGCCTAATGAAAATTTTGGTTCAAATCTACCCACTGGGTACGATCCTATTCGTGGTCAAAAAGTACAGATGTTTGTACGTGATTTTTTAGATGATTCATTACCATTAACCCAAGGCAGTCATCATAATGTTGTCAAATATAAAATTGACAACCAACAGCTTAGTATCGAACTCAATACAGGTAGCTTGGTTAACTTAAAAGACATGACTCAGTTTGTCGGATTTAATGGAACGCCAGAAAATCCAAACGCTATTTTATGTATCAATAATGGATTACATATTGAAATCCAAATGGATAAAAACAATTTAATTGGCCAAACAGATGCGGCTGGAGTGAAAGATGTGGTTTTAGAATCTGCATTGAGCACCATTCAAGATTGTGAAGATTCGATAGCAGCAGTCGATGCAGCCGATAAGACCGCCGTTTATGCTAATTGGTTAGGGTTAATGAAAGGTGATCTAGCTGAAACCATCTATAAAGGAGGTAAACAAACAAAAAGGACTCTGAATCCAGATAGAACTTACAGTTCTGCTGCTGGTGAGCCTATCAGTTTACCGGGACGAAGCTTGCTATTTATTCGTAATGTGGGTCACTTAATGACAAGCGACGCCATATTAACGGCAAACAATGAAGAAGTACCCGAGGGTATTTTGGATGCATTGATAACTTCATTGATTGCGGTTCACGACTTAAATGGTACGTCTAAGTTTGTGAATTCAAAACATGGGAGCATTTATATTGTTAAACCTAAAATGCATGGACCCGACGAAGTGCAATTTACCGACGATTTGTTCAATCGTGTAGAAAGTATCTTAGGCCTAAACAAAAATACCATCAAGATGGGTATTATGGATGAAGAACGCAGAACTTCAGTCAATTTAAAGGAATGTATTCGAGCCGCAAGCACTCGTGTAGCATTTATTAATACTGGTTTTTTAGATAGAACTGGCGATGAAATTCATACCAGCATGTTAGCTGGGCCGATGGTTCGTAAAGAATTTATGAAAAATGAAAAATGGATCTCATCCTACGAAAATAGAAATGTGATGGTAGGTCTACAAACCGGTTTTAGAGGTAAAGCGCAAATCGGCAAAGGCATGTGGGCTACGCCTGATGAAATGGCTGCAATGCTACAGACCAAGATAGGTCATCCAAAATCCGGTGCTTCATGTGCATGGGTACCTTCACCAACAGCAGCTACATTACATGTGATGCATTACCATAAAGTTGATGTTTCACAGGTGCAACAGCAAATGTTGACCGAGGCTGAATCGCAACAAGCTAGTTTGATTCAAGATAGGGGGCAACTTAATACATTGTTAAGCATTCCGATACTGAACAATGTTGCTGATTTGTCTGAGCAAGAGTGCCAAGACGAATTGGATAATAATGTTCAAGGGTTATTAGGGTATGTTGTGCGATGGGTTAATCAAGGTGTCGGGTGTTCAAAAGTACCTGACATTAATAATGTAGGACGTATGGAAGACAGAGCGACTTTACGTATATCAAGTCAACACATCTGTAATTGGTTGCATCATGGTTTATTGAGTACTGAGCAAGTTATGCAAACGCTTAAACGTATGGCGGCTGTTGTTGATTCTCAAAATGAAAAAGACCAATCTTATGTCGCCATGGCGCCAAATTTTGAGGGAAGTTTAGCTTTTCAGGCTGCGGTTGATCTCATTTTTAAAGGTAAAACCCAGCCTAGTGGTTATACTGAACCCTTGTTACATAAAATGCGAAATAAGTTAAAGCAAAGTTGAGCCGGTTAACACTAACTCATGCTATGCAACACTAAACAATGCCAAATGATTTTTGGTAATTAAAATTTGAGGTGAGTGTTACTCATAAAAAGAATAAAGCATTTATCCTCAATGTGACTAAAAAAGAATTTGTTACCTTCGGTTTTAAAGGTACGTCAATCAAGCGCAAAGCCGAAAGAGCAAACATCTCTCGCGCAAACATACATAACTACTTTGCTACTAAGATGAAGTTGTACCAAGAATTACTCACTAATATTC
>NZ_CAJXPA010000140.1 GCF_913058035.1 uncultured Paraglaciecola sp. | reverse complement strand
TACTAGCACCATTCATACTAGCGATTTCGATGGCTCTGGCCAAAGATTTTTGAGTGGAAAGTTCTGGTTCTATAACAGCTAGTATTTTCTGATAATTCATATCTAACCTTAGATAAAATTCAATAAAGGAGAGTTACATTTAGCTTATGAAATTATTTAAGATTTTACCAGTTGTAAGATTCAAAACCTGAGCGATTCTTATTTACAATAATTTTCTGAGTTATTGAATCGAACCAGAGATAGCATGAAATAATTGGTTTATAGAGAATAGTATTAGCAATAATCCCATCACCACTTTTGCTTTAGGGGTTTGTATAACTTGTTGAATTTTATCGAACCCAGTAGCCATTAAAATCATTATTGGTAAGGTGCCTAGACCAAATCCTGCCATGATAGTCGCACCTTGCAATGCTGAACCACTGGCTAAAGACCACGTCAGTACCGAGTAAACTAATCCACAAGGTAACCAGCCCCAAACCATGCCATAGGGTAGGGCATGCAACGGACTTTTAAAGGGTAATAATTTTTTTGACCAAGGTCGAATGATTTTCCAAAAGTGTTTACCAACCATTTCAATTTTACTCAGTCCTTGCCACCAATCGGCAATGTATAAACCTAATAAAAATAGAAAAACCCCACTGACAAACTGTAAAACTACAATGCCTTGGTTGATTTGCTGAGCAAACAAATATCCAAGCCAACCAGTGACAGAGCCAGCGATAATATAACTGATTACACGCCCAAAATTATAGGCCAAAGTGTAAGGCAACATGTTTGAATTTTTAGGCACAGCATAAGCGAATGCACCGACAATCCCGCCACACATACCTACACAATGAACGCCACCTGCCAAACCAATAAGAAAAGCCGAAAAAAAACTTAAATCATTCATCACTATTAGTTGTATTTGGAGCTTTTTTTGGAGCTTTTTTAGGAAGGTCATCGTCAAATAAGATACTGCTTCCGTGGCGCTCTAAGTCTTCAAATTGATTAGATTTAACTGCCCAAAAAAAGACTCCTACTGCAATACTCACCAGCAATATTGCAAGAGGGATCAAAACATATATGCTACTCAAAAAAAGGCCCTCTATTATTTCAAAAGTCGGGTGGAGTTTACCACTACTATTAACGAACTCAATGACATTCCCAACACTGCCATCCAAGGACTCAATAACCCCATAACTGCTAATGGCAAAATCAGCAAATTATATCCTATTGCCCAGCCAATATTCTGCTTGATTTTAGTTTTACATCTTGTGGCTATACTAAAAATTATTTGAAGTTTAGCTAGATCGTTATCAAGTAATACTATATCTGCGGACGTTTTGGCTAAGTCAGAGCCAGCACCAAGGGTTATAGACACATCAGCTTGAGCTAGTACCGGACCATCGTTAATTCCATCTCCAACCATCAGCACTACATGATTCTTAGCTTGGGCTTTTTTAATTGTGTGCAATTTATCTTGTGGACTTTGTTCGGCCAACCAGTTAAGAATGCCTAACTGGTTGGCAACAGATTTAACTATGGGTGCAATATCACCACTAATTAAATTTACGCAGTAGGGTTTTAAAGAGCCTATAAGTGACTCGCCTTGGGGCCTTAGTGTGTCAGACAATAAAAATCCACAGAGTATGCCGCAATCTGACTGCAAGAAAACATTACAGTTACGCATACTTTCTGGCACTTGAAAATCAATAAAGGTTGCAGCCCCCAATTTATATAACGTTCCATCTATTAAACCACTGACACCTTTTCCCATTTCACTCTGAAACTCTGTCACTGCGTGTGGACTATTGTACTGACTAAATGCCTGAGCAATGGGATGCGAGGAATACTGCTCTATACTGGCTGCTAGTTCGATGTAAAAATCATCAGGTTCTGCGCTTGGGTTAATACATTGTGTCAGAGAGAATTTACCTTCTGTTAGAGTGCCGGTTTTGTCTAAGCCAATCCAGTCGACTAACGTGAGTTGCTCTAATGCATCTCCTCGTTTTAATAACACACCTTTTCCGTTTAAATTGGCAATTGCACAAGACAATGCTGAAGGAGTAGCCAACCCTAAAGCACAAGGACAAGTAGCAATTAACACCGCGACCATTACCCAAAGCGCCTCGGAAGGGTCTATTTGTAACCACACCACATAACTAATACAAGCAATCAATAACACTGCGACAACAAAATACTGAGAAAATACATCAGCCAAACTAGCAATTCTTGGTTTAGTACTCATAGCCTGTGTCTGTAATTGACTAATTTGGCTAAGAGTTGATTGTTGTAGGCTAGCAGTCACTTGCACTGTCAAAGTACCTAGTTGATTTAAGCTACCTGCTAACACATAGTCACCAGTGAATTTACTCACTAAATCAAATTCGCCCGTTATCATTGCTTGATCAAGTTGTCCTTGACCATGAGTAATAACCCCATCTATTGGGACAAGTTCTCCAGTCTTAACTAAAACCAACTGGCCCAATTTTAAAGATTTAGCCAACACCGGTTTAAGTACATCATCATTTATTAAAGTGGCAGTAGTCGGCATATACTCCAACATATTGGCTGATGTCTGTGCTGCTTTATAACGTGCACTATGCTCAAGATATCGGCTAATGAGGAGTAAAAATACCAGCATACATAATGATTCAAAATAAGTTTGGCCAGTATTTTGCGCCGTCGCAAACACTCCTGAAATATAAGTGATGCCTAAGGCAACAGTGATGGGCATGTCCATATTAACTGTTCTAGCTCGCAGACCTCGCATAGCACTCGTATAAAACTCTGAAGCAGAATAAAGCATAACGGGGGTTGTTAAAAATAGGCTTAACCAATTAAAGTATTGTTTGGTTTGGGGTTCTATGTGCCCAAATAAATCAAAAAAAACGCCTATATTCAACATCATGACTTGCATCGTCATTAAGCCAGCTAACCCTAAGCGTTTCAGAAATGCTTTGTTTTCCTGTTTAAATATGGCTTCGTGTTGTTCAGGCTGAAATGGCCTAGCGTGATACCCAATTTTTTCTATGTGGTTTAAAATTTGGCTAAGTTTTAAATGTTGATTATCCCATTTAACACTTGCACGCCTGGCAGAAACGTTTACACCTACTCTAATTATGCCCGTTAGTTTGACAAGCTGCTTTTCGATTAGCCACCCACATGCAGCGCAGTTGATACCGCTAATGGTTAATTGAATTTCACTTGCGTCGTCATGACTTTCAACAAATTCTTGTAATATACTATCGTCATCAAATATTTTAAGTTTTTGTAATAAATCGTCTTCATTCTCTGGTGCTTTTTCTGCAAACTCACTTCTATAATGATAATAATCTTCTAACCCATTATTAACGATTGCTTCAGCTACTGCACTACATCCAGGACAACAAAAGGCTTGCCGTTTGCCAAGCACGTCTGTGTGAAAGTTAATCTGTGGTGGAATATGTAAGCCACAATGAAAGCACTTATCAAGCATTCTACTTAAGGCTTTAGAACAAATGATTTTGTTTGCGGTAATGTTACGACTTTTTGTATTTTCCAATTTTCGTCAAAGGGATGAAGGCTTAATTGCCATTTGCCTGAAACATCAGCTGTCAGTGGCGCGCGATATATTCCGTTAGCATCACGTAACAAAACAACTGAAAAGTCTTTAAATTTTTGCGTTGAATGAAAAAAATCTAATGTAAGAGCTTCACCACTTTCAGGTGAGCCGCTCGTAAAAATAACTTCAACGTAATCTGAAAAAACTTGAGTTCTGGTTGATATATTCAGTATTTTAGCCTGTTCAAACTTTTGGATTTTAAGGTTGATGGCTCTACCTTCTTTATAATAGTCGTCTATGACCATGCTATCTTCGCCATTAAATGCCAAACCCATCATCGAAAAACTCAGAACCATCGAAGTAATTGGTACAATGATTAGAAACCAAGGCCAAAATTGTTTGTACCACACTTTTATAATGTCAGATTGCATGTAAAAGAAATTCTCGAAGTTAACATAAATAAATAATAAAAAGCCCCGTAATCGGGGCCTTAAGTATAATACTAAGGCACTATTTATCCTGCGATAGGCTGTATACGTATGCACTAACTAGGTGAATTTTCTTTTCACCTAGGGTGGTTTTAAATGCTGGCATGACTCCATTTCGACCGTACCTAAGTGTTTCTGTCAGCGCTTTTTCAGTACCACCATACAACCATGTTTGGTCAGTCAAATTAGGTGCGCCTATTAATTGATTACCTTTCCCATCTTGACCGTGGCAAGCAGAGCAGGTAGCAAATTTAGCTTGGCCCGCATCTACTAAGTTTTGCTGCAAATCAGGTCTGTTACTCAAACTTAATACGTAAGCCACTAACTCTTCAATACCTTTTTCACCCATAGAATTTAGCTGGGCTGGCATCATTGCTCGGCGTCCATAAATTAATGTTTCAGTTATCTTTTCAGGTGATCCACCATATAACCAATCATCATCCGTTAAATTTGGGAACCCCCTTTGTCCGCGAGCATCAGAACCATGGCATTGTGAACAGTTTTGACTATATAAACGTTGTCCAATTTTTAATGCTTCAACATCTTTAGCTAGATCAGTAATGGGCTGCACGTAGTAGGCTTCAAAAATAGGTGCAAAAAGCTCATTAGCAAATTCAATTTCCCTATCATATTGATTGATCACACCATTCGATTTATTCGCAATGACTGCTGCTTTTGATTCAGCTAGTGATTTAATTGTCTGATTGGAACTTTGCCAGTTCAGTAAACCTTTATAACTACCTAATCCAGGGTATAGGACCATATAAATAAGAGCCCAAACAATACAAATATAGAATAAATATGTCCACCATTTAGGTAACTGATTGTTGACTTCAATAATGCCATCAAATTCATGATGCATATCTTCGCCTTCTTCGATACCCGTGTGGTTAGCTAGACACCAGCGAAGCAATAAAAAGCAACCTAATATTGACCCCAGTGTTATCACTGTTATCCAAATACTCCAAAAACTACTCATCGGTTTTAGACTCCTGCTTGTCATGCTTTGACTCAGACTTGGTCTTGGGCTCATCGTCAAAGATTAGCATCTGAGCTTCATCAAAATTGTTTTTTGATTTTTTACTGTAAGCCCAGATCACAACACCAATAAAGCTAACAAACACTAATATTGTATAAATACTGCCGCTTAATGCATAGTCCATATTATTTCAACGCCGTACCAAGTGATTGTAAATAAGCGATAAGTGCGACCATCTCAGTTTTACCTTTTACTGCATCTTTAGCACCAGCGATATCTTCATCGGTATAAGGCACACCAAAGTCTCTAAATATAGACAGCTTTTTTGCAGTAAGCTCACCATCTAGAGTGTTTTCCATTAACCAAGGAAAACCAGGCATATTAGACTCAGGAACTAAATCTCTCGCATTTATTAAGTGTATTCTGTGCCAGTCATCACTGTATCTTCCGCCTACACGAGACAAATCAGGGCCTGTACGTTTTGACCCCCACAAAAAAGGGTGTTCCCACACTGATTCTCCAGCAACAGAATAATGACCATATCGTTCTGTTTCGGAGCGAAAAGGGCGGATCATTTGACTGTGGCAACCAACACAGCCTTCACGAATATAGATATCTCTACCTTCCATTTGCAGAGCAGTGTAGGGGGTTAGCCCATCAACTGGCTCCATTGTCTGTTGTTGATACATAAGTGGTGTGATTTGCGCCATACCACCCAAACTAATAGCAACCAAAATAAGGACAGTTAGAAGACCAACATTTTTTTCTATTAACTCATGTGCATTTTTCATAGTCTGACTTCCTTAGGCCGGTTGTGCTTTGGTTTCAATTGCTTTCTCTTCAGTTTCGGATTCAGTTTGAGTCATAATCGTTTTGTATACGTTGTATGCCATAATCAACATACCTGTTACTACCAATACACCACCAACAAAACGTAGTAGATAAAAGGGTTTAGACGCTTCTAAAGATTCAACGAAACTGTAAGTTAGGGTGCCATCAGCGTTGATCGCACGCCACATTAAACCTTGTAATACACCTGACATCCACATCGCTACTATGTATAGAACAACACCTATAGTTGCCAGCCAAAAATGCAAATTGATGAGATAAAGACTATACATCTTGGGTCTGTTAAACAGCACTGGTATAAGGTGATAAATAGAACCAATAGATACCATCGCTACCCAACCTAAAGCTCCAGAATGTACATGACCAATAGTCCAGTCGGTATAATGTGATAGAGCATTCACTGTCTTAATGGCCATCATGGGCCCTTCAAACGTAGACATACCATAGAAAGAGAGTGATACAACAAGGAAACGTAAAATAGGGTCGGTACGCAACTTATGCCATGCACCAGATAACGTCATTATACCGTTTATCATTCCTCCCCACGAAGGAACAAATAATATAATAGACATCACCATACCAAGAGACTGTGTCCAGTCGGGTAAAGCAGTGTAATGAAGGTGATGAGGACCAGCCCATATGTAAAGAGATATAAGCGCCCAAAAATGTACAACTGACAACCGATAAGAATAGACAGGGCGACCTGCTTGTTTAGGTACAAAATAATACATCATACCTAAAAAACCTGCGGTTAAGAAAAATCCAACCGCATTGTGACCGTACCACCACTGAATCATTGCATCAACTGCTCCAGCATAAATTGAGTACGACTTTGTTAAAGAAACAGGGATGGCCATACTATTTGCGATGTGCAGCACAGCCACAGTGAGCATAAATGCACCAAAAAACCAGTTTGCTACATATATGTGTGATACTTTTCTTATAATCATGGTGCCGAAGAAATTGATAACATAAGACAACCACACGATAGTGATAAGGATATCAATAGGCCATTCTAACTCTGCATATTCCTTAGAACTTGTCAGTCCCATAGGTAAAGTTATGACTGCAAGAACCAGTACTAACTGCCAACCCCAAAAGGTAAATGAAGCCAGTTTGTCACTAAAAAGTCTGACATTAGAGGTGCGTTGAACAACATATAAAGAAGTGGCAAATAAAGCACATCCGCCGAAGGCAAATATAACCGAATTAGTATGAAGGGGTCTTAACCTAGAAAAAGTTAACCACGGAGTATCAAAATTTAGTGCAGGCCAATATAATTGTGCTGCAAGAAGCACTCCTAGGGACATACCAATAATTCCCCATACCACGGTCATAACCGCAAACTGCCGAACTACTTTATAGTTGTATTCGGGATGTACTTGAATAGCATCACTCATTTAATGACTCTTCCGCTCTTGTTAACGATAAATTTACAGCCTTATTACAAATAAAAAACAATTTGATGATGTTTTTATACTTTTTGCTAAGCGACTGATATTATGACTAATATACAATACTTTGGTAAATATTTTAAGGTTCATTTACTCAAAAAAAGAGATAAAATCTTCTCGTCAATTATTGTGAATCTATTCACCATAAAACTTATTAGGTATAACCGTATCATAATTTTGAAACCAACTTTTTTTGCTAGATTATTTCTTCCTTTGCTAGTGTGTGCAGTCGGATTTGGTGTATTTTTAAACTATTCAGACCCCAAGGATATAAAATCTACAAAACAATGTAATATTGCACTGATGGAAGAATGTGTTGTGTTTAATAACGGCCAACGAGTCTCCATTCAATTTTTGCAAGAGATTGAGGTGGAGGAAGAAACATTACTTACACTCACCCTCCCCAAAAACACAATAATAAAAGAAATGTGGGTTCAGGGCATAAACATGTATATGGGAAAGAATGCGGTAATAATTGAGTCTGTTTACGAACAAAATACCAAAAAGGTTTACAACGCTAGTCTAATTTTAGGTTCATGTAGCGAACCCGCCATGAGGTGGCAAATGATTGTCCAAACCTCAACTGATTTTGGATTAGAACAATCTTGGTTTTTTAACTTCTCTACAGATAGAAACAAAAAAATGCTAAATTAAATATCTGTTCAGCATTTTTGAAAATAGTTAGATATTTACATCTGAGATTGTAAATAATTAGACAACCCCAAACGTTTAACGAGTCCTAACTGCTGTTCAAGCCAATACGCATGATCCATCTCAGTGTCGTCTAATAAAATCATCAGCATATCTCTGGTCACATAATCCTGTTCCGTCTCACAAATGCAGATAGTGTCTTTTAATGCTTGTGCAACAGCATATTCAACGCGTAAATCACTTTCTAGCATGGAGGGAACATCTGTTCCTATTACAATACCGTCACGGTCGACCATATTAGGCGTGCCTTCTAAAAACAACATACGTTCTATTAATTTTGTAGCATGACCTTTTTCATCATCAAATTCATGGGCAATACGTTCATATAATTTAGAAAAACCCCAATCTTGATACATTTGAGAATGAATGAAATATTGATCCATAGCAGCCAACTCAAAAGCGAGTAGGGCATTTAGTTTCTCGATTATAATTTTTTTGCCTTGCATATTAATCCTCCTCAACTTGACTTTGTAAATAGTTTTCTAAACCCAAATGTGTAATTTGATATTGTTGGGTTTCAATCCAATCTATGTGGTCTTCTTCATAGCTTAAAACAGAGACAATCAAGTCACGAGATACAAAATCTTGTAAATCTTCGCATAAACTGATGGCCCTTTTTAATAAAGGTATTTGTGAGTTTTGAAAGGCCATATCACAATCCAGCATTTCAGCAGTTTCTTCACCTATCATCAATTTACCCAACATTTGTAAATTAGGTAAACCTTCTAGGAACAATATACGTTCTATAATCTGATCGGCTTGCTTCATATCTTTGATAGATTTTTTGTAAGCCGCGCAATTCAGTTTCTCTAATCCCCAGTTTTTAAACATACGCGCATGCAAAAAGTATTGATTAATTGAAGTAAGTTCGAAAGTGAGTATCTCGTTCAATATCACTAATACCTGTTTATTGCCTTTCATTATATGAAGTCCGTACGTAATAACTAATTATTAATAATAGTATTAAGTGCTTTGGAAAACCACAGGTTTATGCTGAATAACTATACAAAACAAGGTGATAAATAATGATTATTATTATTTATCACCTTGTTTAAGACTTGGCATGTTGTGGTAGAAGCTGCAAACTTTCTTCAGCAAAGCCTGTTCCGGCCTCAGTAAAAAAATTAAATACCTTGTCTGAACCTGCGTCAATAAGAGGTTGTATTTCATCCTCATATCTAGCTATTGAAGCTATTTTGCCTGTGTAATTTGCGTGTTTTAATTGTTCAGTAATATTACAAATATCTTCTATGGATGGTAACGCAAGTAAAATTAATTGAATTTTGGTTAAATCCATATTCTCCCATAAATCAACATCTTCGCCATCTCCAACCATGGCCTGGTAACCTACTTTTTTGAGCCGCATAATCCGATTAGGATCTGCATCCATCCCCCATACTTTTTTTCCTACTACACTGTTTAATGACATATAAGCGCCTTTGCCCACTCTTCCTAAACCAATCACAATAATTTCGGCGCCCAGTGGTTGAACGTAAACATCAACCAGTAATCGGTGCTGACTTTCAAATGGCTTAAGTTGATTTTTAAATTTTGTGTATTGATTATGAGATGTTTTATAAACTAAGCCTGTTAACACAAACGAAAAAGAGACGGTTATAGCCAAGACAACTAACCAGTCAGGACTTAACCAGCCAAGACTGACTGCTAACGCAATTACAATAAGTCCAAACTCGCTATAATTTGACAACACTAAGCTAGCTAAATAGCTGGTGCGCGCCCTTAATTTTAAAAGAGTAAACAGCGAAAAGAACAACACAAATTTGATTGGAATAAGCAAACAAAGCAACATTGCAGTAAACGTTAAGTCAAGAGTAGGGAGTGCACTAAAGCCAATAGTAAGGAAAAAACCTATAAGAAAAAGATCTTTAAAATTCATAAGTGCTTTAGACATTTCTGTAGACTTAGTATGTGTAGCGATAAACATCCCGACAATTAAGGCTCCTAAGTCACCTTTGATGCCAACTGCTTCAAACAACTCATATCCTCCCATGGCAAACAAGAACCCTGACAATATTAACAATTCACCATGACCTACACGCTCTAATATTATTACCCATAATGGTTTAGCGAAAAATAAAAGTAATAACAACAATGCCCATATAGACGGAGTCTTTCCCGTGGCTATAACCAAAAAAAGTACCGCTACAATATCCTGCATAATCAATATGCCAATGGCTAACTTCCCATGCCGCGTTTTAATTTCACCACTTTCTTCAAGAATTTTAACAATACACACTGTACTACTAAAACTTAAAGAAAAAGCAACAAGGCTTTGTGTCCACCAGTCTAAATTAGTGAAAGCATCTAAACCAAACCAAGACACTGCAAACAATAGCAAATTGATCAATGTTACCCACAAGACTGAATGGATAATGCTGCCTAACCAGACTTCTTTTTTATACAAATCACGTACGTTAAGTTTTAAGCCAATCGTAAATAACATCAATGTTATACCTAAATCAGCAATCGTCTGTAGTGCGTCTGTTGTATGAAAACCGAGAGTATTTAAAGCAAATCCAGCAACTAAATAACCTATTAGCGGAGGCAATCCGATTAATTTCAGACCTAAACCACATACAAATGCAACAACAATAAATGCGAATTCCATATGAACTCTATGACAATAGATAATTACTTATTATGGTAACCATTTTATTAAGGAAAGCTAGAAGAACGAACAAAATCATATATGAGAGGTAAAAAATAATATTGGGTTTAAATGATAGACCAAGTAAGAAACTAAATTATGAATTCTCAGCTAAATTAGTGTTTAAAGACATAATGGGTGAGGCTGTAAAGGTTATGTATATGAAACTTGAATTTGTCTTACCAATAAAGTTTGGACTCACCGTTTAAAAAAAATAATAAAACTGGTACATTCAAAAATGCTAATTTTAGGTATAAATGTTTATTCCTTTGGGCCTAGAACTAAAAATCAACTAACAGAATAATTAGTTGATTGCTTTCAATTTAATCTTCCCGTTTGAATTACTAATGCAACGATATGATTATATGCGAGTGAAGATAAGTAGACGTAATAACTTAACTGTTAAGTAGACGGATTTTTTATTAACATTCGAAAAGGGATACCAATATTGCGCTAATGAACATTGTTATAACTTCTTAACTATACTTTTGAGATTATTTGCTGAAGATATACCTGACATAGGTAAATCACAATCACCACATCTTAAATTCAGAGATGCTTTACCCCAAGCATTGGCTGCACATCCATTACACACAAATTTAGTCTTAACGTTATTTTGAATGGGTAGAGGCTCTACCATTTCTGCTTCACCCAATATTTCTGACAAGGGTGAAGTGAGAACATCGAGAGTATTATAATCAATTTGAAGTTCTGACCATTCAAAGTTTTCAGCTGAATAATTATCTCGACTCAGTACGTGATAAGTAGAATATTTAGCAAAGCGATCTACCCATTTCAAAGCAAATTTTTCATCCTCAATTAATCTAATACAACTTTGTAAAAACTTACCATCCTTAACAGGATAATCATTCATGTGATCGCCTGTCACTTTACCACCAGTTTTGCCTGTGTCGGAAGGCATGAGCCCGATGCTTATCATCTTTTTTGCCCATTCTTTGTTGTGATAACAAGTTCTACCAGGTGAACCAAAACACCTTTGCCAAAGATGGGTCATTTCGTGAACCAATGTTTGCATATATTCTATGACACTTGAACGAGCTACATAAGAAGGGTTTATTGCTATTTCATGACACTTATCACCATCCGCACTTCCCCATCTTTCAGGTGAAAAGTAACCCATGACTTGCTTTTGTCTTTGAAGAGTAAGCATGACTTCTGGAAGTGAATCGTCGAACAGTATTTTATT
>NZ_CAJXPA010000139.1 GCF_913058035.1 uncultured Paraglaciecola sp. | reverse complement strand
ACTGTGCACTGCTCGCTCGAGGCCATTGCTAGCTTGAGGCCATTGCTCGCTTGAGGCCATTTGTAAACTGAGTGTCAAAACTAGTCAGTGGCGCTTACCTCAATTGAACTGACCGCTTTTACTAAATTGTCATTCTGTTAAGCAACCTTCTTGCCCTAAATTTGAATTACTTGAACGTTTCGTTTGTTCGAACTGCCATCATTTACATCTAATCGACCCTAGGATAATTTTTGCACCATATAGATTAGACTTGCAGCATATAATTCACAAATATAGGGTTATAACAATAACGTTTATTTTATTTAAAACACTTTATTTAAAACATTTCGCAAACAAGACATTAGGTCGTCAATTACCCATAGTGTGACTAGAAATATTAAGAAATAAAACAGATACGCACCTTAAGGGTGCGTATAAACTAGTTTTCGACGATAAAACTCAATATAAGAATAAGACTTTACTCCGAAGGTTCGAGCTTATCTTGAGTCTTTGTCTCAAAATCGCTGGCATCATTTCGTTGGCGTAATTGGCCTTCAGGCTGGCCCCAACTGCGATTAACCATTTTACCGCGCTTCACAGCGTTCCTAGCATCAATCTGTTTGGCCCAGCGGAGTAAGTGTGTATATGACTCAACATCTAAAAACTCAGCTGCTTCATATAACTTACCCAGTACCATTGCGCCGTACCATGACCAGATGGCTATGTCGGCAATAGTATATTCATCACCACAGATATATTCTTTATCTGCTAATTGAATATTAAGAACATCAAGTTGACGTTTCACTTCCATCGCATAGCGATCAATTGGGTATTGATATTTTTCTGGCGCATAAGCGTAAAAGTGTCCGAATCCACCACCTAACATCGGCGCACTGCCCATTTGCCAAAATAACCATGACATACACTCTGCTTTTTTCGCAGTGTCACTAGGTAAAAAAGCATTAAATTTTTCTGCTAAATATAACAAAATCGCCCCCGACTCAAAAACACGGGTAGGCGGATTAGTGCTGTTGTCCATCAAAGCAGGAATTTTTGAATTAGGATTAATATCAACAAACTCACTACCAAATTGATCACCTTCCATAATATTAACGATAAAAGCATCATACTCAGCCCCGGTGATGCCAGCTGCCAATAATTCTTCTAACATCACAGTGACTTTTACACCATTGGGCGTCGCCAAAGAATGTAACTGCATGGGATGCTTCCCTTTTGGTAGCACATTATCATGGGTTGCACCCGCAATAGGTCGATTGATATTAGCAAATTTCCCGCCACTACCAGCGTCCCATTTCCATACTTTAGGGGGGACGTAAGTTGCATCTGTCATATTTATGTTTCCCGTTTAAGCAAAGTGAATAATTATCCTGTTCTTACAAGTAGTTATGGGGGTAGAACGTCAAACATAAACCATTCATAAAAAATGGACTACAAGAAATAAAAAAGGGCTTCAAAAATTTGAAGCCCTTTTTATAGAATGTGACTAACAACTATCGTTAGTATTCCCACCAAGATTGTTGCCACCATTCTAGAAACTCTTCGAAGTCGATGGAGCCGTCATTGTTCTTATCGATTAAGCCGAAGCCTTCTTGAACATGACTCGCTTTAGTTTTAGGCGATAGCACTGTTAACAAATCAATAAACTCTCTCAAGCCTATTGTGCCGCTGCCGTCAGCATCAAAGAAATCGAACTCTTTACGAGCTTCTGCAATTTTTTCTGGGGCTAATGCGTTTTCAGACATAGATTATTCAATCATTTATTTTAATAAGCCAATACTAACGCTTATCACGAGCCAGTGTCTATGTTCTATTGATAAAAGCGGACAAATGAGTAGTCGATTTTCAAGTCATTCAACCGTTACTTTTGCCCATAGCCGTTCGCTGCGCGCGCCGAGTAGCGGCCTTCTGTTGGCGCCTTAACTTAATCGTTTTCCGTGCCTCCAAACCAAGATGTTCCTCATCACGCTCTAAAGCTAAACTAACTTGTTTCTCGCGCTCTCTGAATCGTGAAAGTTGTTCCTCGCTATGCGCACCGTAGCATTTGGGACAACTGATACCCGCCTCATAGGCGTCACTTTTTTTGTCTTGTTCAGTGATAGGTAAACGGCACGCATAACATTGGTCGTAATGACTTTTCTCTAAATCATGATTGACTGCCACACGGTTATCAAACACAAAACAATCGCCTTCCCACAAGGTATCGTCTTTAGGTACATCTTCTAAATATTTAAGAATGCCACCTTCGAGGTGATATACCTCATCAAAACCTTGCTCTTTTAAATAGGCAGTTGATTTTTCACACCGAACGCCGCCGGTACAAAACATCGCTACTTTTTTGTTTTTATTTGGGTCTAAGTTGTTCTTCACAAACTTGGGAAACTCACGAAATGAGTCTGTATTTGGGTTGACCGCGTTCTTAAAAGTACCAATCTCGATTTCGTAGTCGTTGCGAGTGTCAATCAACAATACGTCGGGATCAGATATCAACCTATTCCAATCAGCAGGTTTGACGTAAGTACCCACTGTTCTTAACGGGTCTATACCCTCGACGCCCATAGTCACAATCTCTTTTTTGAGCTTTACCTTAGTACGATGAAAAGGTTGGGTTTCGTCTAGGGACTCTTTGACCGATATAGGATTTAATCGCTCATCAGCATTTAACCAACCTAACAAAACATCAATAGTTTGGCGCGTGCCAGAAACAGTACCATTAATGCCCTCTTCAGCTAAAAGTAGTGTACCTCTAATATTATTCAACTCCATAAACTGGAGTAAAGGTTCACGAAGTGCCGCAAAGTTTGACAGAGTGACAAACTTGTACAACGCACATACGACATATTTTGATGGTTCAGACATAACAATTACCTTGCGAGTTGGGCCGTAATCCCAGAGCAAAAAAAATTTGCAGGATACTAGCAGATTGATTGGTATAGCGCCAACGTTGAGAATATAAACATTACTAGAGATTTTGAGTAAAGGCGTTGGGATTTTAAAGTATGCGTTGCAATAACTAACATCCCGCAAGGCTTGCGTTTACGTTATTCAAACAACATTAGTTTTGTCTGGCATACTTCTTTAAATTGAAAGATCGACTATAAAGAAAAGGTAACCCACACATCGCTGCAACCACTATTTTGCATCATTGCAGCCCACTCTCAGGTCAATAAATCCGGAGTAAAACAAGCACAATTCAGTATGTTTGACAATTGTGCTATCTTCGTCGGTTAATAATGCGTTTGGGTGCCTAGATGATTTCTAGAAAATTCCAGCAAGCATAGTCAACGGGAAAAGAATTATGGTGCCAAAACCAGCTTTATCGAAACTTCCAATTAAGCTCGCTACGAGCGGTTTTTATCGCGGATTCAGTGTCGATGTAACCGTCGTCAGTAAAATTATTATTAGTGCACTTGTTGTTTGGGCTATCTTTTGGCCCGTCAAAGCAGGCAAAGTATTGGGTGATTGGAACACCCTTATTCTGGAAAATTTTGCAGCTTGGTATATATGGGTTGTCGCTCTTTTTGTGATTGTATGTATTGGCTTGGCGATGTGGCCAGCAGCGGGTCGGCTTAATCTGGGGCAACCGGGTGAAAAACCTGAGTTTTCAAATTTTTCATGGTTTTCAATGATGTTCAGTGCCGGAATTGGCGTTGGTATGCTGACATGGGCGGTTGCCGAACCCGTCACTCATTTCGCAAATAACCCTGAAGTCATTAAAGGACTCACCACAGGCAGTACAGCAGACAATGTACGAATGGCTTATAAGTGGTCGTTCCTACACTGGGGGTTGAGCGCATGGGCATGTTATGCAATTGCAGGCTTATCTATGGCGTTTTTTAGCTATCGCCGTGCACTACCATTAACTATTCGCTCATCTCTAACCCCTCTGTTTGGTAAATCACTGTCTGGCCCCCTGGGACACTTTATCGATATTGTAGCAGTTGTTGCGACCATTTTAGGTGTGGCACAGACACTGGGGTTTGGGGTGGAACAGTTTGTTGCAGGACTGACTCGTATAGGTATTAGCGGTTTAGTCAATACCGAAGGCGCTGCAACCACCTTTGGCATTATTGTGGCTATAGTCATAATCATGGGAGCATCAACTTTGTCGGCGCTATCAGGTGTAGGTAAAGGCATCAAGTGGTTATCTAACATCAACATGTTCTTGTCGATCATCCTACTGGGATTTTTTATTATCTTTGGCGCAACGTTTTTTGGTGGCTCTGCCATGTTACTCGGTATTTGGGATTACATCATTGCCTTACCTCAGATGAGTTTTAATGTCTGGACGACGGATGGTGTTGCAAATTCAGAGGAATTTTTACTGACACAGTGGCAAGGTTGGTGGCCAGTATTTTACTGGGCATGGTGGATTGCATTTGCACCGTTTGTAGGAATGTTCCTAGCGCGTATTTCACGTGGACGGACGATCCGTGAATTTGTGCTTGGTGCAATGTTTGTTCCTTCGCTGATGTGTTTTGTCTGGTTTGCTTGGGCTGGCGGAACAGCCATCGATCTGGAACTCAATGGTGGCGCCAATGGTGTAATCTTTGATGCAGCCAATGGTGATAAGATTTTTGCCATGACGGAGTTTATGCTTGCGCCAATCAGTGAATGGTTAGCATGGGGAGTGGCACTACTAATTGTTGTCCTGTTAATGACCTTCCTTATTACGTCGGCTGATTCGGCAGTGTTGATCGTAAACACTATCAATGCAGGTGGGGACGAAGGCCCTAAGGCTCGACCACATATCCTGTTCTGGGGTGTGGCACTTGGACTGGTGGTGGCAGGACTACTGATTTCAGGCGGTACTTCAGCCATTAAAATGGCCATGGTCATCGGCGCACTGCCGTTTTCCATCGTATTAGTCTTAATGAGTTTTTCACTGGTTATGGCTATCTACTTCGACGGTCACCGCGAGGCTGCTGGCGTTCAAACCACATTTGCTAGCAAAAAAAACACGACTACTGAATAGTTTGAGTTATCAATAAGTACCAAAGATACCCACTGTGAATACGGATCTAAATATTGGATTTAATCGCTATGGGTGTCTTGATAATGACTCTTCTTGATAACGACTCTTCTTGATAACGACAATTTTAAAATTCTGCTTCAAGCTTAAATGTCATGACCTGTTTACTAACAGGGTGTTTGATTTTTAAACTTTGCGCTTGCAGATGTAAGCGGTTTGCAAGCGTTCCATATAAGTCGTCACCCACTATGGGCATATTCAGCCCCTTAGCATGAGCACAATGTACTCTTAGTTGATGAGTACGCCCAGTTTGTGGTGTTAATAAAACTTTTGTTTGATTTTTTTCAGGGTGACGCTCTAATACTTGCCATTGCGTTATGGCTTGTTTGCCATATTGGTTACATACTATTTGCTTAGGTCTGTCATATAAGTCCCCTCTTAAAGGTAAATTTATCTCTCCTTCGTTTTGTTGTGGTAGACCTTCGACTAAAGCCACATATTGTTTGTGTACTTCTCGATGAATAAATTGTTTTTGCAAATATTTGTTAGCCTGGGGATTAAGTGCTATCACCATCAAACCTGAGGTGGACATGTCAAGTCGGTGCACAATAATTGGCCCAGTGGCGTCAGGAAATTGCTGTTTTATTCGCAGGTATACAGAATCAGATATTTCTTTACCCGGTACGGACAGAAACTCTGAGGGTTTGTTTACAACTAATATGTCTTGATCTCGATAAATAATATCGAGGTTTTTACCTTGTGCATAATTATAAAGAAATGGGTTTTCATCCATCTGCATACCGACCAACATATGTTTTAAAATAGGCTGACATTTACCTGTACAGGCAGGGTAATACTGCTGATGTTTTTTGACTTCTGATTTAGGTGAGGCACCCCACCAAAATTCAGCCATAGCCAGTGGCATTAAGTGATGCTGAAACGCGTATTGTAATAACTTGGGTGCAGCACATTCCCCTGCCCCAGCTGGAGGGGTTTTAAGCGCAGTTTCTGCAAAAATGTCCACTAAACTTTTAGGTACAAGCTTTTTATTTAAAAACTGGTATTGTGAAAATATTCTATTTTGTAAATCGGCCGAAAGAGTTTTTCGTTGTAATTTTAACTCTGCTATTGGCTTAGTCAACTGATCCATTTTTACCTGTCGTTGTCTTATTGATTGTTGCGACTGGTTATTTAACTCTTTTAACCGCCATTTATCATAAACACTTTGTTGCGCTAGCTCTTTTAGCTCTTTATCTGTGATGGAACTGTTTAAGTCATTCTGAAGTGTTTGTCGCTGTATTTTGCGGGCTTTACGGTTCTCTACTAGTTCGCCCCTTAGCACTAATAATTGTTGAGTATGATCTGCCTTTAATGTAATTAATTCTTGCTCTAAGAAGAATAGTTTTTGGTTGTCTTGTAACTCTTTTATTTTTTCATTGAGTTTATTAATAGCAACCTTTTCAGATAGAAAAAAACTGTCCTCAGTCAATAAATCAAATACTGGGGGTACAAAACCATGAATATGATTTTTCTCGGCTAACTTACCTGAAAAAGCGGATATAAAACCTAACTCTTCAGCTGTATTCTTTACCAGTAGCACCCCAAACATCTTACCAATGATATTATTGGGATCATCAAACAAACCAAAGTTGTGCTGCCACTGAGTTTGAGTCACAAGGTGTTTTTGTAATTGCTGCGCAGCTAATACACATAGAGGATGCGGTTGATAATAAAATGGAAAAGTAAAACGTTCAGGTAAGTGATGTTTTTCAATAGACGATGTAAAACGAGTAAAACATGGCTCTTTAATTTCTAAACCTCTTAATTCTGAAATTTCAACATATACACATGACGCTCAATGCTAAACGTTATTCACAAACACTACCAATATAATCAGAGCAAAGTAAGCCACCACTGCGCAGACATCAAAGTCATGTTCGTAGTTACAACGCATACTCATCAATTAATTGGAGTGATAAGAAATTGTTCTAATGAATTAACAATGACATATTAACTTAGCCATGATTGTATACTCAAATAAAATTACGGGTAAATTCAGGGCAAACTATGCACTTAGCACATATTGAAAAAACCTCGTTAGGCTTTTTTCCTACTCCTTTGGTTGAATTGTCGAAGTTAAGTCAATTTTTGGGTGGCCCAAAGATATTCATGAAAAGAGACGACCTAACAGGTCTAGCCTTAGGCGGAAATAAAACAAGAAAGCTCGAATACATAATGGCCGATGCGCTGAGACAAGGCTGTGATACAGTTATTACCGCTGGTGCTGCTCAGTCTAACCATTGCCGTCAAACTGCTGCAGCCGCCGCGATGCTAAATCTAGAGTGTCATTTGTTACTTGGCGGGGAAGCGCCAAATAAAGCACAAGGTAACTTATTATTAGATCAGATGTTTGCTTGTCACATTCATTGGACAGGAGCAAATCGAAAAGGGGAAGATATACCCCGCATATTTGAACAACTCAAAGCTAAGGGCAAAAAGCCCTATTTAGTGCCTTATGGTGGTTCTAATGAGCTAGGGGCCATCTCATTTATTGATGCTGTGGCTGAGTTGGAGCATCAAAAAAAAGGACGTGAGTTTTCACATGTGGTATTTGCTTCCAGTTCTGGTGGTACTCACGCAGGCTTAATTTTAGGTAAACAAATTTACAATAAAACGTTTGAATTAGTGGGTATCAATATAGACAAAGACACCAATATCGAGCTGCCATTTGAGCAACTCGTGACGCAGCTTGTTAATGCTTCTGCAAAAACCATAGGCCTTGATTATACCTTTTCGCAAGAGCAGCTCATTTTAAACTCAGATTATGTAGGTGGTGGCTACGGTATTGTTGGGCCACAAGAAAATGAAGCCATTGCATTAACGGCTAAGTTTGAAGGTATATTACTAGATCCTGTTTATACAGGAAGAGCCATGAGTGGGCTTATTCATCTTATTCGTTCAGGCAAGATAACAAAAAATGACGAAGTCCTTTTTTGGCATACAGGTGGAGCGCCTTCTTTGTTTGCCTATGCAGATGATTTAGACTTCTCTCAACCTGATAGCGTAAACTAAAATGACGCCAGTACCCTTAATGAACACAGATAGAGATGTAAAATGATCTTCAAACTTTTGTCGCCCTGTTCTTTGCTATAACATTATGTTTTTTGTTTAAATAATTGAGTTTAAAGGTACGTTTTGATGCAAGAAAAGTCTACGGGTCGTTTTTTGGGGTTAACACCCATACTATTATTTATGCTGTTAGTGATTGGCAGTGGCGTGTTGACACAAAACTTTTCGACCATGCCTATCTTAGTTGCTTTTGCAATATCGGCGGGGTTTGCATTATTACTCAACGACTCAAAAAAAAGATTATCTATAGCTGAGAAGATTGATATTTTTTGTCGAGGTGGTGGTGATAAAACGATTATTTTATTGGCGATAATTTTTTTACTAGCAGGGGCTTTTTATGCAGTTACAATCGATATTGGGGCGCGTGATGCCACAGTAAATTGGGCACTAAATTATGTGCCAACAGCCTACTTATTACCGGGTTTATTTATAATAACTAGCTTTATTGCCTTCGCTATGGGTACATCTATGGGCACAATCACCGCCATCACACCTATAGGCATTGGCCTAGCCGAAAGCCTCGGTGTGCCTGTTCCACTTGCAGTGGGTATAGTAATTGGTGGGGCAATGTTTGGTGATAACTTATCTTTCATTTCAGATACCACCATAGCCGCCACTCGTACCCAAGGAGTGCAGTTGAAAGAAAAATTTAAAGCTAACTTGATCATTGTTTTACCCGCTGCATTACTCACCGCTATATTACTTATATTTGTGGATATTGACGGCAGTGCTGTCATTACATCCGAGGATTATGATGCTTGGTTAATGTTGCCTTATCTTTTGATTATTGGCTGCGCATTACTCGGTGTTAACGTAATAAGTGTGTTGGGCGTAGGTATTGGTAGTGCTTGTGCGGTAGGTTTAACAAAGGGGTTGTTTACCTTGCCTTCTATGCTGCTAAGCATACAAAAAGGCATGGGATGGATGCAAGATATGGTCGCCATTGCATTAATGATCGGTGGCATAGTGGCTTTAATGAAAGCTTACGGTGGCATTCAATGGTTAGTGAACCAAATCACTACACGTATCTCCAGCAAAAAAGGTGCTGAATATGGTACCGCAGCATTAGTCAGTACATTAGATATAGCCACAGCAAACAATACCATTGCCATTGTATCGACGGGTCCTATTGCCAAGGACTTGGGCGAAAAATATGATTTAGATCCAAGGCGTACAGCAAGCTTACTAGATATTTTTTCTTGTGGGTTTCAAGGTTTAGTGCCCTATGGTGGCCAACTCTTAGCTGCGGCTAGTCTGGCTGGTTTATCACCTTTAGCATTAACCCCTTACTGCTGGTATCCGATGTTGATTTTAGTCTTTGGCGTTATCGCCATTGCCACCGGCCTACCAAAATTTAAAGACCAAGCAATAGACGACTTTAACTGATATCAGAAAAATCTACGCAGTAGCAAATACACACTAATTGATATTGTCGGGAACCTAAAAAGTGCTAGGCTGAAGCTTTTGTAACAAATCATACAACCCGGTTTCATCTACATTAACCACTTTTTCTGCGGTTTGTCGGATACGTGTTTGGGTATTGTGGCTACAGTTGGAAATAACATTTGCATCAATCGTATCTATCTTATTGCATAGAGATAAGGGTTCAGGGTGCATGGCTAACCACAGGTGAGCAGAATGTAATTGTCCATTATTGATAAGTTGACTAGTCTGTTGACAGGTTTGCCAATATTGATCGTTCGCGCTTAAAGGATTGCCGCGATAATGATTGAGATTGTGATTAATATCAGTGGTCTGATTTAACTCTTTAGATTCTTTTAGGTATGGCCGTTTGGTACAGTCTTGTTCAAGCATCGCGAGTATTAACGCAAATTTCGCTCCCTCACCCGCGGCACGGTTAATCGTGCCGTTTAATTCATGGTCACTTGATAATAATGCTTCACCAATAGCATTGAAATCAGGTTGATTTGTATTGACCGAATCGAGCAAGATGACTACCGCTGAAAAATAAACAGATACCTAGTTATCGCACCAACAACCCAAGACTTTAGCCTCAAATGTTCTAATGATGGGAACAGTGATGTCTAGTCACCAACTTATATGCCAGCTTACTCATAAAAAACAGAACAAGCGTAAAAAATATTTAACTACAAAGAACACGGAGTGTAGCGGGATAGGAGGATAGAAGGATAGAGGGATAGAGGGTGACGAAAAATTAATGAGGATGAGATAGCGTAGATATCATTTGTCACACTTTACGTTACCCCAGATAATTTGATGGGTATTGGGTACATTACCTGGGGCTATTACTGAATAAAAAACACGTCTAATTATTAGCCATCATTTACCTTTAGCATAATCCCTTAGCTATAGTGAGAAATGTTCTCACTTTTGCCCAAACAGCTTAGGGATCAAAACAGGGGTCTTTTTCTTGTAAGCGTGATAGTCAGGGCTGTCTGCCCATCGTTTATCGGCCTGCGTTTCTTGCAAGGAAATACCACTAATCTTTGTTAATAATAAAATGACAAACAACGGCGAAATAAGTGTGACTAGTTGCCATTGATACAAAGCTGGGTAAGCAATAATTGCAACACCTATCCATAACAAAATTTCACCAAAATAATTGGGATGCCGAGAACGAGCCCACAACCCAGTTTGAATAAATTCTTTTTGTGTATTTCTTTGCTGTCTGAACACCCGTTTTTGGTTGTCTGCCAACGCTTCAATTGAAAATCCAATCAACCAAAGCACTAAACCTAAGGTTCCAATCCAGCCAAAATCAACTTTTTGACTAGACGTAATGGCTGCGATGGCTGCACCTGCAGTAATGAGTACCCATAAACCTTGCACTGTCCATGCGATAGAAAACCGCCAAAAATTTAATTTTATATCATCAAATCGGCTATCAGAGCCTTGTTGACGCACTCTTAAAAATAAGAAACTGGCCAAACGTGTCGCCCAAATAGCAACTAGGCAGACCAAAATCACTGAACGTAAATCATGCTGTTCACTTTGAAAAAAAGCAAAGACAATGACTGCAAGGTAAGTAGCGCCGCCAGTTAAATCGTAAAAATGTTCTGTTTTGAATAGGTAAGCTGGGATCAAAGCAATCCACTGCGCAATAAATGCAATTAATGCGCAGCTGGCAAAAATAGTTAGCCCAGTCCCCAAACTGTCATTTAAAAACTGGCCACCGTCACTGCCTGCCCATACAGCGCCTATAGCAATAGCAAAAACTACGATATGAATAATGAGGGCACGAATAAAATGCATTAAGCTGTATATCCTTGATTTTTTTAGGGTTAAAAGTAATTTTTGATTTTATACCATTTCCATGCAAAAAAAGTTCTTTTGAAGAATCTATTTTGCCAGTAAAGCTATAAAAATAAATTCGATACAACTTGTTTTATGCTGATAAAAATAATCAACCTCCCAGTTAACCAAACCATTTTTTGCACTCAAATACTAAAATTAACAAGAAGAAATAATTCAACATACTATCAAACGTCAACACTATTTTTACTAATGACTTGTAAAGACGAATAATCTCTCACACCTGATGCAGCTCTGCATCATAATAAAATTATCCGACATGAATGTAAGTTGCTCACAATGAATCTATATCTGTTTTTTCCTGAAACAGTTAACGCCTAGGAAGCATAAATATGAAGGCTCTTAATTAAATGAATCAATCCTCTCCTACTGTTTAATTATTTGTGCGTGCCAATGCTTAAAAGTTATTAACTGAAGCCAGATGTCAAAAACTTATGGCAAAGAACGTGATCATTAATAGCTTGGATAATCTTGAAACAAAAAATTTTTATTGTGTTTGGAAGTGTGGGATACCTTTATATAAATAACAATATACGTTG
>NZ_CAJXPA010000138.1 GCF_913058035.1 uncultured Paraglaciecola sp. | reverse complement strand
TGTTGAATCAGTTCATAGCGAGATTTAGTCTATCCTCTTAGTCGGCAGCGTCATATGTGTATAAGCGAAAGCTCTTTATCAACACCATCTTCTGTTACAACCAGAATACAAATTTGATTGATTGCAATTCCAATAGCTAAACTTCTAAAAATCAGCCAAGCAATCTGGTAAACAGCAAAATCCGAATTTTGGGTATATTCCTTATCGTCTGATGCCAACCAAACTGTCAATGGAATTAATGCCGACAAACTTAAAATCAAAAATGCTCCGAGAGTTCTGTTTTGCTCTTTATAAAATAGATAAAAACGTCTTAAATAAACTGTGTTTGTTCTTAGAAAAATCTGAAATTATTTACATTTTTATTCATATGGATCTAAAAAGGACACCGAAGTGTCCCCTTTAGATCTATATGAATATAGTGCTTATTCTGCAGGTACTTCCGGCTTCATATGAGGAAACAAGATCACATCTTTAATCGTAGGACTGTCGGTAAATAACATAACCAATCGATCGATGCCTATTCCTTCTCCCGCAGTTGGCGGCAAGCCATATTCTAGGGCACGAATGTAATCTTCGTCAAAATGCATGGCTTCATCGTCGCCTGCGTCTTTTTCTTCGACTTGTTTACGAAAACGAGCCGCTTGGTCCTCAGAATCATTTAACTCAGAAAAGCCATTGGCTAACTCACGACCACCCACAAAAAACTCAAAACGGTCAGTAATAAAACTGTCGTTATCATTTCTTCGCGCTAGGGGTGATACTTCCCAAGGGTAAGCAGTAATAAAGGTAGGTTGATCGAGTTTTTCTTCGGCCGTTGCTTCGAAAATTTCACACAAGTATTTACCTGCACCCCATATACCGTCAACTTCAGGTTCTTTTATGTGAAGCTGTTTTGCCATTGCTTTGAGCTCAGCCAAATGATTTTCAGGGTCGTTGATCGCGTCAACATTAGCTTCAGGCCAATATTTGATTACCGCTGCATTCATAGTTAAACGAGTAAATGGCTGACCAAAGTCGTAATTTACTTCACTGACAACATTGCCTTCAGCGTCTTTAGTGGTGTTTTTAATGATGGTTGTGCCCAACACATCCTGTGCCACTTTTCGTAACATTTCTTCAGTTAGGTTCATCAAGTCATGGTAATCCGCGTAAGACTGATAAAATTCTAGCATCGTGAATTCAGGGTTGTGTCGTGTGGACAACCCTTCATTTCTGAAGTTACGGTTAATTTCGAACACACGCTCAAAACCACCTACCACTAAACGTTTAAGATAAAGTTCAGGGGCAACACGAAGATACATGTCGATATCAAGTGCGTTGTGATGAGTGGTGAAAGGTTTTGCTGTCGCACCGCCTGGTATGACTTGCAACATGGGAGTTTCCACTTCCATAAAGTCACGTTCAATTAAAAAGTTACGGATACCACTGACTACTTTACTGCGAATAATAAAGGTATCACGCGTTTGCTGATTGGTGATCAAGTCCACATATCGCTGACGATATTTGGTTTCTTGATCGGCCAAACCATGGAATTTCTCGGGTAACGGACGCAATGATTTAGTCAACAGTTGATATTCAGCCATATTGACATATAAATCGCCTTTACCTGATTTAAACAACACACCTTTTACACCAATAATATCGCCAATATCCAAGCTGCCAAAACGTTCTTTAATATCTTTTTGTGTGTCTTTTGAAGCATAAGACTGAATCCGCCCTGTCATATCTTGCAACAACAAGAATGGCCCACGTTTAGCTAAAATACGCCCCGCAATACTCACTACTTTACCCAATTCCTCTAAAGCTGGTTTTTCGTGCTCACCAAACGCTTTTTGTAATTCATCACTGTAGAATTCACGACGAAAATCATTGGGGAAACCATTGGATTTACAGTTTTCTCTTATATGAGTAAGTTTAGCGCGGCGCTCTGCAATTAGCTTATTTTCATCTTGTGTTTGTTCGGTCATCAACTTTCCTGATATCTTTTTACGGTGTTAGGTATCAAAGACCAGATTTTAAACTGGCTTGAATAAATTTGTCTAAATCGCCGTCTAACACGGCTTGTGTATTACGGGTTTCTACCCCAGTGCGTAAATCTTTAATACGTGAGTCGTCTAATACATACGAGCGTATTTGACTTCCCCACCCTATGTCGGACTTGCCATCTTCCATTGTCTGCTTTTCTTGATTTTGTTTATGCATTTCATGTTCATAAAGCTTGGCTTTTAACTGTTTCATGGCCTGTGCTTTATTTTTATGTTGTGAACGGTCGTTCTGACACTGCACCACTATATTGGTGGGTTCATGAGTAATACGTACCGCCGAATCTGTGCGGTTCACGTGTTGACCGCCGGCCCCTGAGGCACGGTAAGTATCGATTCGTAAATCTGACGGATCAATTTCAATTTCAATATCGTCATCCACTTCTGGGTAAGCAAAGGCAGAGGCGAAAGATGTGTGTCTGCGGCTGCCGGAATCAAAAGGTGATTTTCTGACTAATCTGTGAACACCCGTCTCAGTGCGTATCCAACCAAACGCATAGTCGCCACTAAATTTAATAGTTGCACTCTTTATACCTGCTACATCACCATCCGATACTTCAATTAATTCTGTCTTAAATCCATGGGCTTCGCCCCATCGCAAATACATACGCAACAGCATATTAGCCCAATCTTGTGCTTCGGTACCACCCGATCCTGATTGGATATCAATATATCCATGGTTGGCGTCATTCGGGCCAGAAAACATACGTCTAAATTCGAGCACTTCGAGTTTTTTAATCAGCTCGGCTAATTCAGACTCAGCTTCATCAAAAGTATCTTGATCTTCAGCTTCAACCGCCAATTCCACCAAACCTTCTACGTCTTCAGTTCCCTGTTCCAACAAAATAATCGTTTCGACGACCAATTCAAGAGCTACTTTTTCCTTACCTAAAGCTTGAGCTCGCTCAGGTTGCGACCACACATCAGGACTTTCTAATTCACGGTTAACTTCTTCGAGACGCTCTTTTTTTTGATCATAGTCAAAGATACCCCCGGAGCGACTCACCGCGCTGCTTTATGTCCGCTAAGGCATTATGTACTGGGTTGATTTCAAACATAAATGAAAGAATTGCACTCAAAATAAATGGGACGAGACTCTAACGGATTTTCTACATTAATAATAGAGAGACTATTAGAATTAACCTCTCAAACTTATTATTTATTAGCTTCTCCTATAGACTTGATTTTATCTTTTTCAGAATACCAGTGCCCCATAAAGTCAGCATATATGGCCTGCTCAATTTCTATGGCACGTTCCGTAGGACAAAAAAGTGTAATTTCAATTTCTGTGTCCCCAAGCTCAGTTGTTGATATCTTAATGTGTGGATCGGGTCCAGCAATAGTAATGTCCAAGCGCCTTTCAATCATCTGATTATAACGCACCGCAACATCATAAAAATCCTCACAATAAGCTTTTGCATTCTCAATGATTTTATTAATAAATACAAAAGGGTTAACACTTTGATCTCGGGTAATAATAAAATGATGTGTGGCATATCGTTTTAAAAAATTTAGGTTTTTGATAGGACTGGTCATCAATTTATTATTAGGAATGAACAACGTTTTACCTGTGTATTCGTATGACTTAATATTTACTTCTAATAGAGTAGTTTTTATCCAATCTGTGGCAGAAACCTCACCAACAAAATGATCGACTTCAATCCAATCACCTATTCGAAAAGGCCGAGTTGAGACTAAGTAGAAGAAACCAATAACACACTGGATAAATTCTCGAGTAGCTAAGACAATAGCGACAGAAAAAGCAGCAATTGAAAACGCAAATGTTTGCATTTCTTCCGCCCAGAGGCTCAACAATGAGACAATTAACACAAGGTTTAAAAAGTTCTTAACGTTATTGATTAAATCTCTTCTGTCTTCACCTTTATTTTTGGCATATTTGCGAACTAACTTTACCAACAGGTATTTTGTTAGTAATGACAAAAACATAACGGAGAAAGTTAAAATTAATTTATTCTCAAAGACATACTCGAAAATATTTTGTATAAGTTCCATATAGATTATTTAGCTTTGTAGGCTCTAAATAAGCAGATTATACACAACTATACTGCAGAGAATAAATTGATTGACTCCTCACAAAAAAATAACACTTTACCTTAAGCCTAAGCTACAAGTAATATGCAAATCAGCATAAATCGGATGATAATGTTGCGCTTCGCCATTTTGCTCCGTTACCTAAATTTTTATTCGACCCTTTGCCTAGTTTAGGTCGATATTGTTTTAGGTCATCACGTCGACGTAATTGATATCATACACTGCTACATGGATGTCACCAGTAACCGACCTTCTGTCAGATATAATGGTAAATCACTTCTTTACCATGGTGCTGTTATCCCACGTATAGGTGAATCAATGACTTTTACGGTAGCTGTGTAATTCGACAGTTTGAAAGGATGAGTTTTTAGTATCAATGAATCAGTCGCTATCAGCCGTTCCTGAGATCCATTACGTTGGTTACAGCACTTTCTCGAAAGGTATTCAGATACCAAGAACAGGTCTTGCTCACTACCGTGAAAATTGACGATTTAATCAAAAATGTCGGTGATAAGGTAATTGCGACAACTAGTTTGACAAACACCGGAAACGACAAACAGCAGAACGAGAATTCCGTTCAAACCCTGATAGAGGAATTATTGCTAGTACTGTTAGACTTTCCCCCGTAGAGCGAAAACTGCAGTAGATACGGCGAAAACTTGAGTTTGAATATGTGTGGGATGGATATATTACACGTCAACTCTGGTCCAATAGTGATCAAGGTTAATTCATCACTGGGCTTAAATGGTATTGAAACGGCAACAGGTAAGTATGTGGCAAGTATGATCACTCAATTTCTGGAAAAAAATGCCAAACCCAACAATAACAAAATAAGAGGAAAGAGCTCAATACAGACCCTTAAATAATCCTATGAATGAGTTTTAAATTAATAGTGTCTGGGTCAGACCGGACGAAATAAGGAAAACAGAGATTAGCTTTGTAGCCCTGTAACACGATGAAGTGAACTATTAACCGATTCGCTAGGTAACGATGATTGTTAGCCCATACGGACTGATTGACCTAAAGTGATTTTTCCGGAAATAGGCTTGGTAATAAATAAAATACTCACGCAACTTAACAATGTGAATCGTCTATTACATTGCTTATTAAAGAAAACTAAGTTGCGTCGCAAGAAACCTTGAACTACTACGAAAGAATTTTGTTTTGCTATAACTTTCCATCATTTATTAAAGAGTAACTTAGATGAATAACAAACAATTAGTTGGCGCACTTGAACTATGTGATTTACCGCATCTCACGCTTAACAAAATAGAGACAAGAGTAGACACTGGAGCCGCCACATCATCATTACATGTAGACAATATCGTCGAATTTAAAAAACAAAAAGAAAAATGGGTACGATTTGATATCCACCCCGACACGCATGTTGTCAATCAAGTGGTGCAAAGAGAAGCTAAAGTCAAAAGTGTACGCAAGGTTAAAAGTTCTAACGCAACACACCAAAGGCGCCTCGTAATAGAAACTGATATATTAATTGCTGATATGCAGTGGTGTATTGAGCTAACACTTACTGACCGATCTGAGATGAAATATCTGATGTTACTTGGCAGGGAAGCCATGTCTGGGCGTTTAGTTGTTGACCCAGAGCATGAATTTTTACTCTCTGATTAAGTAAATATATTTTTATTGCAAATATTCATACAAATATTTACTTCAATATCTAGGTTAGTCTATCCTTTCAACTTGGATAGGGTTTCGGCCAACTCTTTACCAAGGGACATTAACGCTTTTTCAGTTTTTGCATCAGAAATATTTCCATCTGCATCAAACACAGCAAACGCACCGCTTACCGCTTTTTGATTGGGTAATACCATCGTTCCTAAATTTTCCATCAGCATTCGCAGTACAACTAATACCCGCATCCCACCTAATCCACCGGGCGATGCGGCCATAATTGCAGCTGTCTTTCCCCGATACGCTGCCATTGGCTTTTCGTCACCTGTTTTTCTGGATGCCCAATCAATTGCATTTTTAAATAAGCTGCTGTATGAGCTATTGTACTCAGGCGATGAAATTAAAAATCCATCATGACTTATCATTAATTCTTTGAATGCCTGAGCTGCAGCAGGCATTCCTTGTTCTGCTTCTAGATCTTCATTAAAAATAGGCATAACAAAATCTTCAAGGTTGATAATAGTAACCTCTGCTCCTGCTTCCTGTGCTCCTTTTGCTGCGATAGCTACAACTTTTTTATTAACTGAATCTTTTCTGCCACTACCCGAAAACGCTAGAATTTTTACCATATGAGTTGTCTCAGTTGTTAATTAGTATTGATTAGTAAACCATACTGGAAATGAAATACGGTTAAATTAAAATTACTTTATATCATGTAAAAACTAACAACCCGCTAAGTTGCGGGTTGTTAGTTTTGTGTGATTTTTACTCGAAACTCGAAGCTAAACACCTTACATTTTCTCCATAGTCTCGATACCTAACAAGTCCAAACTTGACTGCAAAGTTTTAGCTGTTAACTGGGCTAACATCAAACGACTATTTTTAGTTTGCTCATCAATACCTTCTTTTAATATTGGACAAGCTTCATAGAAACTCATAAACAAACTCGCTAGCTCGTATATGTACGTACAAATTATATGCGGAGTAGCCTCACTTGATACCTGTTTAATAGCTTCAACATATTGCATTAACTTAACTGCAAGAAGCTTTTCTTGAGGCTCTTCAAGTTGAATATTAGCTTGTAAATTAACATCATTAATATCAGCATTTCTGAAAATACTTTGCACACGGGCATATGCATATTGTAAGTAAGGTGCAGTATTGCCTTCAAAACTGAGCATGGTATCCCAATTAAAAATGTAATCTGTAGTGCGGTTCTTGCTTAAATCTGCATATTTTACTGCGCCAATACCCACTTTATCAGCAATGATTTTACGCTCTTGTGCTGACAAGTCGGATTCACGTTTGTTGATCAGTACTTCAGCACGTTCAATGGCTTCGTCTAATAAGTCAACCAACTTAACTGTAGCGCCAGTTCGAGTTTTGAAAGGTTTTCCATCACTACCTAACATCATACCAAATGGACAGTGTTGGTAGCTTTGTTGTGCGTTAATAAACCCTGCTTTACGGGCAACAATCTCCGTTTGTTTAAAATGTAAAGCTTGGCGTACATCTGTAAAAATCAAAGTCCGATCTGCGTCTAATACACCATTACGATAGCGGATAGCTGCTTGGTCGGTGGTAGCATATAAATAGCCGCCACCAGACTTTTGAACAATGTAAGCTGCTGGGTTACCCTCTTTATCAGCCATTTCTTGCAAGAATGCCACTTGCGCTCCCTGACTTTCCACAACGATGCCAGCAGTTTTAAGCTTGGCTACCGTTGCTGCTAAATCATTATTGTAAGCACTTTCGCCCATCACATCACTTCGTCTGAGGCTCACGTTAAGCTTGTCGTACACTTCTTCACTGTGTGCGATAGATATATCAATAAAGTTTTGCCACAACTGTAAACATTGAATATCACCGCCTTGTAACTTCACTACATAATCTCGAGCACGGTCAGCAAATCCCTCTTCATTGTCGAAGCGTACTTTTGCTGCACGGTAAAAATCTTCTAGATCAGAAAGTGCCGTCTCGGCCACTTCATTAGCGGCTAACTTGTCATTTAAATGTGCCAGTAACATACCAAATTGTGTGCCCCAATCACCCATGTGATTTTGACGAATAACTTTATGCCCTAAAAATTCTAGCGTTTTAGCTACTGAGTCTCCAATGATAGTGCTACGCAAATGGCCAACGTGCATCTCTTTGGCTAAATTGGGGGCTGAATAATCGACCACTACTGTTTGTTGCTGCTCAGCTTCAATGCCAAGACGACTATCAGCATTAGCCGCTTCTAGCTGTTGTGCCAACCACTGTGGCTTAAGGTATATATTGATAAAACCAGGACCAGCAACTTCTAACTTTTCAGCTTCGTCGTTTAACTCAACTACGTCCACAATTTTTTGAGCAATGTCTCTTGGATTTTGTTTGAGCACTTTTGATAAAGCCATTGCACCATTAAATTGATAGTGCCCAAAACCAACACGGGTACTGCGGCTAAGTGGAGTTGGCGTGCCTTCTGGTGCACCTATGGCGATAAGTGCGGCTTTAAATTTTGCTAGTAAAAATGTGTGTAAGTTCATGTCTGCTCTTGTCTATAAAATGCATCAGGCTGTTAATAAATAGCCTTAGTGTTCTCTGGTAGTATGGAACACAATATCAGGATAACGCTCTTTGGCTAAGGCTAGATTTACTCTCGTTGGTGCAATGTAAGCCAAGTTATCACCTCCATCTACTGACAAATTTGCTTCTGCTTTACGTCTGAATTCGTCAAGTTTCCTTGGGTCTTTAGATGTTACCCACTGAGCGGTGTAAACATTGATATGCTCATATACAGCATCTACGTTGTACTCACCTTTTAATCGAGCCACCACCACATCAAATTGCAATACACCCACCGCCCCTACTATTAAATCGTTATTCTGTAACGGCCTAAATACTTGTACAGCACCTTCTTCAGCTAATTGTATCAAACCTTTTTGTAGCTGCTTTTGTTTGAGCGGATCTTTTAATCGAATACGTTTGAATAATTCTGGAGCAAAATTAGGAATACCCGCAAAACGAAACTTTTCTCCTGCTGTAAAAGTATCACCAATTTGAATAGAGCCGTGATTATGTAAACCGATAATGTCACCGGCGTAAGCCTCTTCTAACAATTCTCGATCACTGGCTAAAAAAGTCACCGCATCTGAAATTCGTACATCCTTTCCTATTCGGCTATGGTGCATTTTCATGCCTTTTTCATACTTACCAGATACTATGCGGCAAAAAGCAATACGGTCACGGTGTTTTGGATCCATATTAGCTTGAATTTTAAACACAAAACCGCTGAATTTTTGCTCACTTGATTCGACCTTCCGTTGACTGGTCTCACGACCTTGCGGCAATGGTGCCCATTCAACCAGACCATCAAGCATATGATCAACACCAAAATTACCCATAGCCGTGCCAAAAAATACTGGGGTTAATTCACCTGCCAAAAACTCATCATGGTTAAACTCGTTTGATGCACCTTTCACTAGTTCAAGCATGTCTCGTATTTCTTCAGCGTAAACACCGATTGCTTCGTCTAATTCAGGGTTACTAAGACCTTTCACAACACGTACGTCTTGAATTGTGTGACCTAAACCTGTTTTATACAGATATGTTTCATCTTTGAGCAAGTGATAGACACCCTTAAACTCTTTGCCCATTCCAATTGGCCAGGTGATAGGTGCACATTTGATATTTAGTACTTTTTCAACTTCATCCAACAAATCAATAGGATCGCGTGTATCCCGATCCAGTTTGTTCATAAAAGTAATAATGGGCGTGTCTCGCAAACGCGTTACATCCATTAGTTTTATGGTACGTGCCTCAACACCCTTAGCTGCGTCAATTACCATTAAGCAAGAGTCAACGGCAGTTAATGTGCGATAAGTGTCCTCTGAAAAGTCTTCATGGCCGGGTGTATCCAATAAGTTAACTGTACATTCGCGATACGGAAATTGCATAACAGAAGTAGTCACAGATATACCCCGCTCTTTTTCCATTTCCATCCAATCAGACTTAGCATGTTGCCCTGACTTTTTACCTTTTACCGTTCCTGCTTTTTGTAAGGCATTACCAAACAATAATACTTTTTCAGTGATGGTAGTTTTACCCGCATCGGGGTGAGAGATAATCGCAAAGGTGCGGCGTTTATCAACTTCTTGTTGGAAGGACATTGAATACTCTTAAATAACTGGTAACTAAATAATTCGGGCACATATTGTATATGACTCTGGTAAAAAAGTCGCTGTTCTAAAAGAATTTTGTAGTTTAGTAAAACCTTCAATTAGGCACTATACTTTTAGGTATAGTCAATATCTGCATCGAAGTTACATATTATTAACCTAATATAAACTTTTTTATTTACTCAAACCCATGTTTAAATTATATTAACTTGTGGAAATTTTTTGCCGTAAAAATAATAAAAGCAATAGTCATATTTTACCATCAGGAAGCAATCTTTCATGTCACGTAGAAAAATGTTTAGTGGCGCGCAGCTCAAATCTATGCGTAAAGAAGCGGGCTATACCCAAGAAGAACTTGCTCAAAGAGTAGGTATTAGCCGCGAAACAGTCTCTGCAATCGAAAATGACAAACCTGAAACAATGGATAACATAGGTGTAGGTGTTGTAAATAATTGGTGGTCTATCTGCCGTCAAACAGCATCAGAACAAACCCGCGAATCATTCTTTTCCACCGTTATGGACTACTTCGGCTTTAACCTGAGCTGAAGTTGCTTTAGTCTGGGCTCATGTTTATAAGAGCCTATCTTCCAAATTTTCTTACAGCCCTTTTCGGAGGGCTTTTCGTGCTTTTTGGCATTGCGACCTTTGGCAACGGATTAGCTTTCGATCGCATTTATATAATCTTGTTAATATTTACTGGAATAGTTTGCAGGAAAGATATCAATGTTGTGAGTGTCATCATCATTCTAGTCTTGCGGATGATGTGGGATTTATTGGCCTGGAACCTACTTATTGATGAAAATCTGGTTAAGGTGACGTTATATCTAACCGCTCTCTATGTGTCCTATTATCTCCGTTATGATTGGTTAGCAAAAATAGTGGCTACAGTTGTAATTGTGGCTTCTGCAAGCGAATTATATTGGTACTCCATCAATTACAGTGCTCCAGAAATTTATTGGTATATATGGATTATGATTTCCAACCTTTTAATTAGGTACTTAGTTTTTTGCAGAGTTAGCTTTGTGGACAAGTATTTTCCTAATGCAGGAGAGTCAGTAAATTTAGATTGGGTTATCTATAAATTGTATGCGGTCTTGACTGTACTTCAGGCCGCTATGGTTTTTGAGTACCTATCAAGACACCTGATAGGTTTTAACGACGTACTATTCGTATACTATTCGTATTCTTATGTTGTGCACATTATTGGAACAATTATTATTTGGGCCATATTTACCGAAAACTATAAACGCTTAATTCTAAAGCTTCTAAAAGCCTAAGCTCCTCTTACGGCCAAAAAACCTACATAATCATCAATGTGGAAATTTCTCCACTTAAATAATGATAATTGGGAAACCTTATGAAACTGTCTATACCTATTCTGTTATTTTTATCGACTATAATTAGTCTAACCAGTAGCTCGTTCGCTCATAGTACACTCAGCGAAAAAAAAACTTACAACTTCAATTATTTTATTATTCTCGCCCCATTTATCCTAGATAAAACAACACGTCAAAAAGCCATATTTACAGATTTTTCTCGCAAAAAACTACAACAAATCCCCTTAGTTGCGAGCTCTTCCCGTAAAAAACCGCCGCAAAGCTCTCTAGTTGTTGGTTCTTCTCGCAAAAAACCACCGCAAAGCCCTCTAGTTGCTGGTTCTTCCCGTAAAAAACCACCGCAAAGCTCTCTAGTTGCTGGTTCTTCTCGAAAAAAACCACCGCAAATTTCTTTAATAACTAGGTCTTCCCGCAAGAACCACCTATGCTAACCGACGTAACCGACGTAACCGCAAAGCGTATGCCTCATACATTTGCATAAAAGATTTGAAAAAACACTAAAAAATTGCAGTCGCCCTGTTTTACGGGGCGTAGGCAATTTATTTTTAATACACAAATATATATTTATATTTGTGTATTAAAATCATATACTTATATTATAATGTGAAATTATTTCACCCCGTGGAATCAAATCCACATTTTTATTTGTATTGTGACGTTTGAAAAGCAGTGATTAATAATAAAAACTAATCCGCTACTCTGCTGATGTT
>NZ_CAJXPA010000137.1 GCF_913058035.1 uncultured Paraglaciecola sp. | reverse complement strand
AAATAATTAATTAATATAGAAAATAGAGATAAATGGAGTGTCAAATAAAAAATAGAAAATGTTATAAAATGTCATAGATACGAGAATTACGATGGCGTTAATGTTGACATGCTTCCTTGTGAAGACGTCTTTGAAGCAGGCGCAAGCTTTTTATCTTAAACAGTAGATAAAATGGCTGAGGTTCATCGCAGCGAAATGCTCAACTTTACCATTCATGAATACAACAACCTGATTGATTCTTCTGATATGAGTCCATCGGATTGGCAAAAAATCGCCAATGACATTCATCATAACTATCAGCAATACGATGCTTTTATTATCCTTCATGGCACAGATACAATGGCTTATACTGCCTCAGCATTGTCGTTTATGCTTGAAGATTTGGGTAAACCAGTGATTGTTACGGGATCCCAAATCCCCCTTGCTCAGTTACGTTCTGACGGACAGGTAAATCTGTTGAATGCGTTATACATTGCTGCCAATTATCCGATTGCTGAAGTCACTTTGTTTTTCAATAATCAGCTTTTCAGAGGTAATCGCAGTCGCAAGCTTGATGCAGATGGATTTAATGCTTTTGATTCGCCCAATTTTCCGCCACTACTCAAAGCGGGTATTAATATTGAGGTCGACAAAAATTTACTGGGTATAGACATCAGTAAGCACTTACATGTGAGTCAAATTGAATCACAGCCTATAGGTATAGTTACCTTGTACCCTGGCATAAGTACCGATGTAATTAAGAACACCTTACAGCAGCCAGTCAAAGCCTTAATATTACTTAGCTTTGGGGTAGGTAACGCACCACAAAATGCAAGTTTACTGAGACAATTATCTTTTGCGGATCAGCAAGGCATCATTGTCTTAAATTGTACTCAGTGTGTGCGCGGCAAGGTTAATATGAATGGTTATGCTAATGGCCATGTATTACGTGAAGTTGGCGTAGTGACGGGCCAAGATATGACCCCAGAGGCGGCGCTAGCCAAGTTACATTATTTACTCAGTAAAAATATGCCACCAGCCCATATCAAACGCCAGTTGATTGCTAACTTACGCGGGGAGTTAACGGAATAACCTATACAAGGATATAAGTAACAAATATATTTGCTTAAAAAAAGCAAAGAAAGAAGTAAAAAAAGAAGTAAAGAAAAAAGCAAAGTAATTTGTACACCCAGCACCTAGAGTCTTCGGTGAACCGGATATCTTGGGACAGTCAGAGGGCGCCGTGTACCAAGTGCTGTGCGAAGTGTTGTGTGAAGTGCAGAGGCTACAGAGCAAAGAGAAACACAATGGGTTTATTTTCGTCAAAAGAAAAATCGAAGACCTCACATACCTAAGTTTATGCGTATAAAAAAAGAGTTACCCTAAATTATCTTGTGTTTTATGTGCTCGGTGTTTTTAACACATCGTCTTTATGCTTATAGCTAAACTCAAATTTCAGGCATAAAAAAAGCAAACTCAAAGGTTTGCTTTTTTTTATAGAATTCTAATTATTTGATAATTAAAGTACTACGATGTTATCAGCTTGTGGGCCTTTTTGACCTTGAGTTACAGTGAACTCAACTTTTTGGCCTTCAGCTAAAGTCTTAAAGCCAGTACCTGTGATAGCACGGAAGTGAGCAAAAACATCAGGGCCGTTTTCTTGTTGAATGAAACCGAAACCTTTTGCTTCGTTGAACCATTTTACTGTACCAGTAGTTGCAGACATAGTCTTTCCTATATTTTTCAAGAGTAATTGTGTCCCCTAAGAGACGTTAGTTGTGCTGAAGTGTGTTGCAATTACTTATGAGCTACGAGACCGGGTACTGCTTTGGAACGTCGAAACAATGTACATAAATATCAAACTTACTATCAAGCAATACTATTATATATCTAAGATATGGCAGGTCAACAGTTATTATTAATTAAACGGACACAACAAGGCTATTTGATTCAACTAGTTAGTCATGATTTTGTCATATTTGTGTCATATTGTCTGAGTCTAACAAGACTTGATTAGTTGTTTATTTATTAATCAGGATGACTGTATTGCTTTAAATCATCACTGGCGAGAATGTGAACACAAAACAGAATAAGCGAGTTACCCACCTTAATACTTAGTCAATATAGCTCCACTCGAAATAATAAATATTGATAACCCGCACATGGAGCTACATTCGCTTAGACGAGACAAACAACAAACTAAGGGCAGAAAGAACAGCCGCCACAGCCGCTAAGGTAAAGGTTAATTCAGCACCTTGGCCTTGTTGCCAAAAGTAGCCGGCTCCATAACCACCTATAGCCCCCCCTATTCCAAAGCCAACACTGATATAAATCGCCTGCCCCTGACTTTGAAGCTTGTTACCAAAATAATGATGTATAAAATGCATAGACGCCGCATGTGTCATGCCAAAACTAAATGCATGTAAAACTTGGCTGACGATCAATATGACAGGGTTGTTTGCTGCTATAGCCAATAAATACCAGCGCAGCGCAGTTAACAAAATACTGATCACTAAAATCCACTTTACGCCGAACAATGTAATCAATTTTCCTGCTTGCAAGAAAATAATCACTTCTGCCAACACACCCAATGCAACAAGCCATCCGGTTGCTTGACTGCTGTAACCTAAATCGAGCAGGTATAATGCAAAAAAACCATAATAGGCGCCAAAGCTAAGCTGTAATAAAGCTGCTGATAGTAAAAAAGCATAAAACACGGGTGTGTTAATTTTGTTCCAAATAGATATTTGATGAGGGTCGGTACTTTTATCTTGTGCTGGCTCTTTAAGAAATAAGGTCACTAAAAACAAACTAAACAATACTATCCCGCCCACATAAATGGGTGCATCGCTAGAAAATGTATCAATCATTTTACCGGTAAAGATAGTCAGCAATATAAAGCCAATGCTACCCCACAACCTTATTCGCCCGTAGCGGTTGGCTTGACCAGACACACATTTTAAGGTTAACCCCTCAATCTGTGGCAATATAGCAGTCCAAAACATCATCATAAGCGCAAGACTAAGGGTAAGCGCCCAAAAGCCGTTAACAAAAAATACTAAACAAAAAGTTCCAAAAGTTAACAATGCGCCTAACTGAAGGACCTCCAGAGCCCTACCCGTCTTGTCAGCAAGAAACGCCCACAGGTTTGGTCCTGCAATTCTGGCAACAGTAATCAGTGCAAAAAGCTCGCCTATCTCACCTGATGAAAACCCCCTGCCATCTAAAAAAACACCTAAATAAGGCATAAGCACGCCAAACTGACCAAAATAAAACAGATAAGTCATAGCGAGTAAAATTAAATTAGAGGTAGAGAATGCAGATTTAGACAATGAGGTAACTTAAATTTTAAAAATAAAATAAAGGTCGATTTGGCTTGTTTAGGCCCGACCTAGCGAGGCCCGACCTAGCGAGGCCCGACCTGCGAGGCCCGACCTAGCGAGGCCCGACCTGCGCAGCAATAATAGGTGTAGGGCTTTTAACGTCAGCATTTTGTCCACGATGTCTAAGCAAATGGTCCATTACCACTAAAGCCATCATCGCTTCAGCAATAGGCACTGCCCTGATACCCACGCACGGATCATGTCTACCTTTTGTAATCACTTCAGCTGTTTTTCCATGCACGTCTATGCTTTCACCCGGTATGCTGATGCTTGAGGTAGGTTTAAGTGCCATGTGCACAACTAGATCTTGACCTGTTGAAATACCCCCTAACACGCCACCAGAACGGTTCGAAGCAAATCCTTCTGGGGTTAATGCATCGCGATGTTCACTGCCCTTTTGTTCGACAGTAGCAAAACCATCACCCACTTCTACGCCCTTCACCGCGTTAATACCCATCATTGCATGCGCTAAGTCGGCGTCTAATCTATCAAATATAGGCTCACCTAAACCGACTGGCATATTAGTAGCCACTACAGATACTTTAGCCCCGATAGAGTCACCTTGCTTTTTAAGGTCTCGCATATAGGCATCTAATGCTTCTATTTTACTCTCATCAGGGCAAAAGAATGGATTGGTATTAATAAACTCGTAATCTACAGTTTCAACTTTAATCGGCCCTAACTGCGACAAGTAACCATGAATTTCGACACCATGGCGTTGTTTGAGATATTTTTTAGCGACACCACCAGCAGCGACACGAATAGCCGTCTCGCGAGCAGATGAGCGTCCACCACCACGATAATCACGTAGTCCATATTTTTGCTGATAGGTATAATCTGCATGACCGGGTCTAAACGTATCTTTGATTTTTGAATAGTCATTACTGCGCTGATCGTTGTTATTGATTAACAATCCAATACTGGTGCCTGTCGTTTTACCTTCAAATACACCAGACAAAATTTTCACTTCATCTTCTTCACGTCTGGCTGTGGTATAACGAGACGTACCAGGTTTACGTCTGTCTAAATCACCTTGCAAATCTTCTTCAGACAAATCTAATCCAGGAGGGCAGCCGTCGATAATGCCACCTATAGCGGTACCATGGCTTTCGCCAAAGGTGGTGACGGTGAATAATTTACCGAAGGTATTACCTGCCATAATTTTAAAATCCTATTGTTTTGCTATGTATCTTGTCACGAGGAGAAAGATTTATTTAAACCATATTTCTAATGTCTACTATCAACTAGCTAGTTTAATGGTCAACTGAGCGCCAGTATTCAACTAAATCGTTCTTGCATATAGCAAATACGCCATGACCACCATTTTCAAACTCTACCCATTGAATAGGTAATTCTGGATAACGGGAATACATGTGCACTTCGCTATTGCCTACTTCAACAAACAACCAACCATTGTCTGTTAAATGACTTGGGGCCTGACGTAATATATGGTCAATTAAATCTAATCCATCTTCACCTGCTGCTAACGCCAATTCTGGCTCGTGATGAAACTCTTCTGGCAAGTCACCCATATCTTCTGCATCCACATAAGGCGGATTACTCACAATCAAATCATACTGTTGACCTTGCAAGGCCTCCATCAAATCTGAATTGATAGGATAAACTCTATGGTTCAATTCGTGCTCAGTAATATTTAGCTCTGCTACATCAAGGGCGTCTTGACTGATATCCACAGCGTCCACCTGGGCCTCTTCAAATGCATAAGCCAGAGCAATCGCAATACAACCTCCACCTGTACATAGATCTAATATGTGCTCAGGTTCATTTTCGCCAAGCCACTCTTCAAAGTGGTTTTGAATAAGCTCCGCGATAGGTGAACGAGGTATAAGAACACGCTCATCTACAAAAAAAGGTAAGTCACAGAACCAAGCCTGATTCGTTAGATAAGGAACCGGAATACGCTCTTCAACACGGCGTTTGACTATCTTGATAATATTCAACTTTTCCGTTTTTGTTAAACGACTATGAAATAACTGATCACCGGTTTGTATTGTCAAATCTTGATTCAGATGTAATAACTGCAAAACTAAACTAACGGCTTCGTCCCAAGGATTGTCGGTACCATGACCATAAAACAACTCGGCCTGATTGAAACGGCTCACCGACCACCTCACCATATCTAAGATAGTGTGTAAGTCTTCTGCAATTTGTTCGGCATCAATTTCGGAAAAAGTATCTGTGGTCATTTTATCGCTTAATAAATCTAGGTCCGCAGACCTTGAATACATGTTCTCTGCTAGCAAATTTTGCTATGCTCAATCAATAGCAGATACGTATTTGTAATGAATGAAAAACACGCCATTTCACCAAAAAACTCAAACAAAAAACAACGGTTCTGATCTTTTTAAAGATGAGTTCAAAGATATAGCGCCAATTAAGCAGGACAAAATACCGCCTCAGCGGTTTTCCATCAAGCAGAATTCGGGACTTAGGCAAAAAAACTACAAAGATTTAGCGGAAATTAAACAAGCTGCTGCTGCATTTGAGTTTTCAGATGGTTTTGAAGGCCATTTTGATATCAACCAACCGCTCAAGTATGTGAAACCAGAAACAGACAGCCACGAAGTCAAACGGCTTCGCCGAGGTGATTACCCACCAGACCTCATTCTCGACTTACACGGAATTAAAAAAGAAGAGGCTAAATACGAAATTGCGGCCCTTATTCATGTTGCACAGAAAAAGCATGTTTATTGTGTGTCGATCATGCATGGCAAAGGCACTTATGTGCTCAAAAAATCTATCCCTAATTGGCTGATACAACACCCCGCTGTAATGGGTTTTCATCAAGCGCCAAAAGAATGGGGAGGTCAGGCAGCTTTACTGGTATTAATAGATTTACCATTGCACCACGCAAAATATTAAATAAAAACTACGGTTCTTATCGTTTAATAAAACGTTTAAAAATACCCACTAATACACTAAGACGTATTGATGAGTGAAAATGGCGAAAAAATCTGCCATGCTGGATAAAAGTAGTGTGTTGTTATTGAGGATAAATATTAATTATGCCAAATGAAATCTCTGCCTGCATTTTGTTTGTTGATGATGAGCCTGAAATTTTAACTGCCTTAACTCGGTTACTTCGAAATACGGGTGTCACCCTGTATACTGCGACCTCTGCTGAAAAAGGCTTACAGATACTTGAGCAACAATATGTAGATATTGTTATATCTGACAAAAACATGCCCGGTATGAATGGGATGGAATTTTTACAAAAAGTGGCTGTGCTGTGGCCAGAAACAGTACGTATTATGCTTACCGCTTATACTGAATTGAATGATGTAATTTCTGCTATTAACTCCGGAAGAATATGGAGTTATATGAAAAAGCCATGGGACAACGAGGAACTTAAACTTAATATCCAGCAAGCACTCAGCTATAGCGAAGTATTGGCCGAACGCAGCCTATTGCGACACACCTTAGACCAAGTACAAACTAAACGTAAGCGCAATTTCATGAAATTCATCGGTCAATCAACGGCAATGCAATTTGTCTATGATGCGATCGAAAACTGTGCCTCTAGCCATGCTTCTGTGTTTATTACCGGCGCTAGTGGAACGGGTAAAGAACTGGTAGCCGATGCCCTACACAAACTTAGCCCCCGTAAAGACAAACATTTTGTTTGCTTGAATTGTGCCGCTATTCCAAGTGAGTTGATGGAGTCGGAAATTTTTGGACACGTCAAAGGGTCATTTTCAGGTGCAGTATCCAATCGTGACGGTGCAGCAACCATGGCAGATGGTGGAACATTATTTTTAGATGAACTAGGCGAAATGGACATAGGCTTGCAGGCAAAAATATTACGTTTCATTCAAACCGGCACCTTTCAAAAAGTAGGAAGTAATAAACAAGAAAAGGTCGATATTCGTTTTGTTAGCGCCACTAACCGAGAGCCTTTTAAAGCCATAGAAGATGGCCACCTCAGAGAAGACCTTTATTATCGACTGAATGTAATCTCTATTAATTTGCCACCCCTTAAAGATAGGGAAAACGATGCCTGCCAAATAGCTCAATATTTTCTAAATCGTTTTAGTGATATTGAACAAAAGGTATTTGTTGGTTTATCTTCTGATGCAGGCACCCTTGTCAATAATTACTCATGGCCGGGTAATGTGAGGCAACTAGAAAACACCATACACAGTGCAGTGGTGATGTCTGAAGGGCCGTTATTAACTGCGCAAATCTTGGCTAGGCAATTACAGTTAAGCCAAGATCAAATGACTGAGTTATTGAATAAAAGAAGATCACCCTCTGCACTTGAGTTAAATTATCAACCTTCTAATAAGGCTATAAATTATTCGCAAAATAACGTATTTGACGACACCAGTTCGGTACGCAGCTTGGCGGAAGTAGAAAGATCAGCAATCGAACACGCTATTTGTGTTTGTGACGACAACGTTGTAAAAGCTGCTAGTTTACTAGAAGTCAGTCCATCAACCTTGTATCGTAAAGTCCAGCAATGGCAAGATTAATAATTTAACCTTTCATTTTTTGCATGTTGCGAAAAAGCCTGTCGCAACATGCAAATCTCACCCATAACTCCATACCCACATGAAATTATAGTTATATATTTCAACATGTTATAAATCTCAATTATTGGCCTACATCTTGAAACACTCAGATTAGTATTTTTTGATTCGGCAATAAAAACGATGCTAGTTACTCTGCAAGATGAAAGTAAACGACTGCTCAGTAATACCAGTTGGCTCATGGCTACTGAAATAGTAGCTAAAATATCAAGAGTGTTGGTGATATTAGCGTTAGCGGCAAATTTAGGCGTTGTTGAGTACGGCACTGTGATGCTTGCATTAGCCTGTCATGAAATATTTAAGCTCATTCTTCGCTCTGGTGCAGGTGCACAGATTATTCAATGCACAGAACAGCAGTTGTCTTCATACGCTAAAAATGGAGCCTTGTTACAGTGGTTGGTTTGTATATTACTTGCTGGTGCACAAGCAGGTCTGGCTTCGCCTATTGCTGATTTCTACGAAACCCCCTCACTCATCCCTTTAATTAGTTTAATGGCGGTTGTTTATCTTTTTTACCCCTTGGTGAGTATCAAAGTATTCCTTATTCAGCGTCAAGGTAATATGCGTTATTACAGCATGCGTAACGCACTGTGTATCGTTACCGAAAATATTAGCATTGCGATATTTGCCTTATTAGATTGCGGCATCATGTCGGTTGTTTATGGTAAATGGATATTTGCCATTTTGTGGATAAGCTTATTTTATTTTGCACCCGTACAACATTTTGGTGTTGGCTTTCAATGGAAGACATTTCTAAAGCTCACCAAAACATCGGGGAGATTGTTGTCTACAGAGTTAGTCAGAGCTTTACGCATGCAATCAGACACCCTGATTGGTGCAAGTCTGCTAAACCCAGAATTATTTGGTTTATACAGCTTTGCCAAGAGTGCTGGGGTTGGCCTGAGTCTGTCGATTAATAACGCATTTAATACCGCACTTTATCCTTACTTGTGTCACAAACACAGATGCGACCAACTCAATAAACATATTCCGATGGTTTACTTAATTACCTGTGCAGTGGGTACATTATTTTTAATCCAAGCATTACTGGTACCTTTCTATGTACCTTTATTATTCAACCAAGTTTGGCAACAAAACCACATCATTGTAATGCTGCTATGTGTATCGGCGTTACCCGCATTATTAATTGATACTCAGTGTAATATTTTACGCGCAAAAGCCCATTATCAAAAAGAATTATACGTACGACTATTCTGCTTAATAATTAGTGTAGTTGGGTTATTAGCCGTTCAAGCGACTACCCCAACAAACTTTGCTTTAACCATTTTAGCTTGTAGCTCTGTGTGGCTGATGACATTGATCCCTTGGCACAAATTCGAACACATATTTACATCCCTGTTATTTAGTAGGAGTAACTCATGAATAGACCATCCTTCCCCTTAGTGACTGTTATTATTCCCATGTTTAACGTCGGCAAGTACATTGACCAATGTATAAAGTCGGTATTAACACAGACATTTAAAAACTTTGAAATAATATGCGTCGATGATGGTTGCACAGATGACACCCTTCATAAATTAGCTCGGTTTTCTGATCCTAGAATAAAACTGATTCAACAATCTAATCGTGGTCTATCCGCTGCAAGAAATACCGGCATTATAGCTTCAAGAGGCATGTATGTTGCCCTACTTGATGCCGATGACTTTTGGGCCAAAGAAAAGCTAGCCCGACATATCAATCACCTTAACACTTACCCACACGTGGGGGTGAGTTACTGCTCTTCATTGTTTGTTAACGAAGAAGGCAAGTATATAGGCATAGGGCAATACCCAAAACTAAAAAATATTAGTGCCAAAGACGTATTTTGTCGCAACCCAGTTGGTAACGGCTCGGCAGCAGTAATTAGAAGGCGGTTATTAAAAGAAGTCACTTTTACCAGCAACAAAACCGGACGGAGGTGCATCTTTGATGAAGAGTTACGTCAATCAGAAGATATCGAGTTGTGGTTGCGTATTGCACTTCTTGAAAACTGGAAATTCGAGGGGATCAAAACACCTCTTACTTATTACCGGGTTAACAATGGTGGCTTATCTGCTAACTTAAATAAACAGTATGCTAGTTGGTGTTTTGCTATGAATAAAAACCAGAAAAACCACCCCATTTTTTTTAAACGTTATTCGTCCTTGGCCAGAGCCTATCAGTTACGATACTTAGCGCGCAGGGCCATCCATTCAGGCAGTTCTTGGCAAGCGATTAAACTGGTTAATCAAGCATTGCTCACCCAGCCTAAAATAGTCATAGAAGAGCCTATGAGAACCATCGCAACATACGCTTGTGCACTAATGTCGATGCTGCCACATTGCATTTACCGTGTGTTAGAAAATACTGCTATACGAATACTGCAAACTCGTCCTACTCAAAGTAATTAATAAGGAATGCCAATGAAGCCAGCATACTGTGTTCGTGAAGATCCCGACATCATGAGTTTTCTAAGCCGATTGCCTCAAGAGACAGCATCACTTTTAACTGACACTCAACTCAGTCATATCAAAGTCGCCATAGGCAGTGGCCAGTACCGTAAGCACAAAATCGATATACGCGGTACTTTTCCGGTGCCTTTTTACCCGTTCCGTATCTACTATGTATTGCTGATGGGCCGCAACATTCGCAACCTATCTAGACAAGAGCAGTCTATTACGCTCATAACTATGTTGTTACTAACCTTATTATTTTTAGTTTTCAGCGTTGCACTGGGTTTGGTGATTGTTTACCTGCTTAAATCAGCACTGGGGATTGATCTGTTAAAAGGCTTTTCACTTGGGTTATGGGGTTGGATTAAGAGTTAACGCCACTTATTGATAGATTTTTTGAGACTAGCAGGCCTGAGTTGACTCGCTTATTGACAGCAGATTATAGCAGCACTATACCTCGCAGGCACCGGTGTATTGCCTAAAACTACCTAGGCAAACTCAAATTGAATTCAGTGCTTTTGCGGCTTATTAATAACCCTTCTGAATTGACAAAATAATCAGTGAACTTTGAGTCGATGTTAAATCAACATCATCGGCCTTGCCGACTAACAGTATTATCATAAAGTCATACAACTGGGTGACGTTATGTTTAAGCAATGTCGTTTCATCTAGTCAGTTTTTAACACCAACAGCAGAATGGGCATCATCAGCAGCATATTAAATCTGAGGCTTATGAAAAGGGTATTGTCCTAAATTTAACTTCTGAGCACCCTTACTTAGTTGAAATTTGAGCACTATTGCCACGGCTACCCACACTCCAATCTGATTTTTTTCGCCCATTCTTTTGTGTTTTTTCGGCGGACGTTACAAGTTAAATTCCTAGAATTATTTTATTAATTTACTTCTTACTCTCGATATAAAAACTAACCTAAATTTTATAGTCGATTGTTTTAAATAGTTTCTATCATCATGAATGGTTCTGCCATTCACATTTTAATCTAGCGTTCTGATACTATTAACTTATTTTTATGCTCTGACTAGTACGGCCAACCATGGCTTGTTTTAAATAAAATTTCTTACGTATGACTTGATTTTTACCCACAGCCGCAAAGTAAGCAAAAAAACGCACAATAGCAGTGCTCTTGATCCAAGGATTAGGGAAATTTAGCACGGTTGTGCTGGTTTCTTTAGGAGTGCGAGTAGTCAGCTTAAAAGTCTTACATCAGGAAGGGTTAGTTATGTATGCCCCTATAAAATTCACAAGATAAACAACTAGCCTCGAGTCCAGGGTAGAACAAGAGCATTGGCTATGCCGACTCAGTGTTTTAGGGTTTCGCTATTATTTCCCTCACTCCGCAGATTTTTCAACGACCTGACCTCGCAGATCCACCCCGTAGATTCCTTACTTAATAATTAACATGGTATCCATCTTAATTCTGCTACAGAACAACACTTATTGAAAAATAATTAACAACAAGTTGAACTTATGCCGTCATTGGCCCTCTGAATATATAGTTTTTATGTGTGTTCTCCTTTTAAGCCTGGTTTTTTAATCAGGCTTTTTTTTGCCTATTTTTTGTCTTTCAAATGAACTTGGTAGAAGTTTCAACTTAATAATTCTACTCGTTAGTAAACCTGATGTTTTTAACTTACCTTCGAGAGGAGCTAATGTGACATCCATCTTAATTTTTTGTCTTTTCTCTTATCGCCCTTTTGCACTGCCACAACACTCATTGATATATTATTTACAAAAAATTGAACTTATGTCGTTATTGCTCCTCTGATTATATAGTTTTTATGTGTGTTCTCTTTTTAAGCTTGGTTTTTAATCAGTCTTTTTTTTTCTTATTTTTTGT
>NZ_CAJXPA010000136.1 GCF_913058035.1 uncultured Paraglaciecola sp. | reverse complement strand
AATCAACGTCTTGACCCTATCGAAAACTATACTCAAGCATGTTGAACCTTAACGACATTTTTACCTCATCACTCTGGATACGGCCTACGGTTGGCTATGTAAGTAACGGAAATAAATTGAGAAATAAATAGAGAAATAAAACAGCCATCCTTAAATGCAGTGATAGAATCTTCAAGGCGTTTAACGCATTTAAAAATCATATGATTTCAATTTTCAACTAACCTGCCCTTCAGAATTTTTTCAAAAAAATTAAACGACAATATTTTGACCGATCGATTCGGGTTGACCCAAATTAGTAGAGGAATTTGCCGAGTTAGCTTTGACCCTAACTGCGCGTTTAGTTACTGCATCCTTGCCATTATGCATTTCCATCCATTAGTAGATGGCTCATTAATCAATGTCGAATAACGTTAAGTAAAAACATAGACTTTTTGGCATTGAGCATGAACCGAGAAAGACTACATGTCGGGCAAAACAACAGTGTCGATAATATGGATCACACCATTTGAGGTCATGATATCAGTCTTGATCACAGTGGCATTATTGATTTTAACGCCATCTGAGGTATCAATAACTATTTCACCACCTTGAACTGTTTTAGCTTTGTTTAACTTCACCAAGTCCGCTGCCATTAATTTACCCGCAACAACATGGTAAGTGAGTGTGGCTACTAGTTTCTCTTTATTCTCTACCCTCAATAGATCCCCTATGGTTCCCTCTGAGATTTTTACAAATGCGCCATTAGAAGGGGCAAAGAGGGTAAATGGCCCTTTTCCCTTTAAAGTATCGACTAACCTAGCCGCTTTGATGGCAGTGACTAAAGTGGTAAGGGAAGGATCAGCTACAGCGGTTTCGAAAATATCTAATCTTTGCGAATGGTGTTGCGTAGCCAGCGAGCTAGCAGACACAAAGATTAAGGACAAGACAGCGATTGAAATATATTTAGTAAAAGACACGTTCATAATTACTCCAGATTCTGTTAGTGACAAAAATTGCTAACCCTTAAAACACTTTGGTTGATTATAAATGGCAGCACTTAATACTTATTACTACCTACGAACGTAACATCTAATCACAATGTTACGCTATGAATATAGGTAAAATAAAACGTCATTTTTTATAAGATGAAAATATATCTTGCCTCATATTTACCTCTCTTTTACTTCTCTTTTACCTCTCTTTTGTATCCTTGAGGGGCCGAAAACCAGCGAACTATCGTCTCTTAATCAACCGTTTTCACGTAATTCAGATTTCAAAGCAAGGGTCTTCCACCGTTGTGCAAACCAGTTTTGGATATTGCTTGTGTTTTTGATAATGAACCGCTTTTATTCAAACAGACTTATCTGAGTCGGCGCTATATTGGCGCAGCTAGACACCTGCTTTAGTAAGTACTTGGTATTTAAGCCGTTAGAAAGGCTAGCTCTTCCACCGTCTGCTGACCACTCAAACTCGCCTATCACCTGAGTGCCATTTTCTGAATTGATAAGTCAAGTATGGACTGGCGACTTTAACCCGAGAGCGGCCCTAATGTTGCCAATAGACAATATTTCAACTTTCCCGTGAACTTATTTTACCGTATTATATCGTATAATGACTTACTAGTCGGTAAGTCCATCATAATCATTTATTTAAGGGATTAATTTGAAATCACTAAAAATAGTACTGGCAGTGGCAATTGCTGTTTCAAGCATTACTTTTTCATATGCGAACACTTTTGATCAAGAACTTAGGGTAGGTATTGCCGACCTAAATGACACAGAAGATAATTTTTTTGGTGTGGGATATCAATACTATTTTAAAGACGTTGAGCTTGACCATAACGCTTGGGAGATCAGCTCATATTTGCAACGGGTCGATAGTATCAACCTTGATTACCTTAAGATTGATGACGTTTCGCGACTGCAAGTATCTGCTGAAGTTTTTTTACAAAATAACTGGGTAGTTAGACCACGCTTTAGTCGTGTTGCTGACGATGACGAATCCAATATGAGGATAGGTACAGATATTGGACAGTTTATCCAAGACAACTGGGAAGTAGGTGCTGGCTTAGACTACTTCAAATCTGACACTAGATTTGACTATGACGAAAACGACGATTTTTTGTTTTCGATATATACACGTTACACAACATTGGAGCGCAACAGCAACACCTTTAAACCGGGTTGGGATCTAGAACTACAAGGCACAGTTATTGGCGAAGATACTTCTGTCGTTGCCTCTGCTGCGTATTATTTTTCGCCTAAATTCAGTTTGTATGGGGGCGTCACACAAGTTGACCGAGATCGCCGCGATGCAATAACTGCAGTTAACTTGGGTACTAATTATTGGTTTAACCGCTCATTTTCAATTAATTTTGGACTTGGCGTTGATGTTGGTGGTGACGGTTTGCGTTCTTTAGATTTGTTGGCTAGTTACCGGTTTTAATCAGTCTTAGGTATTGAAAAGAAGCTGGCACAAAGCCAGCTTCTTTTTATCCATTCAATTAGGCGTGATATCTCATTATAAAGCATTACATTGGTGTTGTTTGCAAATAAGTCACTACGCCAAATTTGGGATTAGCTGGGTTACAGGTGGCCGTTATTATCATTCGGCTTTAAATTTGTGAATGATTGTTGATCGCTCGCAATGGTCAGTCAGTTCAAGTGTGAGCTAGTATATAATTTATCTTTTATTATAAACGGCTACCTAATAAATCTGGTAAGCGTTCCGGTGTGAAAATCTCAATCCAATAGCCGTCTGGATCTTTAATAAAAGCAATGCCTTTAATGCCACCATCGTTCGGTTTTTTCTTAAACTCAACGCCTAAAGATTCAAATCGTTTACAGGCCTCGTCAATATTAGGAACCGCAAAGCCAATGTGACCGAAGCCTTTAGGCTGTTCGTTGCCACTATGATAAGACAAACTGGCGTCGCTTTCATCGCCCCAATTGTGGGTGAGTTCTAACATAGCAGGGCGACTAAAGGTTTGCACCATGCGCTGATTATTATCGCTAGACCAATCACTGAGACGCTCTGGTGTTATACATGCCAGAAAATATAGTGTGAACTTCATTTCATCAAAATCTAATCGTTTTACAAGTGTCATTCCTAATACTGAGGTGTAAAACGTTAGTGTGCGCTCAGGGTCTTTGATTCTTAACATGGTTTGGTTAAACACAAACTCATGGGTAGCTGGGTCGTGCTCCTCTGTCAAGCCTTGGGCTTGTTCAAAATGACGGCTCATATTGTTTACCTTGTATTACTTTATAAAGACTTTGTATGCACATGCTATCTTACATTTTGAACGTATTGAACGGGTTTATGACGTAACGATGGAGTGAATCTTTTTAGTTCGTTGATTTTAGATAATTAATAAGTATCGACTTCAAACATTTTATTTTGCTAGAAACGTATACTTCTCAATCCGAATAGATAATTAAGGTCGAATGACTGTTAATTGATTGAACCTGTTGGTCGAAGTATCACCCATGCGCTGACAATATAGACATATTGTCACTTCAGAATCTGAATCACCTGAAAATTACTTATTCAAAATCCTTTTGCAAATAAATGAATTTTAGTTGCGTATTTTCATGACGTTACAAAGGGGGGTTAGAACTTGAGTAAGGCAAGTAACCGAAAAAGTCGGAGGCGGGGCAAAATTAAATCCACTTTTGTACTATTTGCTCTTTCTGCCAGGCGCTTGAGGTAAATGTAAGTACTCTCTCGTTAATGATGTCAGTTACCTTTTAAATTTATCATTATCAAGGGTTGTGTCTAACTTAGATGCGGTCTCACTCTTTTTTAACCGATATCTTCCAACATGACAGGTCATTAAACTTGGGAAGATAGCTTGGCACTCAACATTGTCAACATTTCACGTTTTGCTGACCCAGATTAATTACTAACATTGTTATATTGCGCTTTTAATAAAACTTGTTATTATCAAAAAATAGTCGGGGAGCCTTTAAGGCTGAGATTGCATATCGCAAGACCCGTTGAACCTGATTCAGTTAGCACTGGCGTAGGGAACTAATTTCTTGTTTTGTATGATTGACTCTTCAGTGTTTTCAAATCTTCAGCTCGATATAGTTCCTACGCGTCAACGTTAGGAGCTTTATGTCAAATATTACAGTCACTCCCATCAAAGCATCGCTTGCTACCCAAACAGAGCCTCCCGAAACAGATTTTTCTGTGACAGATAGAGCTTATGCTTCATCTACGCCTATTGTATTAACAATTGCAGGATCTGATAGCGGTGGTGGTGCAGGTATTCAGGCCGATATTAAAGCGATATCCGCAACGGGAGGCTATGCCTGTTCAGTCATAACGGCCATCACCGCGCAAAATACCCTGGGCGTGTCAGCTATTTTTCCTATTCCGCTAGAATATGTCGAAAAGCAGTTAGATGCGGTTTTTACTGATTTGAACGTTGTTGCCGTCAAAGTCGGCATGTTAGCTGAGTCTGGCATTATCAATCTAGTAGCCGCTAAAATAAAACAGTATCAACCTGCATTTTTAGTCGTAGACCCTGTCATGGTAGCGACCAGTGGCGACTTATTGTTAGAAGTATCCGCGATCAGCACCCTCAAAACTGAATTACTGCCACTCGCCGATATTATTACACCCAACTTATCCGAAGGTGCCGCCCTGATAGGCGTTGATACACCAGATAACGCAGCAGATATGCTTAACATGATCACAGGACTTCGACAGTTAGGTGCAGCAACAATATTGCTTAAAGGGGGACACCTTGAACAGGATGAAAACAGTAATGATCTGCTTATATTTCCTGAACAGGTTCACCACTTAACGGCAAAACGTATCCACACTCGTAACACCCACGGTACGGGTTGTTCGCTGTCTTCGGCTATTGCCTCTTATTTAGCACAAGGGCATGATTTGTTACGGGCAGTGCAGCTTGGCAAACAATATATCTCCGAAGCTATTGCTCATGCCGACGAATTATCAATAGGCAAAGGTCATGGGCCGATTAATCATTTTTTCAGTGGCCATGCTGATGTCCGTTGATAAACAGCTGCTATCAGGCCAAAACAATGCTGTTAGTATAGACATCGTTGACGGTTACCTGCGCTATCACGACAGCGCTGAGGTGACCCTGGCAGGACTCAACATTCACATACCGGCGAGAGCCTGGACCTGTATTTTGGGACGTAGCGGTTGCGGCAAAAGTTCTTTATTACGCTACTTGGCTAATTTGCTGGAGGACAGAGTCGACTGGGCGGGTGAAGTCAATACACACCCACCATGTGATAGCAAAGATCAGATTACCTATATGGCTCAACAAGATTTGTTGATGCCTTGGCTATCGGCTTTAGAAAACGTCATGTTGAGTACTAAATTTGGTGCTGCGCATTCATCAGCAAAGAAAACCCATTTGATGGTTGATAAAGCGCATGCTTTATTGCAAAAAGTAGGGCTCAAAGACAAGGCAAATTATATGCCACAGCAATTATCGGGTGGTATGCGGCAACGTGTCGCGTTAGCAAGAACGCTTTTGCAAGACAAGCCTATCATATTAATGGATGAGCCTTTTTCTGCATTAGATGCTGTCACGCGGTATCGTCTTCAAAATCTTGCTTACCAACTACTGCAAGATAAAACGGTCGTGTTGATCACCCACGACCCACAAGAAGCCATTCGCTTAGCAGACCAACTCTATATTATGCAAGGCAGACCTGCTTTTGCTGAATCCTTAACTGTACCCAAATCGGTGACGCCCCGTAATTTTGATACAGAGTTTGCCGAACTTCAGCAAACCATCATGGGTCGCTTGGAGCAAGACTATGAGTGAGTTGACCCGAGTAGAGCCAATCACAGTTGATCCACTGCTACGTGAGGTGAAAAGCAAACAATCGCTATACAAGTCACTGCTACGTATGTTGGTCAGCGCGGCGGTGATTATTGGCTTATGGCAAGCTGTGGTGGTTATTTTTGAAATGCCCTCATTCATTCTACCTAGCCCCTTTGCTGTATTTGAAAGGCTGATTGAGAGACACCAAGTTTTGTTCAAACACGGCTGGGTTACCGCTCAAGAAATTATATTGGGTTTGCTACTGGGTTTAAGTATGGGGCTGTTATTCGCGTTGCAGATGTTGTTATTTAAACCCGTTAAACGCTGGTTGTTACCCCTTTTGATAGCCAGCCAAGCCATCCCCGTCTTCGCTATCGCGCCGGTATTAATGTTGTGGTTGGGGTACGGAATTGCATCGAAAATTGTGATGGCTGCCTTGATCATATTTTTTCCTATCACCACCTGTTGTTTCGACGGCTTACGAAATACCCCTTTAGGTTATCTAGAACTAGCAAAAACAATGGGGGCAACAAAATGGCAAATGTTGCGGCATATTCAATTTCCAGCGGCATTACCTACCCTTGCTTCAGGGATCCGCGTAGCGGTCGTAATAGCCCCCATTGGCGCAGTAGCCGGAGAATGGGTTGGTTCTAGCGAAGGTCTGGGTTATCTGATGTTACAGGCAAACGCACGCATGCTAATAGACGAAATGTTTGCTGCCCTGTTTATCTTGTCGGTTTTGTCTATCACGCTTTATTTTGTAGCAGATAGGTGTCTGAAAAAACTGATCCCTTGGGAAGCTTAAACAAAATTATCATCAGCGATCTATGCATATCAATACCTACATAAATAGCAGTAAAAATATTAAAGGAAATGTAATGAAAAAGAACGTTATCGTGACTGTATTAGTGCTTACTGCCAGCCTGTTTTCATCGTCGACGCAGGCCGATACTAAAACACTGACCCTGATGTTGGATTGGTTTGTCAATCCAAATCATGGTCCTGTCATTATTGCTAAAGAACGCGGCTATTTTGCAGCCCAAGGCCTTAATGTTGACATTCAAGAGCCCGCAGATCCAAGCATGCCTCCAAAACTGGTTGCTGCTAATAAGGTAGATTTAGCGATATCTTATCAACCTAGTTTGATAATCGATGTCGCGGCGGGTTTACCCTTGATCCGCTCGGCAACGTTGATTGCTAGCCCTTTAAATACACTGATGGTGTTAGACAATAACAACATTAATGATCTGTCTGACCTGAAAGGCAAAAAAATAGGTATTGCTATGGCCGGTAACGTAGAGGCGAGTATCGATACGATGCTGAAAACGGTCGGTCTTAACTATGACGATGTAAAAATTATCAATGTAGGCTGGGCACTTTCTTCTTCACTGGCTTCTGGCAGAGTCGATGCCATTTGGGGCGGATTACGTAACTTTGAGGCAAATCAACTTACCCTTGAAGGGTTTAAAGCGAAAAGTTTTTTTCCTGAAGATTATGGTGTACCGCATTATGACGAGCTGATCTTTGTGGCCAATGCAAATACTTACGATAAGGCCGCGATCATCGCCTTTAATAAGGCCATAGAGCAAGCGAGTCTTTACATTGCTAAAAACCCGCAAAAAGCGTGGGAAGAGTTTGCAGCGTTTGCCCCAGACACCTTAAATAATGAACTTAACAAACTTGCGTGGAACGATACATTTATGCATTTTTCAGCGCACCCTGCTGCTGCTGATTTGCAGCGCTACGATGACTATGCCCAATTTATGTATACAAAAAAAGCCATTACGACACAGCCAAAAGCGCAAGATTATGTGCTTAGCTTTTAATAAATTGTCTTTTATTCTATCAATAACCAATCGAGTCATTAAATGAAACATCAAGATTTAATCAATGCCTGTCAGCAAGATTGGGATGCATACATTCAGCATTCTTTCGTTCAACAGCTAGCAAAAGGTACGTTAGCGCATTCCTGCTACCTGCATTACCTTAAACAAGACTTTTTGTTTTTAAAGCAATATGCCCGTGCCTATGCGCTGGCAATTTACAAGGCAAACACCCTAGCCGATATGCGTGGCGCATTGCTGAGTGTCAATACATTACTGAATTCAGAAATAAGTCACCATGTGAGTTATTGCGCTAACTGGGGTCTGACTGAATCAGATATGGAAGCTGAAGACGAAGATGCTGGAACGGTTGCTTACACACGTTATGTTCTGGATACGGGCATAAAAGGGGATATTGTTGATTTATACGCGGCGTTAGCCCCCTGCTCTATGGGCTATGCAGAGATAGGACGTAACCTCAGCGCAGGTGAAAACACTAAGCTGCAAGGTAACCCATTTATCGACTGGATCACCTTATATGCAGGTGAAAAATTTCAGCAAAGTGCCGCGCAAGGGACCGCACACATTGATACATTGTTGGCTGAAATTGACTTGGAAAGCCAGCGCGGTCAAAACCTGATTAAGATATTTAGAACCGCTACACGCATGGAAACTGCGTTTTGGCAGCAAGGCTTAAATGCCACTTTGGAGAATAACGTATGAATCAACAATTGGACACGGCTATTAATACAATCGTAACAGCGTTACGGACGGTGCGTGAACAAAAACCACTGGTAGTTAATATCACAAACTATGTGGTAATGAATAATACCGCTAATGCGTTGCTGGCGATGGGCGCGTCACCCATCATGGCGCATTCCCGTCAAGAGATGGCAGAACTGATGTCTTTTGCGAGTGCGCTGGTGATCAACATTGGCACCTTAGACAGCCAATGGATCCCACGTATGTTATTTGCAGTTGAACAGGCAAATATTAATAACAAGCCCGTCGTGCTTGATCCTGTGGGATGCGGTGCTAGTGCGCTAAGAACAGCAACGTCACGTCAAATTGGACACGCCGCAAATAAGTTGATTATTCGCGGTAATGCTTCTGAGATTATTGCGCTTGCTGGAGAAAAAACACAACACAAAGGCGTTGATGCTCAGGATGATAGTGATGCGGCGGTGGGCGCGGCCCACTATTTGCTAGAAACTTACCAAGGTAATGTGGTTATTTCTGGAGCAACTGATTTTGTGATCACTCCCGAGGGTGAGTTTCAGCTAAACAATGGCCATGCGATGATGCCTTATGTAACCGGCATGGGATGCTCGTTAAGTGCCTTGACGGGAGCCTTTGCCGCCATTGGTGAAGAAAGCGGATTAGCGGCGGTTGCGATTTTAGGTGTGGCAGGTGAAATTGCAGCTGCGCAATCAAAAGGCCCCGGGAGTTTACAACTCAACATAGTGGACGCATTGTATCAGTTGGATGAAAAGACACTGATACAACGTATAAAATTATCCTGACCTGGTGCACGTTCAACTTTTCTGGCTGAACGTACCGCGTGAATTGAATTAAGCAATAGTGAGCGCCAAAGTGGATCTATACCGTCTATATTTAGTCACCGATGACAAACAAGACCTTGTAACATTGAAAAATGTTGTTAGAGAAGCTGTAGCGGGTGGCGTAACCATGGTGCAAGTAAGAGAAAAGCAGAGAGATATTCGCTGTTTTATTGAAATAGCACTGGCCGTGAAAGCTGTTTTAAAAGGAAGCGGTATACCTCTGATCATAAACGATAGGGTAGATGTGGCATTGGCGATTGATGCCGATGGTGTTCACCTTGGCCAATCAGATATGCCAGCAGGCATAGCGCGCCGCCTACTCGGGAAGGATAAATTACTGGGTCTGTCGATTGAAAACGAACAACAACTGATTGAGGCTGAGTCATTACCCGTCGACTATTTAGGTTTGAGTGCGATTTTCGCTACACCCACAAAAACTGATATTAAAAAAGAATGGGGCATTAGTGGGCTAGCTAATGCAGTAGCACAAAGTTCTTTTCCTATAGTGGCAATAGGCGGTATTAATGTCACTAACCTTGAAGCTGTTATCGCCACCGATGTCGCTGGTGTGGCTCTGGTGTCAGCGATTTGTGATGCAAAATCTCCCCAAGATGTGGCAAGAAAATTTAGAACATTGATGAGAAGATAGCCAACTATCTCGATAACATAGTCGGTTCTTAACACGGCCAAATGGTTGGCTTCACATTAACAACCACACAGTCGGAACCTATTAAAATTTAATCGGCAAACAAGTAAGTCGATGGTTGATTTAGGTTATCTTCGGTAACAGTGTCATCTATTGGTTATATGAAAAGTGTTTAAGGGTGTTGACTAGTGTTGATTAGTATTGAAAGTGACGATAGGAGTCGATAAGTATCTTGATTAACCTTTAATAGGTTGGACTGAAACTCGTATGCTTCATCTTTAATTTATGAATTTTAATCTCGAAGATGGCTCAATAACTGAGATTTACTAACCATTGCCTTGTATATAAAGACCACAATTCGAGCAGTATTTTTTATATTGCCTGTTGATTCTGGCAACATTAAAAGCGCTCTAAAACATCAACAAATCTGAAAATTCAGTTACTTCTCTAATATGTCAAATACAGACTTTCACTGAAGAATTAATGCAGGGGGAAAGGCCTAAATGGTGGGTTCTGACATTTCCAATGATGTCGGCTAGCCATCCAGCTAACCGACTTTTACAATGAATGGTTGCGCAATGAAAGCTTAAGCTAGCTGGTGTATAAGTTTTAAGTTGACCCTGTCTCCAGTTTTATTTAATAGTCAGATAACTCAGTAAACTTGCAGTATAAGTCGTCGTTATTGACAGCACGCGAAAGCTTGAAAGTGCTGAATGTCCAGTGCTGAATGTCCGGTGCTCAACCAATGCCGCCCTTAAACTGATTTTGACAACAGGCCGCTTACTGACACAACTTGTCTTAGGCTGCTGAACGGCAATAAGCATGGGTTAGGGGTTTTTAGCCAATCGGCATTTAGTTGTCATTAAAAGACCCGATTCATATTAATAGATTTTGATAAATATATGATCCTTATGACATCAACCTCAATATTAGAGTCCATACAAGAGAATTTTATTTCCTTTATATCTGATACTTGCTCGTTTTTATTACCATTTATGTTTGGAGACATTTATCGCGGTGTCCTTTCATGGATTAAGTTAATACACAATGAAACATCACTCCTAACATCCAAAAATCAGTTTTAAGATATCAAATAATCCGTCAACACTCCCTATAATAAGAGCACTCGAGATGTACTATAAAAATGAAAACTGATATCGAAATTGCACGCGCAAGCCAAATAATGCCCATTATAGAAATTGGTGCGAAGCTAGGTATCGGTTACAAACATTTAATCCCCTATGGTCACAACAAAGCTAAAATAGATTGCGATTTTATTGCAACGTTAAAAGATAAACCTAACGGCAAATTAATATTGGTCACTGCGATTTCACCCACTCCGGCAGGTGAGGGTAAGACAACAACAACCGTTGGTTTAGGTGATGCCCTAAACAGTATTGGTAAACAGACAGCTATCTGCCTTCGCGAGCCAAGTCTTGGTCCCTGCTTCGGTTCAAAGGGTGGTGCCACTGGTGGTGGTTTCGCGCAAGTTGTGCCCATGGAAGATATTAATTTACATTTTACTGGCGATTTTCATGCTATTGGCGCTGCGCATAATTTATTATCAGCCCTTATCGACAATCATATCAAGTGGGATAACGAGAACAAGCTTGACCCGCAAAAGATCACCTGGCGGCGGGTGATGGACATGAATGATAGAACACTACGAGATGTCGTTATTGGTCTTGGTGGGACTGGTAACGGTATTCCTCGACAAACTGGTTTTGATATTACTGTTGCATCTGAAGTTATGGCTATATTCTGTCTAGCGACAGATATCAATGACCTACAGCGCCGCATTGGCAATATTATTGTGGGCTACACGGTAGATAAAAAATCGGTCTCTGCGCGCGATCTTATGGCCGATGGCGCAATGATGGTTTTACTTAAAGATGCATTCAGCCCTAATCTGGTTCAAACACTGGAACATAACCCCGCTTTTATCCACGGAGGACCTTTTGCCAATATTGCCCATGGTTGTAATTCTGTTGTCGCTACGCAGACTGCGTTGAAGGTTGCCGATTATGTTGTGACAGAAGCAGGCTTTGGTGCCGATTTGGGTGCAGAGAAATTTTTTAATATCAAATGTCGTAAAGCTAGCTTAGAACCGGATGCGGTAGTTTTAGTAGCAACGGTACGCGCACTTAAAATGCACGGTGGAGTGACCATAAACGCACTTAATACAGAAAACATCATTGCCGTTAAAAAAGGTTTAGACAACCTTGGTCGTCATTTGCGTAACTTACAGCAGTTTGGTGTCCCTATTGTGGTTGGAATTAATTATTTTATCTCTGACACAGAAACCGAAATACGAGCAATCATCGAGTACTGCAATGATTTAGGTGTGGAGGCGTGTGTCTGTAAACATTGGGCCGAGGGCTCAAAAGGCGCCCAAGAACTAGCACATAAAGTTGTCGCGTTAGTGGAGTCTGGAAGTGCAAAATTTTCAACCCTTTATCCTGACAACATGTCTTTACTCGACAAGATCCGTCATATTGCGCGCACACTTTATGGGGCTAGGGATATCTTTGCTGATGACGCTGTCCGCAATACACTTGCCAGCTGGGAGCA